>NZ_JBFULY010000008.1:0-254338 GCF_054049655.1 Cellulomonas sp. P5_C5 | reverse complement strand
CGCTCGAGCTGGTCGGCCCCGCCGCGGCCGTCGCGCTGGCGGTCGCGGCCGTCGCGGCGTCGCGCACCGGCGCCCACGCGGTCCGCTGGCCCACCGGTCGTGGCCCGTCCACGCTGACGGAGGTGCCGACGCAGCGCACCGCGCCCCCGGAGTCCTGAGCCCGCTCCGTACGCTGTGCCCATGTCCACGTCCACGCCTGCCGGTGCCGACGACGACGGCATCGGCCCTGCCGCCACGGCCCGCCGACGGGGTCGTCGCCCTGCCGGGGAGGACACGCGCGGAGCCATCCTCGCGGCCGCCCGGGACGAGTTCGCCGAGCGCGGTTTCGACGGTGCGAGCATCCGGTCGGTGGCGCGGCGGGCCGACGTGGACCCCGGCCTGGTCCGGCACTACTTCCGCACCAAGTCCGACCTCTTCGCCGCAGGGATCGTGCCCAGCGGAGTCGACCCGGCCGCGCTGGTCGCGCGGATCGCGGCCGGTGGCGTCGACGGGCTCGGCGAGCGGCTGCTGACCATGGTGCTGGGGATCTGGGGACAGGACGGCGGCGTCGCCCTGCGGGTGGCGTTCTCCGGCATGACGTCGGGCGAGATGCAGGCCGAGGCGCTCGCGGGGTACGTCGGCCGGGAGGTCTTCGCGCGCATCGCGCAGCTGCTGCCGCCGCCCGACCAGCAGCTGCGGGTGTCGCTGGTGGCGTCGCAGGTCGCCGGGGTCCTGCTCGCCCGGCACGTCCTGCGGCTCGAACCGCTGGCGTCGATGCCGGTCGAGGACGTCGTCGCCCTCGTCGGCCCCACGCTCGACCGCTATCTGACCGGCCCGCTGAGCACCCTGTAGGCGCCGGGGTCAGCCGGCGCGACGGGCCACGGCCACGGCCCACGCGACCAGCGGGACCTGCAGCGGCAGGCGCGCCCACGCGACGGCCGGCCTCCCGGCCCACCCGCGCGCGTCGGGCCGGGACCGGACCGCCATCGTCACGTTCCCCGGGAACACCCCCACGAGCAGGGCCGCCGACGCCCAGCCGCCGAGCCGTCGCGTGGGAGGCGCCACCAGCGCCGCGGCGCACGCGAGCTCGGCGACCCCGCTGCCCAGCACCCACGGGTCGGGATCGCCCAGCGTGCGCGGGATCAGCGGCCGGAAGATGCCGGGTCTGCGTAGGTGGAGCACCCCCGACGTGCCGAGGAGGGCGGCCAGCGCGAGGGCCGGGCCGTGCCGGCGGAGGGTGTCGGTGAGCACCCGACACCGTAGCCACGGGATCGGGCGTGGGGCACGCCGGGAACGTCGGTGGGTGTGGGTAGCGTGCGACGCATGGACTACGCACGCGTGATCGCCGACGAGTCGGCGCGGACGGCCGACGCTCTCGCGCAGGCGCCGCTCGCGGCGCAGGTGCCGTCGTGCCAGGACTGGAGCGCGGCGGACCTGGCCTTCCACCTGGGCGAGGTGCAGGACTTCTGGTCGCAGATCGTCGGGAACGCCCCCGCCGGTCCCGACGACGCGGACGACACCGAGCGCCGGCCCGACGACGACCTGGTCCCGTTCCTGCGCACGCGCACCCACGCGCTGCTGGCCGCGCTCGCCACGCACGACCCGACGGAGCCGTGCTGGTCCTGGTCGTCCACGGGCGGGACGGTGGAGTGGGTGCTGCGCCGCCAGGCGCACGAGGCGCTGGTGCACCGGGTCGACGCCGAGCAGACCGCGGGACTGCCGGTCACCGACCCGGGGGTCGAGCTCGCGGCCGACGGGGTCGACGAGATGCTCGGCGTCATGGTGAGCGGGCTGCCCACCTGGACGACGTTCACGCCCGACGGGCAGCGCATCCGGCTGCGCGCCACGGACGCCGGCCGCGAGTGGGTCGCGGCGTTCGGCCGGTTCCACGGCACGTCCCCGACCACCGGCACGGAGTACGACGAGGAGTGTGCGGAGCTCGTCGGTGAGGCGCCCTGGGAGGGCGAGGACCAGGACGTCACCGCGACCGTCACCGGCTCGGCCTGGGACCTCGAGCTGTGGCTGTGGGGGCGCGGCGGCGCCGACGGGCTCTCGGTCGAGGGGGAGCAGGCGGCCGTGGACCGGCTGCGCGCAGTGATCGTGGACTCGACGCAGTAGTCCTTGCGCCGGGGCACCCCGAGGAGCAGAATTCCCCGCATGGGGAATAATGCGATCGAGATCGTCGGCCTGCGTGTCGTGCGCGGTGGCACCCCGGTCATCCCGTCGCTCGACCTGACCGTGCCGGCCGGGCAGGTGGTCGGGCTCCTGGGCCCGAGCGGCAGCGGGAAGACCACGCTCCTGCGGGCCGTCGTGGGGGCGCAGATCGTCGAGGGCGGCACGGTGACGGTGCTGGGTCTGCCGGCGGGCTCCGCGGCGCTCCGGCGCCGGATCGGCTACGTCACCCAGTCGCCCAGCGTGTACTCCGACCTGACCGTCACCGAGAACCTCCGGTACGCGGCGGCGATCCTCGGGGTGGACGCTGCCGCCATCCGCGCGGCTCTCACCGACGTCGACCTCCTCGGGCGCGCCGACCAGTCCATCGGGGCCCTGTCCGGCGGGGAGCGCTCGCGGGTGTCGCTGGCCATCGCCCTGCTGGGACGGCCCGACCTGCTGGTGCTCGACGAGCCGACGGTCGGCCTGGACCCGGTCCTGCGCCGCGACCTGTGGGAGCTGTTCCACCGCCTGAGCCGGTCGGGGGTCAGCCTCCTCGTGTCCAGCCACGTGATGGACGAGGCGGCACGGTGCGACCGCCTCGTCCTGCTGCGCGGGGGAGCGGTGCTGGCCGACGGCCCGCTGACCGCCCTGCTCGAACGCACCGGGACGACCGACGCCGAGGCTGCGTTCCTGGCCCTGGTCGACGAGGCCGCCGCACAGGACGGCGCCGTGAGCGCCGGGCACCCCGCCACCGACGGCGCCGGGAGAGGAGCAGGGGCATGAGCGCCACGCTCACCGCGACGACCGCGCGCGACGCGCCGTCGCGCACGATGACGGTCGGGCTGACCGCAGCCACCGCGCACCGCGTCCTCACGCAGCTGCGGCACGACAAGCGGACCATCGCGCTCGTCGTCCTGCTGCCGTGCGTGCTCATCGGCCTGATCGCGTGGATGTTCCACGGCACCCCGGTGCTCGACCAGTTCGGTCCGCTCCTGGTGGGGCTCTTCCCGATGATGGTGATGTTCCTGGTCACCAGCGTCGCGACGCTGCGGGAGCGCACGTCGGGGACGCTGGAGCGGCTGATGACCCTGCCGATCGGCCGCGGCGACGTCGTCGTCGGCTACGCCCTCGCGTTCGCCGTGCTGGCGACCGTCCAGGCGCTCGTCATCGTCGGGTTCGCCGTGTGGGTGTGCGGCATGGACGTCGCCGGCCCGATCGGGCTGGTGGTCCTCGTCGCGGTGCTCGACGCCGTGCTCGGGTGCGCGCTGGGCCTGGGCGCGTCGGCGCTCGCCAAGACCGAGTTCCAGGCGGTCCAGCTCATGCCCCTGGTCCTGTTCCCCCAGCTCATCACCTGCGGGCTGCTCATGCCGCGCGACGAGATGCCGACCGTCCTCGAGTGGATCTCCCGCGTGCTCCCGCTGACCTACGCGCTGGACGCCATGCAGCTGCTGGCCGCCGGCGGTACCTGGACCGACGTGCGCGGTGACGTGGCGGTGATCGCCGGCTTCATCGTCGGCGCCCTGGTCGTCGGCKCCGCCACCCTCCGCCGCCGCACCCCCTGACCGGGCGGGCGTCTCTGCCCCCGCAGGGCGCGGGTGTGGTCCGCCGCTGCGACCCGCGCTGTGGTCTCCGGGCTGCGCCAGGGAGGCGTCGTCGTGGACCGGGCCAGGGTGTCGCCGTGGAAGCGTGATCGGAATGCAACCTGCGAACGGCGCCCCCACAGCGAATGTGAGCGCTAACATTCAGGCGAACCACCTGCTGGACCCGGGTCCAGCAGACCTTGTGCCCCCGTGCCCCGGGGTGCACGACGCGGCCCGACCGGCGTGGGTCGGGCCCGCGAGAGAGTGCGTTTCTCGAGGAGGAGAAGCAGATGGTCAGCAAGATGTTCAGGACTCGTTCGATCGCCGCAGGTATCGCGGTGCTCGCACTCGGGCTCGCAGCGTGCAGCAGCGGTGACTCCGGCGACGGGGAGACCGCAGGTTCGGACGGCGGCGACAGCGGCGCGATCACGGTCGGCTTCAGCCAGGTCGGCTCGGAGAGCGGCTGGCGTGCCGCCAACACCAAGTCGATCCAGGACGCGCTCACCGCGGACGCCGGGTTCGACCTCAGCTTCTCGGACGCCCAGCAGAAGCAGGAGAACCAGATCCAGGCGATCCGGTCGTACATCGCCCAGGGCGTGCAGTACATCGCGTTCTCCCCGGTCGTCGAGTCCGGCTGGGACAGCGTGCTCGAGGAGGCCAAGGACGCCGGCATCCCCGTCATCCTGACCGACCGCGCGGTCGACTCCGAGGACACGTCGCTCTACGTGACGTTCATCGGGTCCGACTTCGTCGAGGAGGGCAAGCGGATCGGCGAGTGGGTCTCGGACAACCTGGCCACCGAGCCCATCAACGTCGTCGAGCTGCAGGGCACCACGGGCTCCGCACCGGCGATCGACCGCAAGACCGGGTTCGAGGACGCCATCGCCGGCAACGACAACATCTCGGTGATCGCCTCCGAGACCGGCAACTTCACGCGCGCCGAGGGCAAGACGGTCATGGAGGGCTTCCTCCAGGCGTACCCCGACATCGACGTCGTGTACGCGCACAACGACGACATGGGCCTGGGTGCCATCGAGGCGATCAAGGCGGCCGGCAAGGTGCCCGGCAAGGACATCAAGGTCGTCACGATCGACGGCGTCAAGGACGGCATGACCGCCCTCGCCGCCGGCGAGATCAGCTACATCGTCGAGTGCAACCCGCTGCTCGGCCCGGACCTCGCGGAGATCATCAAGACCCTCGAGGACGGCGGCACCGTCGAGCCGCGCATCGTCACCAAGGACGAGGCCTTCGACCAGGCGGGCGCACAGGCAGTTCTGGCCGACCGCCAGTACTGACCTCACAGCCTCTCACTGGCTCGTCAAAAGCTGCCCGGGGGGACCTCCGCGTCCCCCCGGGCAGCACCGCCCTGCCGGTACCGTGAGACCGGCGCGGACGAAAGGTCGACGATGACCGACACAGCAGTCACCACGCAGGACCCGGCCCCCATCGTCGCGATGACCGGGATCTCCATCACGTTCCCCGGGGTCAAGGCGCTGGACGGCGTCGACCTCCGGCTGTTCCCGGGCGAGGTGCACGCCCTGATGGGCGAGAACGGCGCCGGGAAGTCCACCCTCATCAAGGCCCTCACCGGCGTGTACACGATCGACTCCGGGTCGATCGTCGTCGACGGCGAGGAGCGCACGTTCGCCGGTCCCGCGCAGGCCCAGGCCGCGGGGATCAGCACGGTCTACCAAGAGGTCAACCTCTGCGACAACCTCTCGGTCGCGGAGAACATCATGCTCGGCCACGAGGTGCGCCGGGCCGGGGTCGTCGACTGGCGCCGCACCCGCAGCGCGGCGCGCGAGCACCTGCGCACCATGAACCTCGACATCGACCCGAAGTCGTCGCTGTCGTCCCACTCGCTGGCCGTGCAGCAGCTGGTGGCGATCTCGCGCGCGATGGTCGTCGACGCCCGGGTGCTCATCCTCGACGAGCCGACGTCCAGCCTGGACGCGGACGAGGTGGCCCGGCTGTTCGACGTCGTGCGCGCGCTGCGCGACCGCGGCGTCGCCATCCTGTTCGTGTCCCACTTCCTCGACCAGGTGTACGAGATCAGCGACCGGATGACGGTCCTGCGCAACGGCACGCTGGTCGGCGAGTACCGCACGGCCGAGCTCGACCGCGTCGAGCTCGTGCAGAAGATGATCGGCCGTGCGCTCGCCGTGCTCGAGGAGCTCGAGGAGGCCCCGAAGCGGTCCGTCGCCGAGCGCTCCGACACGCAGCCGTTCGTGCAGGCCATCGGTCTCGGCCGCAAGGGCACGATCGAGCCGTTCGACCTCGACGTGTACGCCGGTGAGGTCGTCGGGCTCGCGGGCCTGCTCGGCTCGGGTCGGACCGAGCTGGCGCGGCTGCTCTACGGCGCCGACCACGCGGACATGGGCGAGCTGCGGGTCGAGGGGAAGGCCACGAAGATGCGGACCCCGCGCACCGCCCTGGCGCGCGGCATCGTGTACTCCTCGGAGAGCCGCAAGACCGAGGGCATCGTCGGTGACCTGACGGTGCGCGAGAACATCGTGCTCGGCCTGCAGGCCGACCGCGGCTGGCTGCGCCGGATCTCCAGGCGGAAGTCCGACGAGGTCGTCAACCGCTACATCGAGGCGCTCGGCATCCGCCCGGCCAACCCCGAGGCGATCGCCGGCAACCTGTCCGGCGGCAACCAGCAGAAGGTGCTGCTCGCGCGCTGGCTCGCCACCGCCCCGAAGCTCCTGCTCCTCGACGAGCCCACGCGCGGGATCGACGTCGGCGCCAAGGCCGAGATCCAGAAGCTCGTGGCCGACCTCGCCGCGCAGGGGATGGCCGTCGTGTTCATCTCCGCCGAGCTGGACGAGGTCCTGCGCCTGTCCCACCGCATCGCGGTGCTGCGCGACCGCCGCAAGGTCGCCGAGATCACCAACTCCGACGACGTCACCACCGACGACGTCGTCCACCTCATCGCGAGCGGAGGAACGTCATGAGCTCCGTCATGAGCTCGGCCGGCGCCGTCACCCGGCACCGGTTGTTCTGGCCGATCGTGGCCCTGGCCGTGCTGGTGCTGGCCTGCGTGCTCAAGTCGAACACCTTCCTCAACATCACCGTCCTCGACGGGCACCTCTACGGCGGCCCGATCGACATCGTGCGGCGCTCCAGCGTGCTGCTGCTCGTGGCCCTGGGCATGACGCTCGTCATCGCGACGCGCGGCATCGACCTGTCCGTCGGTGCCGTCATGGCGATCGCCGGGGCGGTCGCCCTGTCCCAGATCGCGGCGTCGGACAACCCCGAGTCGCTCACCGTCGTGCTGTCCGCGCTCGGCAGCGCGGTGCTGGTCTGCCTCCTGATCGGGGTGTTCAACGGGTTCCTGGTCGCGGTCGTCGGGATCCAGCCGATCATCGCGACCCTGGTGATCATGACCGCCGGCCGGGGTATCGCGATGCTCATCACCGGCGGCCAGATCACCACCGTGAACAGCGAGCCGTACCACACGATCGCCACCGGCTACTGGCTGGGGCTGCCCGTCGCGGCGCTCATCGCCGGGTTCTTCTTCGTCGCGATGGCGCTCATCACGCGCCGCACGGCGCTCGGGGTGCTCATCGAGTCGGTCGGCATCAACCCCGTCGCCTCCCGGCTGGCGGGTGTGCGGGCCCGGACCATCATCTGGACCGTCTACATCCTGTGCGCGTTCTTCGCGTGCGTCGCCGGGTTCATCCGCAGCTCGGACATCATGGCGGCCGACGCCAACAACGCCGGCCTGTTCATCGAGCTGGACGCCATCCTGGCGGTCGTGATCGGCGGCACCTCGCTGGCCGGCGGCAAGTTCTCGCTGGTCGGCACGCTGGTCGGTGTCCTCGTGATCACCACGCTGACGTTCTCGGTGACCATCCTGGGCATCCCCGCCAACGCGGTGTCCCTGTTCAAGGCGCTCGTCGTCATCCTCGTCTGCCTGCTCCAGTCGCCTGTGGTCCGCCACAAGCTCCGCGCACGCAAACGTGCCACCGCTCCTGCTCCCGTGGAGGTCCCGGCCTGATGGCGACCGACCAGCTCACCTCCCCGAAGGCACCCGCCGACGCGCGGCCGTCCCTCGGCTCGCGCGTCCGCAGGTTCCGCATCGACGAGCGCTACCTGCCCGTCCTGGGCACGGTGGTCGTCCTGATCGCCATGCTGGCCATCGGCGGCTCCCGGTACGAGAACTTCCTCACCGGCCGCGTCATCGCCAACGTGCTCATCAACAACTCGTTCCTCGTGGTGATCGCCGTCGGCATGACGTTCGTGATCCTCACCGGGGGCATCGACCTGTCGGTCGGCGCCGTCGTCGCCCTGTCGGGCTGCGTCGCGGCGTGGATGTTCACGCACGGCTACAGCGCTGCCGTGGCGATCCCGCTCGTGATCCTCGTCGGCACCGTCATCGGCCTCGTGGTCGGCGTGATGGTCCACGTGTTCGAGATACAACCCTTCATCGCCACCCTGGCCGCGATGTTCCTGGCGCGCGGCCTCTGCTACATCGTGGCGCCGGAGTCCATCCCGATCACCGACCCGACGATCGTCGCGCTCGCCCGCACCCGCTGGGGCACCGAGGACGGCCTGGTCATCACGCCCAGCGGCGTCATCGCGCTGGCCGTCGTGGCCATCGCCTTCGTGACGCTGCACTACACGCGGTTCGGCCGCACGGTGTACGCGATCGGCGGCAGCGAGCAGTCCGCGAAGCTCATGGGCCTGCCCGTGGCGCGCACCAAGGTGCTCGTCTACGTCATCAGCGGCACCTGCGCAGGGCTCGGCGGTCTGCTGTTCGCGATCTTCTCGCGGTCCGGCTACGCGCTGACCGGTGTCGGCATGGAGCTCGACGCGATCGCCGCGGTCGTCATCGGCGGCACCCTGCTGACCGGTGGCAGCGGCTTCGTCCTGGGCTCGGTGCTCGGCGTGCTKGTGCTGGGCCTGATCCAGACCATCATCACGTTCGAGGGCACCCTGAGCTCCTGGTGGACCAAGATCTTCATCGGCGCCCTGCTGCTGATCTTCGTGGTCCTGCAGCGCATCCTGGCGATCCGGCGCCGCTGACGGCCGGCCGGCCGGCCATCCGAGATCGTCACGACGAGCGCGGCAGTCGCGACTGCCGCGCTCGTCGTGCACCGTCTGCGGACCACGCGGCCCGCCCAGCGATGCGGGTGGCCCCGGAGGGCTCAGGGGCGGGCCGCGAAGCGCTCCAGCAGGTCGGCGTGGCCGGAGACGATGATGAGGTCGTTGGTCGACAGGCGTGTCTCCGGGGTCGCGTAGACGAAGTCGATGCCCGGGCTCTTCACGCCGATCACGGTCACGCCGTAGCGCTCACGCACCTTCGACTGCGCGAGCGTGAACCCCTGCGTCTCCTTGGGCGGGCGCATCTTGACGATGGTGAACCCGTCCTCCACCTCGATGTAGTCGAGGAGCTTGCCGGACACCAGGTGGGCCACGCGCGCGCCGGCGTCGGCCTCGGGGAGCACCACGTGGTGCGCACCGATGCGCTGCAGGATGCGCGCGTGCTCGTTGCTGACGGCCTTGGCCCAGATCTGGGGGACCCCGATGTCCACCAGGTTGCCGGTGATCAGCACCGACGCCTCGAGGTAGGACCCGACCCCGACGACGGCCACGGGGAACTCGCGCGCACCGAGCTGCTCGAGCGCCTCGGGGTTGGCGGCGTCGGCCTCGACCAGCGCGATGCGGCCGGCCCACTGGGCGACGAGCTCGGGGTTGCGCTCGACGGCGAGCACGTCCTGCCCGAGGCGGTCCAGGGTCGCGGCGATGGCGGACCCGAACCGGCCGAGCCCGATGACGAGCACGCCCGAGTCCTTCTTCGGCGTGCGGGGTGCGTTCTGCGTCCCTTTGAGGGAGTCGCCAAACCTGTCAGCCAATGATCGGCCTCTCTTCTGGTAGCCGGATCACCCGACGACGGTTGCGCAGCGCGAGCGCGGCCGCAAGCGTCATCGTGCCGGTCCGGCCGATGAACATGAGCACGGTGAGCACGTACTTGGCGCCGTCGGGCAGCCCAGGGGTGATCCCCGTGGACAGTCCGCAGGTGGCGAACGCCGAGATGACCTCGAAGAGCACCCGGTCCAGGGTGAGTCCGGTCATGGCCAGGAGCAGCAGCGAGGAGACGAGCACGAGCGTCGCGGAGACGAGCGAGACGGCGATCGCGACCTGGAGCGCCTCGCGCGGGATCCGGCGTCCGTACGCCTCGACGTCCTTGTCGCCGCGGCCCTCGGCCAGGATCGCGAGCAGCATCACGGCGAGCGTCGTGACCTTGATGCCGCCCGCGGTCGACGCCGAGCCACCACCGACGAACATGAGCGCGTCCATGAGCAGCCAGGTGCCCTCGTGCATCTCGCCGATGTCCACCGTCGAAAATCCGCCGGAGCGGGGCATGACACCCGCGAACAGGGACGCCAAGATCGTGGCGCTGGGACCGAGCGGCTKGAACGTSTCCGGGTTGGTCCACTCGAACGCCGCCACGAGGACCGACCCCGCCACGACGAGCGCGAGGCTGGTGGTCACGGTGAGCTTCGAGTGCAGGCTCCACCGCCGCGCCTCGCGCAGGTGCCGGGCCACGTTGAGGATCACAGGGAAGCCGAGAGAGCCGATGAAGACGCCGATGATGATCGGCATCAGCACCCACCAGTCGGACACGAACGGCTCGAGTCCGTAGGGCGTGGGCACGAAGCCCGCGTTGTTGAACGAGGAGATCGCGTAGAAGACGGAGTGCCACGCGGCCGCACCCACGCGCTCGTCGAACATGAGGAACCGCGGGAACAGGACGAGCGCGATGATCAGCTCGAGCGCGACGGACGTGATGATGACGGTCCGGATCAGCGACCCGACCTCGCCCAGCCGCGTCTCCTTGGTCTCCGACGACACCAGCAGCCGCTGCGTCAGGCCGATGCGGCGGGAGACGGCCATGCCGAGCAGCGACGCCAGCGTCATCACCCCGAGGCCGCCGATCTGGATGGCGATGAGGATGACGACCAGGCCCCACGCCGACCAGTACTCGCCCGTGGGGACCACGACCAGGCCGGTGACGGTGCTGGCCGAGGTGGCGGTGAACAGCGCGTCGACGAACGGCGCGCGCTGTCCGCTGGCGGTCGCCCACGGGGCGGACAGGCCGAGCGTGACCAGGCCGATCACCAGGCCGAACACGCCGAGCGCGAGCCGGGCGGGGGACTGCCGTGCGGAACGGTCGACGATCTCGCGCGCCCGCCACGCCACGCCCGGGCCACCCCGCGCCATCACACCTCCCGCAACCGGCCGGCGCTCGCCGGTCGGGGCAACTCTGGCACGCCCCGGGCGTGTGGTTCGACCCGACAGGCGTGCGGCAGGGATCGGGCCAGTCGGATCGACATCGGCAGCGCCGGGTGCGACGGTGAGCGCATGACGTCGTCTGCACCCGTGCGCGTGGTCTGGTCGCGCGAGATGCTCGCGTACGACTTCGGCCACGGGCACCCCATGACGTCCGAGCGGCTGGACCTGACCATCCGGCTGGCGGAGGCGCTCGGCCTGCTGGTCGGCGACGACGTCGAGCTGGTCGGCGCCGAGATGGCCTCGGACGCCCTCCTGCAGACCGTCCACACGCCCGCGTACGTGGCCGCCGTGCACGCCGCGTCGACGGACGGCACCGCGGATCCCACGTTCGGCCTGGGCACGTCCGACGACCCCGTGTTCCCAGACATGCACGAGGCGTCCGCCCGCGTGGTGCAGGGGTCGGTCGACTCGGCGCTCGCGGTCTGGGAGGGGCGCGCGCTGCACGCCGTCAACGTCACCGGCGGCCTGCACCACGCGATGCCGGCGTCGGCGTCGGGGTTCTGCGTGTACAACGACGCGGCCGTCGCCATCCGCGCGCTCCTGGACGCGGGTGCGACGCGCGTGGCCTACGTGGACGTCGACGCGCACCACGGCGACGGAGTCCAGGCGGTCTTCTGGGACGACCCGCGCGTGCTCACGGTCTCGGTGCACGAGACCGGGCAGGCCCTGTTCCCGGGGACCGGTCACGCTCGCGAGACCGGGGGACCGGGCGCGGAGGGGTCGGCCGTCAACGTCGCGCTCCCGTCGGGCACCGGCGACGCCGGCTGGCTGCGGGCGCTGGACGCCGTCGTGCCGGCCGTGGTGCGCGCGTTCGACCCGGACGTGCTGGTCACGCAGCACGGCTGCGACACGCACCTGCTGGACCCCCTGACGCACCTGCGGGTGAGCATCGACGGGCAGGTGCGGGCGGCGCACCTGCTGCACGACCTGGCGCACGAGGTCGCGGACGGCCGCTGGGTGGCGCTGGGTGGGGGCGGGTACGCCGTGGTCGACGTGGTGCCGCGGTCGTGGACGCACCTGCTGGGCATCGCGACGCACCACCCGGTCGAGCCCGGGACGCCGGTCCCTGACGCGTGGCGTTCCCTGGTGCGGGAGCGGTACGGGCGGCTGGGTCCCGACGTGATGACCGACGGCCGGGACGCGCGGTTCAGCCCGTGGTCGGCCGGCTACGACCCGGGCGACGACGTCGACCGGTCGATCCGCGCCACCCGCGCGGCGGTCTTCCCGTCCCTGGGCCTGGACCCGGACCACGACTGATCCCTCCATCGTGGCCGTGCCGGGTGACGAACCCGACAGGGGTGCCGGAATCGCCTCCAGATCGGCAGCCCGGTCGGGTTCGGCGCCTGGCGACTGGGCCGGATGAGGGAAGTCCCATGGGTCTCCTCTATCCCACGTGTCCCACGCGCCACTACGCTGGTCCGGCACCCGCAGGGTGGGTGCGCGGGCCCGCCGCGCGCCGGGCGGAACGGAAGCGGACATGAGCGAGCAGCGGGACCAGCCGGGCCGCACGCGATTCCTCACGGTGCTCGAGGTCGCCGACGTCATGCGCGTCTCCAAGATGACGGTCTACCGCCTGCTGCACTCGGGCGAGCTGCCCGGGGTCCGCGTCGGCCGCTCGTTCCGTGTCCCGCAGGACGCGCTCGACCACTACCTGGCGACATCGCCGGCTGTGGAGGCGCGCGAGCAGGATCGCCGATCGTCCTGAGACGACCGCGCGTCGCTCGGAGCCCTGGTGATCGCGTAAGGTAGAGCCTCGGACTTTGTTCGTGCGTGGTCGACTCGGTAGCACTCGATCTCTTCTACGCGTCGATCGACCACCAGAACGGCCCGTCGTCGGGCCTCCACCGGAAGCGAAGTGAGGACCCCATGGGCTCCGTCATCAAGAAGCGCCGCAAGCGGATGGCCAAGAAGAAGCACCGCAAGCTGCTGCGCAAGACGCGTCACCAGCGTCGCAACAAGAAGTGAGCCACGGCGGCCGTGAGGTCGCCAGCTCCGACGAACGGGCCCGGCACCTGCCGGGCCCGTCGTGTTTCCGCCGACACGCTTCTACAACGATGTAGAGTTGCGGCGGTCTGGGACTCTGTCCCTCGGCAGGGGCGCGCACCAGGGAGACAGCGATGAGCACGGCCAAACGGGGATCCGCAGTGACGATGCACGAGGTCGCCGCGCGGGCGGGGGTCTCGATCAAGACCGTCTCCAACGTGGTGAACGGGTACCAGTACATCCGGCCCGCCACCAAGGAACGGGTCGAGGCCGCCATCGCGGACCTCGGGTACCAGGTGAACATCTCGGCGCGGAACCTGCGTCGCGGGCGGACCGGCCTCATCGGCCTCGCGGTGCCGGAGCTGTCGCTGCCGTACTTCGCGGAGCTCGCCGACTCGGTGATCCGCGCTGCCGAGGCCCGTGGTCTGACCGTCCTCATCGAGCAGACGGGGTCCGTGCGCGAGCGCGAGCTCGACGTGCTCTCCGGGCAGCGCCGGCACCTCACGGACGGCCTGATCTTCTCCCCGCTGGCGCTCGGGCCGCAGGACGCCGCGGCGCTGCACGTCGACTTCCCGATGGTGCTGCTGGGCGAGCGGATCTTCGGCGGCCCGGCCGACCACGTGACCATGAACAACGTCGAGGCCGCCCGTGCCGCCACGCAGCACCTGCTGGACCTGGGGCGGCGACGCATCGCGGTCGTGGGCGCCCACGAGGGCGAGACCATGGGATCGGCCGCGCTGCGCGTCCAGGGCTACCGGCAGGCGCTCCAGGAGGCCGGTCTCACGGTGGATCCCGCGCTGATCGGTGAGGCGGGKCTGTGGCACCGCGCGACGGGCGCCGAGACGATGGAACGTCTGCTGGACTCCGGCGTCGAGATCGATGCCGTGTTCGGGCTGAACGACGCCCTCGCCCTGGGCGCTCTGCACGTGCTGCACGCGCGCCGCATCGACGTGCCGGGGCAGATCGCGGTCATCGGCTTCGACGACATCGAGGAGACCGCCTACTCCTCACCGACGCTGACCACGGTGTCGCCCGGGCGGGAGCAGATCGCGACGACGGCCGTCGACCTGCTGCTCGCGCGCATCGACGAGCTCGAGCCCGACAAGCCGTTCGTGCAGGTCATCACCGACTTCGAGATCATCGGCCGGGAGTCGACGCTGGGGGAGCAGGCGCCACCCGCGACCGCCGGCTGAGCCTGCACTTCTACGCCGTGCGGGCGTCGAGCGTGGCGAGCCGCTGCTCGACGAGCCAGCCCGTGGCCAGGAGCGGCAGGCTGAGCCCGACGAGGGGGACCAGCACGCCGACGTAGGTGAACGTGACCGCCAGGACGGCGAGCACGGCCAGGACGGCCAGGCTGGTGACGGGGGACAGCAGCGGCGCGACGGCGACGAACCGCCACGTGCGCGCCGCGGGGACGTCGTCGTAGCGCCGGGCGACGGGCACCAGGGTCGCGAGCGCGAGGACCAGGTACGCGGTCAGGACGACGACGCCGACCGTCAGCGCCGCCTTCGTCGGCCCCGGTGACGCGGCGGCGAGCACCGACGCGTCGAGCGTCAGCAGCGCGAACCCGACGGTCAGGGGTGCGCCGAGCAGGTTGAGCCGACGGAACCCCGCCCGGTACGCCGACCAGAACTCGCGCCAGAGGTGCTCGGACGGCGCCCCGCCCGCCAGGCGCGCCAGCAGACCGCCGCCCGCGGCGAGCGCGGGGTAGGCGCCCAGGGCGACGGCGCCGAGGAGCGTGCCGAGCACCACGAGCACGTTCACGGCGACGAGCTGGGTGCCCGCGCGCAGGAACACCATGACGCGCCCGGCCCAGCCCTCCGCGACGTCCTCGTGCACGCCGGCGCTCACGATCCCACCCGCGTGCCGAGCGTCGCGTTGCCCTCCGCGTCGAGCCCGGCGAACGACAGCGTGCGGACGGCGCGGACGGCGTCGACCGACGGGAAGACGACGAGGTCGAGGCCCGGCCAGGAGAACCGGCCGTCCCCGTGCGACCGGGTCTGCGCGAGGACGTCGTCGCCGATCTCGATGGTCCGGGACGACGTCAGGTAGCCCGCGGTGGCCTGGTCGAACGTGACGACCTCCCACGTCCCGGCCAGCGCGGCGGGGTCGGTGGGCGGGTCGTCGTCGGGCTCGGCGTCGCCCGCCCACGGCTGCGGCGACACGGCGGGCCAGCCGTCGGCGGTCCAGACCAGCCGGCGCACCTGCACCTCGTGCTGCGTGGGGTCGTCGGCGTCGCGGACGTGGTGGACCAGCAGCTGGCGGTCGCCGTCGGTGAGCACKGAGGCGTGCCCGGGGGCCAGCCAGGGGCGGCCGCCGTCCAGCGTGTGGCCCGCCAGCATGAGCGTGCCGATGCGCGTGKGGTCGCCGGTGAGGTCGGTCAGGTCGCGGCCCGCGCGGTCGGCGTACGGGCCGGTCAGCTGCGCGGAGACCCCGACGCGCACGTGGTAGGTCGAGAAGAGCGAGTCGTAGGACAGGACGAGCGCGTAGCCGCCGTCGGGGCGGGGCAGGACGAACGCGCCCTCCACGGCCCCCTCGACGCTGCGCGGCCGGCGCGCGAGCAGGATCCCCGGCGCCTCGCCGAGGGCGAGGCCGGTCGTCGGGTCCAGCTCGAGCGCGTGGATGCCGCCGAAGAACGAGCCGTAGACCATCCAGTGCCGGCCGTCCGCGTCGACCACGGCGTTCGCGTCGATCGCGTTCGGTCCCTCGACCTCGTGCAGGCTGGTCACCACGAGTCCCCGGTCCTCCCACGGACCGGTCGGGTGCGGTGCCACGGCGAGGCCGATCGCGGAGGTCCGCGAGCCGAACGTCGACGCCGACCAGTACATGCGCCACTCGTCGCCCACCCGCACCACGTCAGGCGCCCAGAGGCCGGCTGCTCCGGACCAGGCGGCGCCGTCGGCGGGCACACCGTCGAGCGCCCAGCCGTGGAACTCCCAGGTGACCAGGTCCTTCGACCGGCGGACCTGCACGCCGGCGCGCACCGGGCCGTCCGACCACGCGTCGGTGGAGAACAGCCAGTACGTGCCGTTGTCGTCGCGCACCGCAGTGGGGTCGTGCGCATGCCGGCCGCCCCAGAGGGCCGTGTCGGGGAGCATCCCGTCAGCCCTTCGAGCCGGTGAGCGCGACGGACTCGATGATCTGCCGCTGGAAGATGAGGAACACGACCAGGATCGGCAGCAGCGCGACGAACGACGCGGCCATGATCAGCGGGTAGTCGCGTTGCGTCGCGAACTCGACGTTGAGGTTGGCGATGACCACCTGGAGCGTCTGCTTCTCGGGCGTGTTCAGGTAGAGGATCGGCGCCAGGTAGTCGTTCCAGATGAACATGAACCAGAGGATGAACTGGGCGGCGATCGCGGGCCGGATCATCGGCAGGATCATGACGCGGAAGATCTGCAGGTAGGACGCCCCGTCGATCTTGGCCGCCTCGATCATGGAGTCGGGGACCGTCGACAGGTACTGCCGCAGGAAGAAGATCATGATGATGTTCCCGAACAGCAGGGGGACGATCAGCGGCAGCAGGGTGTCCACCCAGTGCAGCCGGGAGAACATCACGAACTGCGGGATCATGATCGTCGGGTACGGCACCATCAGGCCCGACAGCAGGACGAGGAAGATCGCGTTCTTGTAGGGCAGCCGCAGCTTGGCCAGCGCGAACGCGGCGAGCGCGGACGTGAACGTCCCGATGACCGTCACGCTCAGCGCGACGATGAGGCTGTTCTTGAAGCCCGACAGGATCGGCGCCTCGGTCCACATGCGCACGAACGTGTCCCACTGCGGGGGGTCCGGGATCCAGACCGGGGGCAGGGCGAACACCTGCACCTTGGTCTTCAGCGCAGTGGTGAACATCCAGAGCAGCGGCGCGAGCATCGCGAGCGAGCCGACGGCGAGCAGGAGGAACAGGGCGACGTTGCCGAGGCGGCTCTCGCGCTGCGCGCCCGTGCGGGGCTTGTCCTTCAGCGCCGGGGTGGGGGGCTTCATCAAGGTCGTGGCCATGGGAGTTCTCCCTCAGTCGATGCTGAAGCTGTTGCGCCGGTTGAGGCGGAACTGGATGAAGGTGATGACGAAGACCAGCACGCCGAGGACGATCGACATCGCCGTCGCGTAGCCCATCTGCTGGTACTTGAACGCCTTGCGCACGATGTACCAGACGATCGAGGCGGAGCTGAACTCCGGTCCGCCCGCGGGCGTCATGATGTTGATCTCGGTGAAGATCTGGGACCCGGCGATGATGTTGGTGACCACCAGGAAGAAGGTCACCGGCCGCACCATCGGCAAGGTGATGTTCCGCAGCCTCTGGAACGCGTTGGCGCCGTCGAGCGCTGCTGCCTCGTGCAGGGACGCGGGGACGCCCTGGATGGCCGCCAGGTACAGGAGCATCGAGTACCCCAGGCCCTTCCAGATGGCCATGATGATGATCGCGGGCTTGACGGTGGCGGTGTTCTGCAGCCAGTCGGGACCCTCGATCCCGAACCAGGCGAGCACCTGGTTGATCAGGCCGAAGTCACCGTTGTAGGCGAACTGCCACACGATCGCGATGGCGGCCAGCGACGAGATCACCGGCACGTAGTAGATGGTGCGGAACGCCGTGCGGCCGGGGATCTTCCGGTTCAGCGCCAGGGCCAGCAGGAGCGAGAGCGCCAGGCCGATCGGGATGCCGATCATGTAGAAGAACGTGTTGTACATCGAGATGCGGAAGTACTCGTCGCCGAACAGCGCCACGTAGTTGTCGAGCCCGACGAACGTCATCGGACCGAGCCCGTTCCAGCTGGTCAGCGACGCGTAGACCGCGAAGCAGATCGGGTACAGCGTGAAGAGCAGGAACCCGATGATCGGGGCCGCGACGAACGCCAGCGCCCACCGGTGCTCGGTGCGGTGCAGGCGTCTGTTGGCCCGCTTCGCTCGCTGCTCCGACGTCAGGCCGGTGGCGGTCGACTCGATGGTCGCAGTCATCTCGGAACCTTTCCAGGGGTCCCCGCCGCCCGGGGGCGTGCCCGGGCGGCGGGGACAGGGAGGAGGTGGTGCTACTTGCCCGCTGCCGCCTGCTCGGCGGTGGCGTTCGACTCGTCGAGGAGCGACTGCATCTTCGGCTGCTCCTCGGCGAGGTAGTCGGCGGCGGTCTGCTTGCCGTCGAGGACGGGCTGGATGTTGGTCCAGAGCTCGTCGTACCACTCGGCCCCGTACGTGAACGCCGCCGGCATCGCGCGGCCGTAGTCCTGCGCGATGTCCAGGAACTCCTGCCGGTTGGCGGGCTCGGCGCCCTCCTCGGCAGCCCAGGCCTCCGCCATGTCGATCAGGTTGGGGATCTGGATGTTGGCGTCGACGAGCGTCTGCTGCGCGTCGGCGTCGGTGCTCAGGTACGTGACGAGCTTGACCGCGTCGTCCTGGTGCTTCGAGGTCGCGGAGACCCCGATGCCCAGCGAGCCGAGCCAGGTGGCCGTGCCGCCGTCACCGACGGTGGGCCAGGGGATCAGGTCGTAGTCGAAGTCGAGGTCGTTGTAGACCGAGACGTCCCACGGGCCGACCGGGAAGAAGCCGATCTCGCCGGCCATCCAGCGCTGGTACGTGTCGAGGGTCGCCGCGTCGGACGCCGACGGCGTGACCTTGTCGACGTTGGTGAGGTCCGCGAACTTCTGCAGCGCCTCGGCGAACTCGGGGGTGTCCACGGTGACCTCGGTGCGGTCCTCGTTGGTCCAGTCGCCGCCGTTGCTCCAGACCAGCGACTGCAGGTTCCACTGGACGTTGAGCCCGGTGCCCCACTGGTCCACGGCGCCGTCGCCGTCGGTGTCCACCGTGAGCTGCTTGCTGACGTCGACGAACTCGTCCCACGTGAGCGGGGTGTCCTTGTCGGGCAGCGGGATGCCCGCGGCCTCGAGCATCGTCTTGTTGTAGCCGAACGAGAACGGGCCGACGTCCTTGGGCAGCCCGTAGAGCCGGCCCTCGGGGGTGCCCTGCAGGGTGCCGTCGAACCGGTAGGAGTCGACGCCGTACTGCCAGATGTTGTCCAGGTCGATCCCGCTGGCCTCGACCTGGTCGGTGATGTCCGCCAGGACGCCGGAGCTCACGTACGACTGCAGGGTGGCCTGCTCGATGTAGAACACGTCGGGCACGTTGTTGCCGGCGACGGCCGCCTGGAGCTTGGTGGCGTACTGGTCGGCGTCGGTCACGATGACCTTCACCTTCACGCCGGTGTCCGCGGTGTACTTCTTGATCGCGGCCTCGTACGCAGCCTTCTCGTCCGGTCCGCCGCGGAACATGAACGTGATCTCCTTGGCGCCGCCGTCGCTTGCGCCGTCGCCACCGTCGCTGCACGCCGTCAGCGTGAGCGTCCCGGCGATCGCGGCGCACACGGCGCCGGCGATGAGCCTGTTCTTCTTCATCGTCCTGCCTCCCATATCCCAAGGATGTGCGAGGTCACGGTCGCGTCAGGACCCGGTGTGGGGCTGGTCCATCAGGGTCGTCGTTGACCTCATTCGCTTGATCGACGCTGCATCTACAACGTTGATCTACAACGATGTAGAACATGACACGGGAACCGGCACCGGGTCAAGCCACGAACGCATAACGGTCGGTTGACGGCATCGGAGCGGCCATGCATGATGCGTCTACAACGATGTAGAAATCGACGGGCAAGGGGGCCTCCCGATGTCGCGCCACGCGCAGACACCACCCATGGGGTGGAACAGCTGGGACAGCTACGGCACCACGGTGACCGAGGACGAGGTCCTGGCGAACGCCACCGTGCTGGCCGAGCGCCTGCTGCCGCACGGGTGGGACACGGTGGTCGTCGACATCGACTGGTACGACCCGGCGGCCCGCGCGCACGGCTACAACGACGGCTCGTCGCTCACCCTCGACGCCTTCGGGCGGCAGCTCCCCGCCGAGAACCGGTTCCCGTCCGCGGCCGGCGGGCGCGGCTTCGGACCGCTCGCCGAGGCCGTGCACGCCCTGGGCCTGCGGTTCGGCGTGCACCTCATGCGGGGGATCCCGCGGATCGCCGTCGACGCGGACCTCCCCGTCGAGGGCACCGCCTGGACCGCACGCGACGCGGCCGACACCACGTCGGTGTGCCCGTGGAACGACGACAACTACGGGCTCGACCACGACCACCCCGCCGCGCAGGCGTACCTCGACGGGCTCGTCGCGCAGCTGGCGGGCTGGGGCGTCGACTTCCTCAAGGTCGACGACATGCTCGCGCCGTACCACCCGGACGCGGTCGAGGCGTGGGCGCGCGCGATCGAGCGCTCGGGCCGGGACATCGTCCTGTCGCTGTCGCCGGGCACGCACCTGTCCACCGCGCACGTCGACCACCTGCGCGAGCACGCCCAGATGTGGCGCATCTCCGACGACCTCTGGGACCGCTGGGAGGACGTGCACGCCCAGTTCGCGCGGCTCGCCCGGTGGGCGCCGTTCCAGCGCCCTGGCGGCTGGGCGGACGCCGACATGCTGCCGCTCGGCCGGATCGGCCTGCGCGCCGAGCGGGGGGACGACCGGCACAGCCGGCTCACCCCCGACGAGCAGCGCACGATCCTCACGCTCTGGGTGATGGCCCGCTCGCCGCTGATGGTCGGGGGAGACCTGCCCACCAGCGAGCCCGCCACGCTCGACCTGCTGGCCAACCCGGCGGTCGGCCACGTCCTGCGGCACGCGACCGACGGGCGCGAGCTCGTCCGCGAACCGCTGGACGACGGGGAGCTGATCGTGTGGACGGCGGTCGAGGGGGCGACGACCTACGTCGCCGCCTTCTGGACCGGGCCCACGACGCGGACGGTGTCGCTCCCGCTCGCCTCGCTGGTCGGCCGCGCCGCCGGCAGCTGGACCACTCGGGACCTGTGGGACCCCGGGACCACCCCTGACCTGCACCCGACCGCGTGGGAACCCGAGGGGGCGCTCGTCCTCGAGGTCCCCTCCCACGGGGTCCGCTGGACCGCACTCGATCACCGACCGAACCAGGAGACCTCATGATCCCCGTCCGACTCACCCTCGACCCGGCCTTCCGGGTCGGACCGGTCCGCCGGCGCACGTTCGGCTCGTTCGTCGAGCACCTCGGCCGCTGCGTCTACACCGGCATCCACGACCCCGCGCACCCGACGGCCGACGCCGACGGGTTCCGCAAGGACGTGCTCGAGCTGACCCGCGAGCTCGGGGTCAGCACCGTGCGCTACCCCGGCGGCAACTTCGTCTCCGGGTACCGATGGGAGGACGGCGTCGGCCCGCTCGAGCAGCGGCCCGCCCGCCTCGACCTCGCGTGGCACTCGACCGACCCAAACACGGTGGGGGTCGAGGAGTTCATGCGCTGGGCCAGGCTGGCCGAGGTCGAGCCGATGATGGCCGTGAACCTGGGCACGCGCGGCGTGCAGGAGGCGGTCGACCTGCTCGAGTACTGCAACGTCCGCGGCGGCACGCGCCTGTCGGACCAGCGCCGCGCCAACGGTGCGAGCGACCCGTACGACATCCGCATGTGGTGCCTGGGCAACGAGATGGACGGCCCGTGGCAGATCGGCCACAAGACCGCCTACGAGTACGGCCGGCTCGCCGCCGAGACCGGTCGCGCCATGCGCATGGTCGACCCGGACCTCGAGCTGGTCGCGTGCGGCTCGTCGGGTGTCGCCATCCCCACGTTCGGGGAGTGGGAGCGGATCGTGCTCACCGAGGCGTACGAGCAGGTCGACCTCATCTCCGCCCACGCGTACTACTGGGAGGAGGACGGCGACCTCGGCTCGTTCCTGGCCTCCGCCGTGGACATGGACCACTTCGTGGAGTCCGTGAGCGCCACCGCGGACGCTGTGCGCGCGCACAAGAAGCTGGACAAGCGGATCCACATCTCGTTCGACGAGTGGAACGTCTGGTACCAGCACCGCGCCGAGTCCAGGCCGCCCACCGGGCACGACTGGCCCGTCGCGCCCGTGCTGCTGGAGGACAGGTACAACGTCGCGGACGCCGTCGTCGTCGGGAACCTGCTGATCTCCCTGCTGCGGCACACGGACCGCGTGCACTCCGCGTCGCTGGCGCAGCTGGTCAACGTGATCGCGCCGATCATGACGGAGCCGGGTGGCCGGTCCTGGAAGCAGACGATCTTCCACCCGTTCGCCCAGGCCTCCCGGTACGCGAAGGGCGACGTGCTCCAGGTCGCCGTCGAGGCGCCGACGTACGAGACCGCGAAGTACGGTGACGCCGCGCTCGTGGACGCCGTCGCCACGCGCGACGCCGAGACGGGCGACGTCGCCCTGTTCGCGGTCAACCGCTCCCTGACCGAGACGGTCACGCTCGAGGTCGACGCCCGCTCGCTGCCGGGCCTGCGGGTCATCGAGGCGACCACACTGGCCAACCCGGACCACACCTGGTCCGCGACGGCCGACGACGACACCTCGGTGGTGCCGCGCGCCAACGCGACCGCGACCGTCCGCGACGGCCGCGTGTCGGTCCAGGTGCCGCCGGTGTCCTGGAACGTCGTCCGGCTGGGGGTCTGAGCGCCGTGCGTCGCGCCGTCGCGGCGGGTGCGGTCGCGCTCGCGCTGGTGGTCAGCGCCGCTGCCTGCGCGGCGGAACCACCCGCCGCGACGGCGCTGTCCCTCGGCGGGGACATCCACACCCACGACCCGGCCCTCGTCGTCGGCGCCGAGGGGGAGMCCTGGTACGTCTTCTCCACGGGTGACGTCCGCACGGGCCTCGGCTCCCCGCAGATCCGCCGGTCCACCGACGACGGCCTCACGTGGGAGCTCGTCGGCACGGTCTGGGACGCCGCGACCCGCCCGGAGTGGGCGTACGAGGCMGTCCCGGGGGTGTCCAACTTCTGGGCGCCCGAGGTGATCGAGCACGACGGCACGTTCTACCTGTACTACTCGGCGTCCACGTTCGGCTCGAACCGGTCCGCCATCGGCCTGACGACGAACACGACGCTCGACCCGGGCGACCCCGACTACGCGTGGGTGGACCAGGGCGAGGTGATCCGGTCGGAGCCGGGGGAGACCGACTACAACGCGATCGACCCGGGCGTGGTCACGGACGAGGACGGCACGCCGTGGATGGCGTTCGGCTCGTTCTGGGGCGGCATCCAGCTGGTCGAGCTGTCCTGGCCTTCGGGCAAGCCGGTCGAGAACGCGGAGCCGACGACGATCGCGAGCCGCACATCGCCGCCGAACGCGATCGAGGCGCCGTACCTGGTGCTGCGCGACGGCTGGTACTACCTGTTCGTGTCGCGCGACTCGTGCTGCCAGGGCAGCGACTCGACGTACAACATGGCCGTCGGCCGCTCCCGGGACGTCACCGGTCCGTACGTCGACCGCTCCGGCAGGGAGATGACCGTGGACGGCGGCGAGCAGCTCCTGACGTCGATCGGCGACATGGTCGGACCGGGCGGGCAGTCCGTGTCGCAGGGGTACCTCGCGTTCCACTACTACGACGCGGCCGCCGGGGGCGACTTCCGGCTGGAGATCCGCGAGCTGGCGTGGGACGACGAGGGGTGGCCGGTGGCGACGACCGCGGCGGAGCAGGAGGGCTAGAGGGGCCGTTCGAGCACGTAGTCGTTCTCGACGCGGGTGCCGACCGTGAAGTGCTTCGTGCCGACGACGGCGAACCCCGAGCGCACGTAGAACGCCTGCGCCCGCGCGTTCTGCTGGTTCACGCCCAGCCACATCCCGTGCGCGCCACGCTCGCGGGCGACCTCCAGGGACGCGGCCATGAGCGCGTTCGCGATCCCCGCTCCGTGGTGGTCGGGGTGCACGTAGCACTTGGACAGCTCGATGGTCGGGCGCAGGTGGAGGGCGGCCTGCACGTCCTCGTCGGCGGGCTCCCCGGCGACGAGCATCGTGTAGCCGACGAGCTCGTCGTCCCCCGCGACGAGCACGTCGCGGGCGGGGTCGTCGAGGTACTCCGCGAACCGCTGGGGCGAGAGCACCGTGTCGATGAACGCCTGCTGGTCCTGCGCGGTGGAGCCGGGCGGGCAGGCGAGCGGGAACGTCAGGGCCGCGAGGCGGGCGAGCGCGTCGAGCTCGCCGTGCTCGGCGGGCCGGACCGTCACAGGACGTCCCCGCCGCCGCCGGTACCGGTGCCGCGCACCTGGCGCAGGATCGCCCGCGCGACGAGCCCGCCGGCCCAGGCCAGCCCGGCCAGGCTGGCGACCGTCGTCCCGCGCCGCGCGTTGCGCCGACGGTTGCGGAACTCGCGCACCGGCCAGCCGACGGTGGCGGCGTAGCGCCGCAGGCGACGGTCGGGGTTGATCGCGCAGGGAAAGCCGACCTCGGACAGGATCGCGACGTCGTTGGTGGAGTCCCCGTACGCGTACGACGTCGCCAGGTCGATGCCCTGCTCCTGCGCGATGGCCCGCACGGCGTCGGCCTTCGCCTGACCGTGCAGCATGTCGCCCACCAGCCGGCCGGTGTAGAAGCCGTCCTCGTGCTCGGCGATCGTGCCCAGCGACCCGGTGACCCCGAGGCGGCGTGCGATCAGCGAGCCGATCTCCACGGGCGTCGCGGTGACCAGCCACACGGAGTGGCCGGCGGCGATGTGCTCGTCGAGGAGGCGCTGCGTGCCCGGGTAGATGCGCAGGCAGAGGACCTCGTCGTAGACGTCCTCCGCGATCGCGGTCACCTCGGCCACCGAGTGGCCCTTCATGATGGACAGCGCGCGACTGCGCACCTCGTCGATCTGGTGCTTGTTCTCGCCGAACGTCAGGTACCGGAACTGGTGGAACCCGAACTCGAGCAGGTCGCGCCGTCGGAAGAAGCCGCGCCGGTAGAGACCCACGCCCAGGTGGAACGCGCTGGCGCCGCGGATGATCGTGTTGTCGACGTCGAAGAACGCGCCGACGCCCGGACCGTCCGCGCCGGACCCCGGCTCCCGCAGTACGGGAAGGGGGACGCTGGGGTTCCCGGACGCCTGACGCACCCGGTCACTGTAACGACGACGGGGGCAGCGTGAGACGGTGAGCCCATGACGCGTGTGGTGCTCTACGGCCGGGCCGGCTGCCATCTGTGCGACGAGGCGCGGGAGGTGGTGCGGACGGTGTGCGCGGAGACCGGGACCGACTGGACCGAGGTCGACATCGACACGGACTCGACGCCCGGCCGGGACCTCGCCGCCGAGCTGGGCGAGCTGGTCCCCGTGGTCGAGGTCGACGGAGTCCAGCAGGGTTACTGGCGGATCGACGCGAACCGGCTGCGCCGAACCCTTACCCCGGCCGGTCCCCGCCCCCTAGCCTGACCAGGGGGCTCGGGCGACCGGGTCCCACGGGGCGTTCGCGGGAGTCGATGTGGACACGCAGCGGAGGGGACCCCGGGCGCACGCCAGGGCAGCGGAGCCGGGTGCGGCCGGGCGGTCCGGCGCGCGCGACGTGCCCACGGCCACGGTGGCCCGGCTGCCCGGCTACCTGCGGGTCCTGCACGGGCTGACGGCCGACGGCGTGGTCACCACGTCGTCGGAGGAGCTGGCCGCCGGCGCGGGCGTCACCCCGGCGCAGCTGCGCAAGGACCTGTCGTTCCTGGGCTCGTACGGCCGCCGCGGGGTGGGGTACGACGTCCTGCACCTCTCGGAGCAGATCTCGGTGGTGCTGGGGCTGACGACGCAGCGGCGGGTCGTCATCGTCGGGATCGGCAACCTCGGGCACGCGCTCGCCAGCTACTCGGTGTTCGCCGAGCGGGGGTTCGCGGTGGTCGGGCTGGTCGACGCGGACCCGACGGTGGTGGGCACGACGGTGGGCGGCCTCGTGGTGCAGCCGCCGGCGTCGTTGCACGACGTGGTCAGCGGCGCCGACGCCACCATCGGCATCATCGCCACGCCCGCGGCCGTCGCGCAGGACGTGTGCGACGAGCTGGTCGCGGCCGGGGTCGTCGGCATCCTGACGTTCGCGCCGCGTGCGCTGCGGGTGCCGCCGCACGTGGACCTGCGCGCGGTGGACGTCGCCTCCGAGCTGCAGATCCTCGCGTTCCACGACCGCCGGCGCACCGGTACGGGTGCCTGAGACATGCGGACGGCCGGGTCCGTGAGGGACCCGGCCGTCGTCGTGCAGAGAGGCGTGTCAGGCCTTGATGGTCGAGACGTCGAGCGCGATGACGACCTTGTCGGACACGAGGACGCCGCCGGCCTCGAGGGCCGCGTTCCAGGTCAGGCCGAAGTCCTTGCGGGAGATCGTCACGCTGGCCTCGAAGCCCGCACGCTGGTTGCCGAACGGGTCGACCGCGGTGCCGTTGAACTCGGTCTCGAGCTCGACGGGCTGCGTGACGCCGTGGATGGTGAGGTCACCGGCGATGACGTAGTTCCTGCCGGCCTCGCGGACCTCGGTGGAGACGAACGTCCACTGGCCGAACTTCTCGACGTCGAAGAAGTCGCCGCTCTTGAGGTGGCCGTCGCGGTTGGCGTCGCCCGTGGAGACGGCGGCGGGGTCCAGCGTGACGGAGACCGACGTGCTCGCCAGGTCCTCGCCGACGACGACGGTGCCCTCGGTGACGCCGACAGTGCCGCGGACCTTGGAGATGCCGGCGTGCCGGACGGTGAACGCCGCCTCGGTGTGCGAGGCGTCGACGGCCCAGGTGCCCGTGGTGAGGCCGGCGGGAAGGGTGGCGGTGGCGGTGCTCATGGTCTGTCCTCCGTGGTTGTTGAACTGTCAACCAAACTGTTAGTTCAAAGTTGTACTACACTCGCTGCAGGGCCGCAACCCCACGACGAAGGACGGAGGCGCGCTTGTGACCAGTGACACATCCACCCAGGTGCAGTGGCTGACCGCCGAGCAGCAGACCCAGTGGCGCTCGTTCCGTGGTGGCGCAGCCCGGCTGTTCGCCGCGCTCGAGCACGAGCTGGAGCAGCAGACCGGTCTGTCCACGCACGAGTACGAGGTCCTCGTCCGGCTCTCCGAGACGCCCGACCGCACGCTGCGGATGGCGCAGCTCGCCGACAACCTCGCGCACTCGCGCAGCCGGCTCACGCACACCATCCGCCGCATGGAGGAGCAGGGGCTCGTCTCGCGGGTGCCCTGCGTCGAGGACGCCCGCGGCGTGAACTGCACCATGACCGAGAAGGGCTGGCAGGTCCTCGTGGCCGCCGCCCCCAGCCACGTGCAGTCCGTGCGTGACCACCTGGTGGACGTGCTCACGCCCGAGCAGTTCGCCGCGCTCGGCGACGCGATGGAGACGGTCCGCCTGCACCTGACGGGTGGCGCGTGTCACGTCGAGTGACCCCGTCCCGTGTCCGTGGCGCACAGGAGTGTTTGCGAGACTGAGCCCATGGTCGCGACCACGATCCACCTGATGCGGCACGGCGAGGTGCACAACCCCGACGGCGTGCTCTACGGACGGCTGCCCGGATACCGGCTCTCGGAGCGTGGCCTGGCCATGGCCCACATGGTGGCGGACCACCTGGCGGGCGGCGCGACCAGTGCACGACGCGACGTCGTCGCCGTCATCGCCTCCCCGCTGCAGCGCGCGCAGGAGACCGCCGGCCCCATCGCGGCGGCGTTCGACCTCGACATCCGCACCGACGAGCGGATCATCGAGGCAGGCAACCACTTCGAGGGCAAGACGTTCGGCGTCGGCGACGGCTCGCTGCGCCACCCCGAGCACTGGCCGTACCTGCGCAACCCGTTCCGGCCGTCCTGGGGCGAGCCGTACAAGGAGCAGGTGGACCGCATGCTGGCGGCCGTCGAGACCGCGCGCGAGCTCGCCCGCGGGCACGAGGCCGTGCTGGTCAGCCACCAGCTGCCCGTCTGGGTCACGCGGCTCGCGCTCGAGGACCGGCACCTGTGGCACGACCCCCGCAAGCGGCAGTGCTCGGTCGCGTCGCTCACCAGCCTGCGCTACGAGGGCGACACCCTCGTCGGGGTCGGCTACAGCGAGCCCGCCGCGGTGCTGCTCCCCGGTGCGTCGACGGTCGCGGGGGCCTGACGTGCGGGTGCTCGCCGTGGCCGCGCTGGCCGTCCTGCTGCTCGCGGGCTGCTCGCCCGACAGCACGTCGACGACGCCGGACGACGTCGAGGGCCAGAACTACCAGTCCGGCGACGGCACCACGAGGCAGTGGGCGCCGGACGAGCGCACGGGCCCGCTCGAGCTGTCCGGCACCGACTTCGCGGGCGCCGCGCAGGACGTGGCCGACTGGCGCGGCGACGTCGTCGTGCTGAACACCTGGTACGCCAACTGCCCGCCGTGCCGTGCCGAGGCCCCCGACCTCGCCGCCCTGTCCACCGACTACGCCGCCGACGGCGTGCAGGTGCTGGGCATCAACCGGACCGACGACGCCGGCACCGCCCAGGCGTTCGAGCGCCAGTTCGAGGTCCCGTACCCGAGCCTGGCGGACACCGACGGCGCCGCGATCGCCGCCCTGCAGGGCACCGTCCCGGTGAACGCGGTGCCGACGACCGTCGTGCTCGACCGTGACGGCAAGGTCGCCGCCCGCGTCCTCGGCCTGGCCGACCCGTCGACGCTGCGCTCGATCGTGGACGAGCTGCTGTCTGAAGAGACCTCCGGGCAGCCCTCACCATGACGCTCTTTCTCGACGCGGGCGACGCCTTCGGCCAGACCGTCATCTCCGGGTCGCTGCTGCTCGCGGTCCCGGTGGCGCTGATCGCCGGGCTCGTGTCGTTCGCGTCGCCGTGCGTGCTCCCGCTGGTCCCCGCGTACGTCGGGTACCTCGGGGGGATGACGGGGTCGGCGCAGACGGTGTTCTCGGAGGGCGACACGCTCGTGCGCACCGCTCCGACGCGCAGCCGCGTGCTGCTCGGCGTCGGGCTGTTCGTCGCCGGGTTCACCGCCGTGTTCGTCGCGCTGGCCGTGCTCGCCGGGTCGCTCGGCGGCCTGCTGGTCGAGTACCAGGACCCGATCACGCGCGTCCTCGGCGTGGTCGTCATCGTGCTCGGCCTCGGCTTCCTGGGCCTGATCCCGTTCCTGCAGAACGAGAAGCGCGTGCACCTCGCGCCGCGCGCCGGGCTGTGGGGGGCGCCGCTGCTGGGCGTCACCTTCGGGCTCGGCTGGGTGCCGTGCATCGGCCCGACGCTCGCGGCGATCCTCGCGCTCTCCCTCGACGGCGGCTCGGCCGGTCGCGGCGCGCTGCTCGCGGTCGCGTTCTGCCTCGGGCTCGGGCTGCCGTTCCTGCTGGTCGCGCTCTTCGTGGACCGCAGCGCCGGGGCGCTCGGCTTCCTGCGGCGGCACCGGCTGGCGATCATGCGGTTCGGCGGCGCGATGCTCGTGATCCTCGGGATCGCCCTGGTGACGGGCGTGTGGGGGACCTGGTCCTCGTGGCTGCAGGGTGTCCTCGTCGGCGGCGACCCGTTCGTGCCGGTCGTATGAGCGTGCACCGGCCCGAGGGCCTCTCCGACGTCTTCATGGAGCCGACCGAGGCTCCGCCCGCTGCACCTCCGAACCTGCCCACCCTCGGCTTCGTCGGCTGGATGCGGTGGGCCTGGCGCCAGCTCACCAGCATGCGGGTCGCCCTCCTGCTGCTCATGCTCCTGGCCGTCGCCGCCGTGCCCGGGACGGTCTGGCCGCAGCGCGCGCAGGACACCGCCAAGGTCGCGCAGTACCTCACCGACCACCCGACCAGCGGCCCCTGGCTGGACCGGCTCGGGTTCTTCGACGTGTACTCCTCCGTCTGGTTCTCGGCGATCTACCTGCTGCTGTTCGTCTCGCTGGTCGGCTGCATCCTGCCGCGCACCAAGGTGCACCTCGCGGGCGTCCGCGGCCGACCGCCGCGCGCCCCCCGCCGGTTCACGCGGTTCCCCGCGCAGGGGTCCGGCCTCGCGGACGCCACGCCGTCGCAGGTCGCCGACGACGCCGCGGCCGTGCTGCGGGGCGGCTGGCGCTGGCTCCCGTTCGTCCCGACGTACCGCGTCGACACCCGCGACGAGGGCAGCGGCACCGTCTCGGTGTCCGCGGAGCGTGGGTACCTGCGGGAGACCGGCAACCTCGTCTTCCACCTCGCCCTCGTCGGCCTGCTCATCTCGGTGGCCACCGGGCAGGTGCTGCACTACCGCGGGCAGGCGATCGTCGTGCAGGGCCGCGGGTTCGCGAACGCGCAGGTCGACTACGACACCTTCGAGCAGGGCACCGGGTTCACCCCGACGAGCCTCGTCCCGTTCACGCTGCGGCTCGACGAGTTCGAGTCCCGCTTCGACCCGGACACGCTGCAGTCCCGCGACTTCACCGCGCACGTCACCCTGACCAACCCGGGCGAGGAGCCCGTCGAGGAGACCATCAAGGTCAACCACCCCCTCGACGCGGGCGGCGCCAAGGTCTACCTGCAGGGCAACGGGTACGCGCCCGACATCACGGTGCGTGACGCCTCCGGCCAGGTCGCGTTCTCGGGCCCCACGCCGTTCCTCCCGCAGGACGAGGTCTACACGTCGCGCGGCGTCGTCAAGGTGCCCGACGTGTCCGGCGACCAGGAGCAGATCGGCCTCGTCGGCTACCTGCTGCCCACCGTCGACGAGCGCGAGACGCCGTTCGGGCCCGCCTACGCCTCCGTGAACCCGCAGCCCGAGGACCCGGCGCTGGTCCTCGCCGTCTGGAAGGGCAACCTCGGGCTCGACACCGGCGTCCCGCAGAACGTCTACGAGCTCGACGAGGCCCGGATGACGCAGCTCATGGGCGACGACGACAAGCCGGTGACCCTCGTCGTGAAGCCCGGCGAGACCGTCGACCTGCCCGACGGGATGGGCACGCTCACGTTCGAGGGACTGCCCCGGTACGTCGCGCTCGACCTGCGCCACGACCCCGCCCTGCCGTTCGTGCTCGTGTTCGCGCTGCTCGCGTTCGCCGGGCTCGCCACCTCGCTGTTCGCACCCAGGCGCCGCGTCTGGCTCCGCCTTGCACCGGACGACGGTCGTACAGTGGTGACCGCCGCGGGGCTGGCGCGCGGCGATGACGTCGGGCTCCAACCCGAGCTCGACCGGGTGCTCGCGGAGACCCTCGCCCGCACGGCTGACAGACCCCCGGTCGCTCCCCGCGGCCCGTCCTCAGGAGAGGCCACACCATGACCACCGGTGACCTGAGCACCTTGCTCGTCTGGGGTGCCGCGACCGCGTTCACCGTCGCGCTCATCGCCTACAGCGTGGACCTCGCGCGCATCGCCGACCGGGCGCAGAAGCGGGTCCCCGAGGCTGCCCTCGCGGGTGCGTCGGGCGGCCGTCCCGCCACCGCCGTCGCGGGCTCCGAGGCCCAGAGCGCGCCCGGCCGGTCGGTCCGCGCCGAGGGGATCGCCCGGTCGACCACCCTGCTCGGGCTCGCCCTGCTGTTCGCAGGCATCGTGCTGCGCGGCATCGCTGCCGGCCGGTGGCCTACCGCCAACATGTACGAGTTCACCATCGTCGGGGTGTTCGTCGCCGTCCTCGTGCTGACGATCGTGCAGCGCCGGCGCGTCATCGCGTTCGTCGGCGTGGTCGTCATGGGCATGTCCGTGCTGGCGCTCGTCCTCGCGCTCAACGCGTTCTACATCCAGGCCGACCAGGTGCAGCCCGCCCTGCAGAGCTACTGGCTGATCCTGCACGTCGGCGTCGCGATCACCGCCACCGGGATCTTCACCGTCGCGTTCGCGGCCGCCATCCTCCAGGTCCTGCGCAGCTTCCGCGAGGAGGCGCTCGCCGCCGACGCGCCCGCGGTGACGGTCGGCACCCCGGGTCGCTCGGACCGCTTCCGGGGCTGGGTGGGCGGACCGAGGTTCGGCTGGCTGGAGCAGGTGCCCGGCTCGCGCGAGCTCGAGGCGCTGTCCTTCCGGCTCAACGCGGTCGCCTTCGTGCTGTGGACCTTCACGCTCATCGGCGGCGCCATCTGGGCCGAGCACGCGTGGGGCCGGTACTGGGGCTGGGACCCCAAGGAGGTCGGCACGTTCGTCGCGTGGGTCGTCTACGCGGCCTACCTGCACGCCCGCACCACGCGCGGCTGGAGCGGCCGGCGCGCGTCCTACTTCGTGTTCGTCGGGTACGCCGTCGTGCTCGCGAACTTCACGGTCGTGAACCTCGTCGTCACCGGGAAGCACTCGTACTCGGGCATCTGACCCTCAGGCCGGGGGCGGGGCGTCGTCCGACGCCCCCGGATCGGCGCGACGGCGGTCGTCGTCCAGGCGGGACAGGAAGTCCGGGTCGTCGTCGGGCCCCGTGGTGCGGCGGTGCTGGGTCGACGGGCCCGGCCCACCGGACGCCCGTCGCGACCAGCGCACCGCGAGCCAGGCGAGCGCGCCGATCAGCGGCACGACGAGGATCAGCGCGACCCAGAAGATCGGGTGCACCCCGAGGCGCTCGTCGTCCGTGCTGCGGATGACGTCGATCACGCAGTAGACGATCAGCCCGATGATCAGCAGGACGGCCAGGTTCCTCACCTCGTCAGACTAGACGCCCGGGACGGGCAGGGGGGTCCCAGCGCCTACCCTGGAACCGTGCCTTTCGTCGTCTACTCGGTCCTGCGCCTCGCGCTCTTCGGCGCCTGCCTCGGCCTGCTCTGGTGGGCCGGCCTGCGCTCGTGGCTCGTGGTCATCGTCGCCGCCTTCCTCGCGTGGGGGATCTCCTACGTCCTGCTCGCCGGCCCGCGGGACGCGGCAGCCCGGCAGCTGGCCGATCAGGCGGAGCGTCGTCGTGCCGCGGGCGACCGGACGGTGCTCGGCAAGCGTGCGCAGGAGGACGCGGACGTCGAGGACGCCGCCGACGAGGCCGCACGCGACAGCTGAGTCGCGCCGCGCGCTGTCCGTCTCCTGGCTGTACCGGAACGCCGAGGTGACCGACGTGCCGGCGGTCGACGGCGCCTGGGTCGTGCACCTGCGCGCGCACGAGGTCGCGGCGTGCACAGGTGTCGCCTGGGTCGTCAGCGAGGCGTTCCTGGTCGACGTGGAGGCCTCCGCGCCGCCCGGGTCGGTCAGCCAGCAGGTCGACGTGGTGCGCGGCTGCGGCGACGAGTAGTCAGAGCGCCAGACCCACGCCGAGCAGCACGCCGAACGCGAGCTCGAGCAGACCGGTGCCCGCCAGGACCGGGACCAGTGCCCGTCCGCGCGCGCCGAGCAGCACCGTGACGGCCAGGACGACCGACGGCGCCAGGAGCAGCAGGACGATCAGCGTCCACGGCGACGCGAAGGCGCACCCGATCCCGCCGAGCAGCACGGGGCCGATGACGAGCACCGCGTAGGCACGCCGCGACCACCGGTCGCCCAGCCGCACCGCGAGGGTCCGTTTGCCGACGAGGGCGTCCGTGGGGATGTCGCGCAGGTTGTTGGCCATGAGCAGCGCGCACGCGAGCATGCCGACGCAGACGGCACCGACCCAGGCGGGCCAGGAGAGCTCGTCGGCCTGCGTGTAGGTGGTGCCGAGCACGGCGACGAGACCGAAGAAGACGAACACGCCGACCTCACCGAGCCCGCGGTAGCCGTAGGGCCGCCTGCCGCCGGTGTAGCCCCAGGCTGCCACGATCGCGACGGCGCCGACGGCGAGCAGCCACCACTGGCCGGTCAGCGCGACCAGGACCAGGCCGAGCACGGCGGCGAGGCCGAACGCGGCGAAGGCCGCGGCCTTGACGGTCCCCGGGCTCGCGGTGCCCGACGCGGTCAGCCGCAGCGGGCCGACGCGGTCCAGGTCGGTGCCGCGGATGCCGTCGGAGTAGTCGTTCGCGTAGTTGACGCCCACCTGCAGCGCGAGCGCGACACCGAGCGCGAGCGCCGCGCGTCCGAGGTGGGCCTCGCCGAGCTGGGCGGCCGCCCCGGTGCCGACGAGCACGGGCGCGGCGGCTGCCGGCAGCGTCCGCGGTCGTGCACCCTGCACCCAGTCGCTGGCAGTCGTCACGTGGGGTTCCTCTCGAGCTGACGGGTGGCGAGCTGCGTGGCGGCCCGACGGTCGATCTTGCCCGGCMCGCGCACGGGGAGCGACTCCGTGACCACGAGGTGGCGCGGGGCGTGCGCGGCGCCGAGGTGGTCGGTGACGGCGGCCCGGACCTGCTGCAGCGTGGGCGGGCGGGTGCCCGCCCGGGCGACCACGACCGCGACGACGGCCTGGCCCCACTCGGCATCGGGCACGCCCACGACGCAGACGTCGACGACGCCGGGCAGACCGGCGAGCACCGACTCGACCGGCGCGGGTGGCACCTTGACGCCCCCGCTGACCAGCACGTCGTCGGCGCGGCCGAGCACGTGGAGTGCGCCGTCGGACCACGCCCCGAGGTCCGACGTGCGCAGGTACCGGATCCCGTCCACCTGCACGAACGCCGCTGCGTCGAGGTCCGGGCGGCCCAGGTAGCCGTCGGCCAGGACCGGGCCGGCGAGCAGGATCCGGCCGTCGTCGTCGAGCCGGACGACCACCCCGTCGAGCGGCACCCCGTCGTAGACGCACCCGCCCGACGTCTCGGTCATGCCGTACGTCGTGCGCACGGCGACCCCGGCCGCGCGGGCGCGGCTCAGCAGGTCCGGGGCGGTCGCGGCGCCGCCCAGCAGCACGCCGTCGAAGGACCGCAGGGCGCCGGTCGCAGGGCCGTCGTCCAGGAGCCGCACCAGCTGGGTGGGGACGAGGGACGTGTACCGCGGCCCGCCGGTCGGCATCGCGTCGACCGCCGCGACGAAGGCCGCTGCCCGGAACGGGCCGGGTTCCGGCACGGTCGGCTCGGTCCCCGCCAGCACCGAGCGGACGAGGACCTGCAGCCCGGCGACGTGGTCCGTCGGCAGGGCGAGCAGCCAGTGCCCGGGACCGGAGAGCCGGTCGTGCGTCGCCGTCGCCGACGCACGCAGCGCGGCGGCGGAGAGCAGCACGCTGCGGGGTTCACCCGTGGATCCTGAGGTGCGCAGGACGACCGTGACGTCGTCGCCCACGTCGCCGGACGTCGCCCCGCCGGATCCCGGCGCCACCGCAGGTCCGGCGCCCGAGAGAGCCGCCGCGAGCGCCGGAAGGAGCAGGCCCGGCCGCGCGGGTACGTCACGCAGGGGCCGGATCACCCGCTCAGCGTAGGTCCGCTGCGGCGCGTGCCGGGCGGGGCGCACACCCTCACGCCGTAGAGTGTCGCGCGGTTCACACCCGAAGGAGCACCGTGTCGCCTGTTCTCACCGCCCCGTCCGCCCGTCGGCGATCCCTCGCGATCGTCGCGCTGGCGACCGGCGCCGTCCTCGTCCTCGGTGCGTGCAGCGGGTCGCCGACGGACCCGTCGCCCGTGGCCCCGGTGACCGAGGCGCCCGTCATCGACGCGGCGAAGGCTGCTCCGCCCGCACCGGTCGTGCCGCCGCGCTGGCCGCTCACCGGCGTGGCCGCCGCGGACGTCACGGTGCGCCCCGCGCTCGCGATCAAGGTGGAGAACTCGGGCGAGGCCCGGCCGCAGACCGGTCTGGACCAGGCCGACGTCGTGTGGGAGCAGGTCGTCGAGGGTGGCATCAGCCGGTTCGTCGCCGTGTACCAGTCGCAGGTGCCGGCCGAGGTCGGTCCGATCCGCTCCGTCCGCCCGATGGACCCCGCGATCACGGCACCCCTGCACGGTCTGATCGCCTTCTCGGGCGGCCAGCCCCAGTTCGTCCAGGACCTCAAGAACGCGGGGCTGCAGACCGTCAGCATGGATGCCGGGGCCGACGGCTTCTACCGCAAGAAGGGCGTCGGTCCGGCGCCGCACAACGTGTACGGGACGCCGCAGACGTTCTGGGACCAGGCCGACGGTGAGCACTCGGCCGCGCCGGCCACGCAGTTCGTGATGGCGAAGTCCCCGGAGAAGGCCAGCGCGGTCGTCGCGGGCGGCCCGGCGTCGACCGTGGCCGTGCACCTGTCGGGCTACGCGCGGCCGACGTGGACGTGGGACGCGGCGAGCGGCACGTGGCTGCGCGCTGAGGGCAGCGCGCCCGCGATGCTGCGCTCCGGCGCCCAGATCGCCGCGACGAACGTGGTCACGCTCAAGGTGCAGGTGGTGAACTCCGGCACGACGGACCCCGCGGGCAACCCCGTCCCGGAGACGGTGCTCGAGGGCTCCGGCGACGCGACGGTGTCCAGCGGCGGCAAGACGGTCACGGGGACGTGGGCCAAGACCGGGACGGACGGCGTCCTGACCCTCGCGGCGGCCGACGGCTCGGTCCTGACGCTCGCGCCGGGGATCACGTGGGTCGAGCTGGTCCCGGTGGACTCGGGTTCGGTCACGATCAGCTGAGCCGGGCAGGCTCATGACAGCCTGGTCCGGTGGGCCAGGTGGACGACGGGGGAGCGCGATGACGATGACCACACGACGAGGGACCCGCAGCGCGCTCGCCGCGGTGCTCGCCGGGCTGGCGCTGGCCGTCGCCGGCTGCGGCTCACCGCAGGAGGAGCCGCAGGAGCCGCCCGCCCCGGTGACGCAGGGTCCGACGATCGCGCCCGACAAGGCGCCCGCGCCCGTGCCCGTCGTCCCGCCGACCTRGCCGCTGACCGGGGTCGCRGGCGAGCCGGCCGCGCGGCCCTCGCTCGCGGTGAAGATCGAGAACACCGCCGTGGCCCGCCCGCAGACCGGGCTGGACCAGGCGGACGTGGTCTGGGAGACCATCGTCGAGTTCGACGTCTCCCGGTTCATCGCGGTGTTCCACTCGCAGGTGCCCGCCGAGGTCGGGCCCATCCGGTCCGTGCGGCCGATGGACCCGGTGATCCTGGCCCCGATGCACGGGCTCCTGGCGTTCTCCGGCGGCCAGCCGGGCATCCTCGACCTGGTCGCCGCCAGCGGCGTCCAGATGATCAGCCACGACGCCGGCGCCCCGGGGATGTACCGGACCAAGGACCGGGCGGCGCCGCACAACGTGTACGGGGATCCCAACACGTTCTGGGGCCTGGCGGACGCCGACCACCAGGCGCCCCCCGGGGAGCAGTTCACCTTCGCCCGCAGCGCCGACCGCGCCGCGGCCGTCGTGGCCGGGACGCCCGCGAACACGCTCGCGTTCCAGCTCTCGCCGGCCTCCAGCCCGACCTGGACGTGGGACGCCGCGAGCGGGACGTGGCTCCGGGCCGAGGGTGCGACGCCCGCGACGGCCCGCACCGGCGCGCAGCTCTCGGCGGTCAACGTCGTCTCCATCACCGCCGACCACCCGAACACGGGCTTCGGCGCCCAGGGCGGCGCGCCCGTGCCCACCTACACGCTGGTCGGCTCGGGTGACGGGGTCGTCGCGACGGGTGGCAAGACGGTCGCCGTCCGCTGGCAGAAGGACTCCGACACGGCGCCGATGCGGCTGTTCACCGCGGACGGCAAGCCCGCCGACCTGGCGCCGGGGAACACGTGGGTCGAGCTGGTGCCGGCCGGGAGCGGGTCCCTGACCATCGGCTGAGCCCCGGGGTTGTCCGACCAGGGGATGATCTCCGGGGGCCGGTTGGCCACCTCTGGTCGGGACGTGGACGGGCCTCCGGGTCGATGCCCGGCCGCGGTGCGCKGGGGACGCTGGACGCATGACAGCTCACCACCCCGCACCCGCCGAGCACGACGTCCGGTCCCTCGGTGCCGTCGTGGTCTCGGCCGTCGTCCTCGTCGCGCTGCTCGTCGGTGCCGCCGGGGTCCTCGGCTCGGTCGTCGACCTCGCGGGCTGGGCGATGTCCGGCAGCTAGTCCGGCAGCTAGTACGCGTACGGGAAGCCCGACCAGTCGGGCTCGCGGCGCTGCAGGAACGCGTCGCGCCCCTCGACCGCCTCGTCGGTCATGTACGCCAGGCGGGTGGCCTCCCCGGCGAACACCTGCTGCCCGGCCAGCCCGTCGTCCGCCAGGTTGAAGGCGAACTTGAGCATGCGGACGGCCTGCGGCGACTTGGTCGCGATGATCCGGGCGTACTCGAGCCCGGCCTCCTCGAGCTCCGTGTGGTCGACCACGTCGTTGACGGCCCCCCACGCGAGCGCCTGCTCCGCCGAGTACTCGCGGGCCAGGAAGAAGATCTCGCGGGCCCGCTTCTGCCCCACCTGCCGCGCCAGGAGCGCGGACCCGTACCCGCCGTCGAACGACCCCACGTTGGCGTCGGTCTGCATGAAGCGGGCGTGCTCACGGCTGGCGATGCTGAGGTCGGCGACGACGTGCAGCGAGTGGCCGCCGCCGGCCGCCCAGCCGTTCACCAGCGCGACGACGACCTTCGGCATCGTGCGGATGAGCCGCTGGACCTCGAGGATGTGCAGCCGCCCGGCGCGCGCCGGGTCGACGTCCTGCGCGGTGTCGCCCGACGCGTACTGGTAGCCCGACCGGCCGCGGATGCGCTGGTCGCCGCCCGAGCAGAACGCCCAGACCCCGTCCTTGGGGCTGGGGCCGTTGCCGGTGAGGAGCACCGTGCCGACGTCGGAGGTGGTGCGGGCGTGGTCGAGCACGCGGTACAGCTCGTCGACGGTGTGCGGGCGGAAGGCGTTGCGGACCTCGGGGCGGTCGAACGCGACGCGGACCACCGGCAGGTCCCGGGGGACGGCGCCGCGGCCCGCGTCCTCGGGCCCGGGGCGGGCGAACCCCCGGTGGTACGTCAGGTCGGTCAGGTCCTCGAAGCCGTCGACCGTGCGCCAGCGCGTCGGGTCGAACGTGTCGGAGACGGGGGCCGGCAGCTCGGTGGTCACGGCCGCAGCCTAACCGCGCCGAGCCGTTCTGGTACGATCGTACTAGAAACGTGCGCGGGACGGCGGGGACTGCCACCCGGCGCGCACGGACGGAAGAGTGGTGCACCACCATGTCCCTGGCCTGGATCGTCCTGGTCCTGTCCGGCATGCTCGAGGCCGGCTGGGCGCTCAGCCTCAAGGCGTCCGACGGCTTCACCCGGCTCTGGCCCAGCGTGCTGTTCGTCGTGCTGCTCGTCGCGTCCATGGGCGGGCTGGCCTGGGCGCTGAAGTCGCTGCCCGTGGGCGTCGCGTACGGCGTCTGGGTCGGCATCGGGGCGGCGCTCACCGCGGTCCTCGCGATCGTCTTCTTCGACGAGGCCGTCTCCGTGCTGAAGATCGTGTCGCTCGTGCTGATCATCGCGGGCGTCGTCGGGCTCAACCTCTCGTCTAGCGCGCATTGACCGGTGCACCGGGCGTCCGCCCCAGAGGCGTGCAGCGGCGTGACGACCTCGCCCGCGCCRCCGCGGGCGTCATCCTGCGCGACGGACCCGGTGCGCTCACGCACCGCCGGGTCGCGGCCGAGGCGGGGGCGTCCCTCTCCGCGACCACCTACTACTTCGCGTCGCTCGACGACCTGGCGGCGGCAGCCGGGCGCTCGCTCGCGGACGGCTGGGCCGCGCACGCGCGAGCGGTCCTGGCGACGGCGCCCACCGTGACCGTGCAGCAGGACCCGGCCGCGGCGGCATCCGTGCTGGTCGACGCCGTCCTGCCCGCCGGGGACGACGCCCAGGTGCGCAGCCACTACGAGCACCTGCTCGGTGCCGGGCGGCACGCCGCGCTGGCCACGGCCTTCGCCGCCGGGCGCGACGTCGTCGACGCGGTGCTGGCTCAGCTCGTCGGACGTGTCGGGTCGCCCACCTCGGCGGCCGTCACCACCGCGATCGTCGACGGTGCCGTCGTCACGGCCCTGACCGAGCAGCGTCCGGTGCGCGCGACCGCGTGCGCGCTGCTCGTCGAGGCGTGGGGGCGCTGAGTCCGCCGTACGCTGACGACGTGCCGTACAACCCCGCTGACCTGCACGTCTGGTCCCTGCAGCTCCGGACCCGGTTCCGCGGGCTGACCGTCCGCGACGGGGTCCTGGTGCGCGGCGCGGCCGGGTGGGCGGAGTTCAGCCCGTTCTGGGACTACGACGCCGCCGAGTCGGTGGCGTGGTGGCGGGCCGCGCGCGAGGCGGCCGACACCGGCTGGCCGGCGCCCGTCCGGACGCGGATCCCGGTCAACGTCACCGTCCCCGCCGTCGACGCCGAGACCGCGCACCGGATCGTGCGCGAGTCCGGCGGCTGCCGGACGGCGAAGGTCAAGGTCGCGGAGCCGGGGCAGTCGCTCGCCGACGAGATCGCCCGCCTCGAGGCGGTCCGCGACGCGCTGGGACCGGCCGGACGGATCCGCGTCKACGCGAACGCCGCGTGGGACGTCGACACCGCCGTCGCCCGGCTCGCCGCGCTCGACCGGGCCGCCGGCGGGCTCGAGTACGCCGAGCAGCCGGTGCCGGGCGTCGACGACCTCGCGGCGCTGCGCCGACGCACGCACGTCCCCCTCGCGGCCGACGAGTCGATCCGCCGGGCCGACGACCCCCTCGCGGTCGCCCGCGCGCACGCGGCGGACGTCGTCGTGCTCAAGGTCCAGCCCCTCGGCGGCGTGCGCGCGTGCCTGGAGCTGGCGGAGCGGATCGGGCTGCCGGTCGTGGTCTCGTCGGCGCTCGAGTCGTCCGTCGGGCTCGCGGCCGGGATCGCGCTCGCGGCCGCGCTGCCGGAGCTGCCGTACGCGTGCGGCCTGGCCACCGCGCAGCTGTTCCAGGACGACCTGGTGAGCCACCCGTTCCTGCCCGTCGACGGGGCGCTCGACGTCCGCCGGCCCGATCCCGACCCGGACCTGCTCGCCGCCGCGACCGCACCCGACGAGCTCACCGCGCGGTGGGTCGCCCGGCTCGCAGCCGTCGAGGCCGTCGAGGCTCGGGCATGATGGCGGGCGTGACGCCGCCGCCCCTCGATCCCGACCCGGCGACGACCGCAGCCAGGGTGCTCGTCCAGACCCTCGCCGCCCTGGGCGTCGAGGACGTGGTGCTCGCCCCCGGCTCCCGCAGCGCGCCGCTCGCGTACGCGCTCGCGGACGCCGCCCGCCCGGACGACCAGCGCCCGGCCGGAGCCCCCCGCCTGCGCCTGCACGTGCGGGTGGACGAGCGGTCGGCCGCGTTCCTCGCCGTCGGTCTCATCCGGGCCTCCGCGCACGGCAGCGGCGACCAGCAGCAGGCGCCGCGCCCGGTCGCCGTGGTCACCACCTCGGGGACCGCCGTCGCCAACCTGCACCCCGCCGTCCTCGAGGCGCACCACAGCGGCCTGCCGCTCGTCCTGCTCACCGCGGACCGCCCGCACGAGCTGCGCGGCACGGGCGCCAACCAGACCACCGACCAGGTCGGCATCTTCGGCGGCGCGGTGCGGCTCGCGGTCGACCTGCCCGCCCCCGTCGGGCTGCCCGACGAGGCTCGCAGCGTGCGCCGCACCGTCTCGCGCGCCATCGCCGCGGCCACCKGCGCGCGCACCGGCGACCCGGGCCCGGTGCACCTCGACCTGGCGTTCCGCGAGCCGCTCGTGCCCGGCGCGGCGCCGTGGCCGGAACCCTCGACCGCCGGCCTGACGCTCGTGCAGACGCGGCACGTGGCACCGGCCGCGACCACGGGCGCCCTGCCGACCGTCGACGCCGCCGCACCCGCGCGACGCGGGGGCGTGCCCACCGTGCTGATCGCCGGGGACGGGGCCGGACCCGCCGCGCGCCGGCTCGCGGAGGTCAACGGCTGGCCCTTGCTGGCGGAGCCCTCGTCCGGCGCGCGGGGAGGCACGCACGCGATCGCGGCCTACCGTCTCCTGCTGGAGCACCCCCGGCTCGGCGGCGCGATCCGGCGGATCGTCGTCCTCGGCCGCCCGACGCTGTCCCGGCCCGTCCAGCACCTGCTCGCCCGGCCGGACGTCGAGGTCGTCGTGATCGCCCCGCGCGGCCGCGACTGGCCCGACGCGGCCCGCAACGCCGGCGACGTCCTGCTCGACCCGCCGGCCCGCATGCGGCAGGGCCGGATGCCGGCGCCTGCCGGGTGGCTCGACGCGTGGCGGACCGCCGACGCGGCCGCGAGCGCCGCGATCGACGAGGTGCTCGACGGCCTCGACGCCGGCCGCCGGTCGCGCAGCGGCACCCGCGTGACCGGCCCGGCGCTCGCCCRGGTGGTCGCGCAGGTGACCGGCACGGGCGACGCGCTGGTGATCGGCTCCTCGAACCCCGTGCGAGACCTGGACCTCGTCGCGCGGTGGGACGCCCCGCCGGTGGTCCTGGCCAACCGCGGGCTGGCGGGCATCGACGGCACCGTCTCCACGGCCGTCGGCGCAGCGCTCGGCATGCCGGAGCGACGCGTCCGCGCGCTGCTGGGAGACCTGACGTTCCTGCACGACGTCGGGGGTCTCCTGCGCGGCCCGCTCGAGGCGCAGGTGCACCTCCAGCTGGTCGTGGCGAACGACGACGGCGGGTCGATCTTCGCGACTCTCGAACCGGGGGAGCCGGACCGGGCCGACGCGTTCGAGCGGGTGTTCGGCACGCCTCACGGCGCGGACCTCGCCGCGCTCTGCGCGGGGTACGGCGTCCGGCACACGCGGGTCAGCGACGTCGACGGTCTGCTCCCCGCGCTCGCGGCGCCGGGACCAGGGCTGAGCGTCGTCGAGGTCCGGGTCGACCGTGTCGGTCGTCGCGCTCTCGGCGAGCGGATCGCCGCCGAGGTGTCCGCCGCGGTCGAGACCGCGCTGACTACTGCTGGATAGAGCCGAGCGGCGGACTTCCGTACGTCGGGCGCTCCCTGCCGCAGCGGTCGCAGACCTCGAAGTCCGCACCGGCGCCGCCCATCTCGGGGTTGCGCTCGTGGTGCCACCGATGACGTCCGAGATGACACAGGATCCAGCCCATGACTGCCTCCTCACGGCGGACGCTACTCCTCGGGTGTCACGGGCAGCCGGGGGTCCACTCGAAACTCGCAGGGAATTCCCAGGTTCTGCGAAGGCTCCCCCCAGCCCGGCCCGGTGTGATGTACCTCGACCAAGGAGGGCACACACCATGACGACCACCCCTGAGAACGGCGCGAACAACGCTGCCGACCAGAACCCCCAGACGTTCCCGACCCAGCCGCTGCCGCCCGTGGGCGCGACGCAGCCGCTGCCGGTCCAGGCGACGCAGCCGCTGCCGGCCGCTCCGGCCCAGGCGCACCCGACCAACCCGTTCACGCCTCCGCACCCGGCCGCCCCCGCGGACCAGCGCGCGGCGTACGAGGCCGCCCAGCGCGCCGCGGCGGCACAGCACTACGCCGCCCAGCAGCAGGCCGCCGCGCAGCAGCCGGCGCAGATCGACCAGTTCGAGGCCGTGCGCCGCGCCCAGTGGGAGGCCGCCCAGCGCGCCGCCACCCACGACCCGGCGACGGTGCAGCAGCCCGTGGCCGCCTACGCGGGCCAGCCGGCGCCCGCGCCGCAGGGCAGCGTCCCGACGCAGCGCAAGCGCGGTCTGTGGCTCCCCGTGACGGGTGCTGCGGCCGCGGCGGCGATCATCGCCGCCGTCGCCACCGCGGGCCTCACGCACGCGCTGTCCGACGGTGACGGCTCGACCGCCCGCCCGGCGTCGCTCGCCACCATCGGTCAGTCCAGCAACGACACCGTCCCCGTCTCGGGCTCCACGTCGGACGACCCGAACTGGGAGGCCGTCGCCAAGGCGGTCCAGCAGTCGGTCGTCGCCATCCAGGTGAGCGACGGGAACGGCGGTGGCGCGCAGGGCTCCGGCGTCATCATCGACGACAAGGGCCACATCGTCACCAACAACCACGTCGTCGCCGGCGCGGACGGCGACGTGCAGGTCACCCTGGTGGACGGCCGCCTCTTCGAGGCGACGGTCGTCGGCACGGACCCCACGACGGACCTCGCGGTCATCAAGCTCAAGGACGTCCCGGACGACCTCAAGGCGTCGGCGCTCGGTGACTCGTCCAAGGTCACCGTCGGCGAGCCGGTCATGGCGGTCGGCAACCCGCTCGGCCTGGCCAACACGGTCACCACCGGCATCGTGTCCGCCATCGACCGCCCGGTCTCGACCGCGGGCGAGAACAGCACCGAGGCCACGGTCACCAACGCGATCCAGATCGACGCGGCGGTCAACCCCGGCAACTCCGGTGGTCCGCTGTTCGACGCGCAGGGCAAGGTCATCGGCATCAACTCGTCGATCGCGACGCTGTCCAGCGAGTCCGGCTCGATCGGTCTCGGCTTCGCCATCCCGGTCGACCTGGTCAAGAACATCGCCGCCCAGCTGGTCGAGGACGGCACCGCGGAGCACGCGTTCCTCGGGGTCGGACTGTCCGACGGCACGGCCACGGCCGACGACGTCACGCGCCGCGGCGCGGTCGTGGAGTCCGTCACCGACGGCTCGCCGGCCGCCAAGGCCAAGCTGCAGGTCAAGGACACCATCGTCGCGATCGACGGCAAGGCCGTCGGCGGCGCCGAGTCCCTCACCGCCTACGTCCGGTCGCTCGCGTCCGGCGCGGACAGCACCCTGACCGTGGTCCGCGACGGCAAGGCGATCGAGGTCGACGTGACGCTCGCGGTCCGGCCGGAGAGCGTCCAGCAGGAGCAGGCTCCCGACCAGCAGGCCCCCGACGAGCAGGCTCCCGACCAGGGCCAGCCGGCTCCGGACGACCAGCAGGGCGGCTCCGGCATCCCCGACGGGCTCAGCCCGGAGCAGCTGTGGGAGTGGTTCCAGCAGCAGCAGGGCGGCCAGGGCTGAGCCCGGTCGTCACCCCCTGACCGCCGGCGGTCGCGGCCGTCGTCCCCTCCACGGACCCGGCCGTCGGCATGCACGACCTGTGGTCCGGCAACGGATCACCCTCCCGTCCTGACCGCCGCCCCTGCGGCCGGGACACGGCCTCGGCCGGGACATCAGCTGCGGCTGGTGTCCCGGCCGAGCGCGTACCGCATGGGGACCAGCTTGGCCTCGGACTCCGCCAGCTCGGCCGGCGGGTCGGACGCGGCGACGACGCCGCAGCCGGCGAACAGCCGGACCCGCCGCGGGTCGTCGGGGTCGATCGCCGCGGACCGCAGGGCGATGCCCCACTCGCCGTCGCCGTCGGCCCCGAACCAGCCGACAGGTCCCGCGTACCGGGCCCGGTCCATGCCCTCGATGCTCCGGATGAGCTCGCGCGCCGCGAGCGTCGGGGTGCCGCAGACGGCCGCCGTCGGGTGCAGCGCCGCCGCCAGCGCGAGCGACGACGGGTGTTCGTCCCGCCCAGGGTCGCCGCTCGGTGCTCTCAGCACGCCCGTGACGTCCGACGCGAGGTGCAGGACGTTGGGCAGGTGCAGCACGAACGGGACGTCGGGCACGTTGGTCGAGGAGCAGAACGGCTCGAGTGCGTGGGCCACCGACGTGACGGCGTACTCGTGCTCCTCGAGGTCCTTGGACGAGTGCGCGAGGATCGCCGCCCGGGCGAGGTCCGCGGCGTCGTCGCCGGTGCGCCGGATGGTCCCCGCGAGCACCCGGGAGGTGACGAGGCCCTTCTCGGACCGGACCAGCAGCTCGGGCGTCGCGCCCACCATGCCGTCGACGCTGAACGTCCAGCACGACGGGTACTGCACGGCGAGCCGTTCGAGGGCCCACCGCACGTCGACCGGGTGCTCGGCGCGGGCGTGCACGTCGCGCGCCAGGACCACCTTCTCCACGTCGCCGGCCTTGATGGCGGCGATGCCCCGGGCGACGATGTCGCGCCAGCCGTCCGCGCTGACCGCGCCGTCGGCGTAGACGACGGTGCCGGGGTCGAGGGGCGGCACCCGGGGTCCGACGACGTCGGTGAGCTGCGGTGCGGCGTGCAGCCGGGCTCCCGCGGTGATCGTGGTCAGCCAGGTCTTCCCGCCACGGCGGCCCACCACGACCTTCGGGACGACGATGACGCYGCCGGCGGCGGAGCGGTCGTCGAACGCGAACGAGCCGAACGCGACCGGGCCGGTACCCGGCAGCTGGACCTCGTCGCGGACGATCGCGCGGGCCAGCACGTCCTGCCAGGCACGCTCGGCGTCGGCGAACCGGTCGGCGCMGGAGACCTCCACGCGCAGGGTCTCGCCCCAGGCGACCAGGCCGTCGCCGCGACGGACCCAGGCCAGCGGACGCTCCGTCGGCAGGAGGTCGAGGAGGTCATGGGGGTCCGGTGCGCCGGCGTCGCCCAGGTCGTCGAGGGCGACCGTCCGGACGAGGAGCGGCTGCGGGACGGCGTCCGCGGGGGCGGAGGTCTGCGTGCTCATCGGTTCCAGCGTAGGCCTCGCCACCGTGTCCGCCCTGTCGAAGGGGCGCTGCGGACCTGCGACGATGGACACATGTCCCGTGCCTCCCTCGACAAGGACCCCCAGGACGTCRCCGCCATGTTCGACGCCGTGGCCCACCGCTACGACCGGACCAACGACGTCATCTCGCTCGGCCAGGACCGGTCGTGGCGCAAGGCGACGCTCAAGGCGCTCGACGCGCAGCCCGGCGAGACGGTGCTCGACCTCGCCGCCGGGACGGGCACGTCGGCCGAGCCGATGGCGGACGCCGGTGTCAAGGTGGTCGCGTGCGACCTGTCCGTCGGGATGCTCGACGTCGGCAAGCGCCGCCGCCCTGACCTCGCGTTCGTCGCGGGGGACGCGCTGCACCTGCCGTTCGCCGACGCGTCGTTCGACGCGGTCACGATGTCGTTCGGGCTGCGCAACGTCAACGACGTGGACGCCGCCCTCGACGAGCTGCTGCGCGTCACCAGGCCCGGCGGCCGGCTGGTGGTCTGCGAGTTCTCCCGGCCCACGTTCAAGCCGTTCCGGGCCGTCTACCAGAACTACCTGATGCGGGCGCTGCCGCCCGTGGCCCGCGCGGTCTCCAAGGAGCCGGACGCCTACGTGTACCTGGCGGAGTCGATCCGCGAGTGGCCGGACCAGCACGCGCTGGGTCTGCTCATCAAGCACGCCGGCTGGGAGCACGTGGCCTACCGGAACCTGTCCGGCGGGATCGTCGCCCTGCACCGGGGAACCCGCCCGGACCACTAGGGCACGTCTGACCAGCGCGAAAGCCCGCGCGCCGGAATTGCACTCGTTCGCCTCATGGACTCCGAAGTGTTCTGGGTGGTAGTGCCCACATGACTGCGTGACAGAGGGCGAAGACGCCCTGTCGCACCTCATGGACGCCCGACCTGCTCCCGAGGGAAGCCTCAGCCGGTGGTGTAGCCGGTGACGGCTACGGGAGGCACGGACATGCGCAAGACGACGAAGGGCGCCATCGCAGTTGGCGCGGGAGTGGCACTGCTGCTGGGCGGCGCCGGCACGCTGGCCTACTGGCAGGTGGGCACGGCTGTCGACAGCACGACGGGTATCCAGTCCGGGACGCTCACGATCGCACCCAAGACCGGCGCGACGACGGCCGTCTGGACCTGGGGCACCGGCTCGACGACGTTCAACCCCGCGACCCAGCGGATCGTCCCCGGCGACATCGTGACGCGTACGCAGGTGTTCACGGTCACCGGTCAGGGCGACCACCTCAAGGCGGAGATCGCGCTCAACCTCGCACCCGCGGTCGCGAACAACGCTGCGATGCTGACGGCCCTCGGGACGCCCGTCACGACCATCACCGGTTCGACCGTCACGGCCCCGACCACGCTTACCTCGGCCGCCGGCCCGACGGGGACCGTGCTCACCATCACGCCGAACGTCTCCGGCTCGGTGTCGTTCGACGTGACCGTCAAGTCCGTCGTGACGTTCCCGTTCGGGACCGCAGTCGACAACACCACCATCGGTCAGACCTTCGACCTGTCGGGCGCGACCATCGTCGCCAAGCAGATCGCGTTCCCCTGATCGCCCCTCTCTCCTGAAGGCCTGTCATGTCGATGCGTGCCCGGCTCGCCGCCGTCGTGGTCGTCGCGCTCCTGCTCAGCGGGAGCGCGACGGCCTACGCCGCGTGGTCGAGGTCGGCGGCTGTGGCGGCGACAACAGGTCTCCAATCGGGGAGCTACGCGATCGCGGTCGGCTGGGTCACACCGGTGCCGACGACCGCTATGTGGCCCGGCGAGAGCCGGACCGGGGTCGCGCGGGTCACCCACTCCGGCAGCGGGCGCTGGCAGTACCTGCTGGCGACGGCGACAGGGACGGGGACGCTCCCGGGTCTGACGGTGACCTACGCGGCCTGGGTGGGCGGTGTGTGCACGACGCCGATCGCTGCCGACGTGTGGAGTGCGGTGCAGCCCACCGGCACCTCCGTCGACGTCTGCGTCACCGCGACGCTCCGGTCCGATGCCGCGAGCGCCGCCCAGAACGTGACGTCCGCGTTCAACGTCGTGGTGACCGGTCGGAACCAGTCCACGAGCTGAGTCACCGCCAACCGTCCTCAGGACGCGCGGACGAAGAGGAGGGAACTGATGGAGCGCACACGGCGTGAGCCTCCGTCCTCCCTCCGGCGTGCCCGGTTCGCGCGTGCAGCGAGGTTCTGGAGCAACTCCACTCTCGCCCTGGTGGCAGCTGCGGTCCTCGTGCTGGGCGGGGGCGGGGCCGCCTGGGCCTGGTGGGCCATCAGCGGCACCCTGAGCGGGAGCGCCTCGGCGATGGTGGTCGCGCCTCCCACCGGTCTGCTGTGCGCGGAGACCGGCCTCCTCAACGTCCGGCTCTCGTGGACCGCCAACACCCAGGCCCTGCCGACCGGAGCGGTCCGGCAGTACGCCGTCGTGACGGTCGGGGCCGGGGGTGCGGTCACCGAGATCAGCGCCGCCGACACCACGACGACCCGCACGATCGCGCCCGGCGTGATCACCCAGGACGGGACCAACGCGGTGGCGGTCCAGACGCGGGTCGTGTTCCCCGGGACACCCGGTCCGCCCGCGGTCCCTGGGGCGACGTGGTCCTCCGTGAGCTCGAGCTCTGTCGGCGTGAACCGCAACTGGTTGTTCCTGTACTACCTGGACTGCGCATGAGCGGCGCCGGTTGGAGTGCGGCCAGGCGGTGGACCGGTGCGACCCTGTCCACCCTCGCCCTCGTGTGCGTCGCTGCCGTGGCCCTCGTCATGATCGTGATCCCCCTCGCCATGAAGGCCACGCCCTTCACGGTGCTGACGGCGAGCATGCTCCCGACGATGCCTCCCGGGACACTCGTCGTCACGAGGCCCACGCCCCCCGACGACATCACCATCGGCGACGTCGTCACCTACCAGCTGCGCAGCAACGAGCCGGACGTCGTGACGCACCGCGTCGTCGGCCTGGGGTGGGACTCCGCCGGCGAGCGGTCCTTCATCACCCGCGGTGACGCGAACACCGTCGACGACGAGCCCGTGCGCGCGGTCCAGGTGCGCGGAACGGTCGCCTACGCCGTGCCCTACCTCGGATACGTCAACACCTGGGTAGGGATCAACCGGCCAGGGTGGCTGCTGAAGACTGTCGCCGCCGCCCTGATCGGCTACGGCCTGGTCCTGGTTCTGAGCGGGGTTCGAGATCGTCGTCGGCGGATCGTCGCGACGGACACCGACGAGCCCGACTCCGAGCCGACGACCGAGCTGGACCCGGCGACCGACTCCGTGTCGACGGCCGACGGGGAGCCGGCGATCGAGCCGGAACCGACGACCGGTCCCGGCCCGGAGGTCGAGGTCGAGCCGGAGGCCGGGCCGCAGCCGACGACCAGGTCGACGGCAACGCCGAAGCCCCGTGCCACGACCAAGCCCGGTGCGACGACCAAACCGACGGCCAAGTCGACGGCCAAGCCCCGTACGACGACCAAGTCGACGGCCAAGCCCCGCACGATGACTAAGCCGACGGCCCTGGCACCCACCGCCGAGGCCACGACCGCCGGCAGACCGAACCCTCGCGCCGAGCGGCTGGGGTCGTCCGCCGAGCTCGCCGCCACGTCGCAGGCGTCGTCGTGACCGCGGCCCGGCGATGGCTGCGCGGCGTGTCGTCGGGCTTGCTCATCGCGCTGACGATCGTCGTGCCCGCTCTCCCTGCGGCGGCTGCGAACGAGCTGGAGCTGTCGAGTGACGGGGTCACCTGGTCGAGCACGCTCACGGGCGTGCTCTTCGGTGCGCCCGAGCACGTCGTTCCAGGTGACGTCGTCACGTCGGCGCTCTGGGTGCGCAACGGGAGCGCCGACCCTGCCCAGGTTCGGCTCGACGTCGCGGACGATCTCGGGATCACGCCGGGCACGCTGGCCGGCGACCTGTCCCTCGCGATCGACGGCGACCCGGTGGCGGGCGGTGCGCGGTGGGCAGGGCCGGTGCTCGCACCGGGCGCCGCTGTCCGGATCCCGCTGGTCGTCTCGTTCGCCGCTGCGTCACCGAGCGGGACCCAGATGAGTGCGGCCGCGGTCCTCGACTCGGTGCTCCTTGTGCAGTCTGTCGTCAGTCCGACGCCCACCCCCGGCGCTACTGCGACCGGCACCACGCCCCGCGGTGGGCTGGCGCACACCGGCCAGGACGTCGCCGCGACGCTCCTCGTCAGCCTGGCTGCCGTGGGGTTCGGCGTCCTGCTCCTCGCGTCCCGCCGCCGCGCGCGGCGTCACGAGGGCTGACACTCCGACGCCTGTCGCCCGGACGACTGTCCGGCTGCGCCGCCCGGGTGAACAATGGGCGTCGACCGACCCCTCCCGACGGTTGCGGCACCCCGTCGACCGGGTGATCACGCCACGTCCCGGACCTGCTGCGGTGAGGTTAGGAATGCCTTCGCAGACAGCCCATGTGGCGCTCGTTACACTCGCCGAGAGCAGTACGTGAACAACGTCACAAGTGGGGTCACTGGTGGTGGGAGCTACGCACGATGACGCGGATGTCATCGTCGTCGGCGCGGGCCCGGCTGGGTCCGCCGCCGCGTTCCACTGCGCCTCCGCGGGCCTGGACGTGCTGCTCCTGGAGAAGTCGGAGTTCCCCCGGGACAAGGTCTGCGGGGACGGTCTGACGCCGCGCGCGGTCGCGGAGCTGGTGCGGATGGGCCTGCCCATCCGTGAGCAGGACGGCTGGATCCGCAACGTCGGGCTGCGGGTCATCGGGGGCGGTCATCGCCTCGAGCTCGCCTGGCCGGAGCTGTCCAGCTACCCGTCGTACGGGCTCGCGAAGTCGCGGATGTCCCTGGACCACACGCTCGCGGACCACGCGCGGGCGGCGGGCGCCAAGCTGCAGGAGCGCACCACCGTCACGGGACCGGAGCGCGACGAGCGCTCGGGCCGGGTGGTGGGCGTGCACGCCAAGGTCGACGGCGAGACGGTCACGTACCGCGCGCCCCTGGTCATCGCGGCAGACGGCGTCTCCGCCCGGCTCGCGACGGGCATGGGGCTGGAGAAGCGGATGGACCGCCCGATGGGCGTCGCGGTCCGCACGTACTTCCGCACGCCGCGGCACGACGACCCGTGGATGGAGAGCCACCTCGAGCTCCGGGACGGCGCGAACAACCTGATGCCGGGCTACGGCTGGATCTTCTCGCTCGGCGACGGCACCGCGAACGTGGGCCTCGGGTCGGTGGCCTCGACGGCCGCGGCGACGAAGGTCGACTACAAGAAGCTCTTCGCCACGTGGATGGCCAACGCGCCCGCCGAGTGGGAGTTCACGCCCGACAACCAGGTGGGACCCGTCAAGGGTGCGGCGCTGCCGATGGGCTTCAACCGCGGGCCGCTCTACGGCAACGGCCTGATGCTCGCGGGCGACTCCGCCGGGATGATCAGCCCGTTCAACGGCGAGGGCATCGCGTACGGCCTCCAGGCGGGACGCGTCGCTGCCGACGCCATCTCGCAGGGGCTCGCGCGCGGTACCGCGGCCGGTCGCGAGCGCGCGTTCGCCACGTACGAGCGCCGGATGAAGGACGACCTGGGCGGCTACTACACGCTCGRCCGGGTCTTCGTGCGGCTGATCGAGCACCCGGAGGTCATGCGGGTCTGCACCCGTTACGGGCTGCCGCGGCCGCTGGTCATGAAGTTCGTCCTCAAGCTCCTGTCCGACTGCTACGAGCCGAAGGGCGGTGACCTGGTAGACCGGGTGATCGCCGGCCTGGCCAGGATCGCCCCCGCAGCATGACCCCCGACCACAACGAAGTGGAGTGACGCGCGATGAGCAACCCGTACGTCCCGCTGCTCTTCCTCATGGGCATCGCCGCCGTGCTCGCCCTCGGCGGAGTCGGCTCGAGCGTGATCCTGGGCCCCAAGCGGTACAACCGCGCCAAGCTCGAGGCGTACGAGTGCGGCATCGAGCCCACCCCGCACGCCATCGGCGGCGGCCGCTTCCCGATCAAGTACTACCTGGTCGCGATGACCTTCATCATCTTCGACATCGAGGTGGTCTTCCTGTACCCGTGGGCGGTCAGCTTCGCGGACCTGGCGATCTTCGGCCTCGTCGCGATGATCGCGTTCCTGGTCCTCATCACCGTCCCGTTCGTCTACGAGTGGAAGCGCGGCGGGTTCGAGTGGGACTGAACATCTACGCAGGCTGGGAGATCTGAGATGGGCATCGAAGAGGCACCCTCCGGGTTCCTGCTGACGACGGTCGAGGACCTGGTCGGCTACTTCCGCAAGGGCTCGCTCTGGCCTGTCACGTTCGGCCTGGCCTGCTGCGCCATCGAGATGATGGCCACGGGCGCGCCCCGGTACGACATCTCGCGGTTCGGCATGGAGGTCTTCCGGGCGTCCCCGCGTCAGGCGGACCTGATGATCGTCGCCGGTCGGGTGAGCCAGAAGATGGCGCCCGTGGTCCGGCAGGTCTACGACCAGATGTCCGAGCCCAAGTGGGTGCTCTCCATGGGCGTGTGCGCCAGCTCGGGCGGCATGTTCAACAACTATGCGATCGTGCAGGGCGTCGACCACATCGTCCCCGTCGACATCTACCTGCCAGGCTGTCCGCCGCGGCCCGAGATGCTGATCAACGCCATCCTCACCCTGCACGAGCAGATCCAGAACGAGCCGCTCGGCGCCAACCGCAAGGCTGCGGCCGCTGCCGCCGAGGCCGCCGCGATGGCCGCGACGCCGACGTCGCAGATGACGGGGCTGCTCAAGTGACCGACGAGAAGACCGACGCCGCCGACGCCGCGAAGCCGGGCGAGTCGACGACGGCCGCGCAGCCGACCACCGAGGCCGCGCTCGAGGCCGGCTCGCAGAACATCCCCGCCGAGGGGCGGCGGCAGATCGAGGTCGTCGACGTCCGCCGCGGCATGTTCGGGGCCAGTGGCTCGGGCGACACGTCCGGCTACGGCGGGCTGGTCACCGCGATCGCCCTGCCGGGTCCGAGCGATCGGCCGTACGGCGGCTGGTTCGACGAGGTCGTGGACATCCTCGCCGAGGTGCTCGACGAGTCCGGCACCACCTACGCGGCGGCCGTCGAGTCCGTCGTCGTGGACCGTGAGGAACTCACGCTGCACGTCGCGCGCGAGCACCTCGTGGAGGTCGCGCAGGTGCTCCGGGACGACCAGGACCTGCGGTTCGAGCTCAGCCTCGGCGTCTCGGGCGTGCACTACCCGCACGACGCCGGCCGCGAGCTGCACGCCGTCTACCACCTGGTCTCGGTGACCCACTCGCGCCGGTTGCGGCTCGAGGTCGCGGTCCCGGACTCCGACCCGCACCTGCCGTCGACGGTCGGGGTGTACCCGGCCAACGACTGGCACGAGCGGGAGACGTACGACTTCTTCGGGATGATCTTCGACGGTCACCCCGCGCTGGCGCGCATCGAGATGCCCGACGACTGGCCGGGCCACCCGCAGCGCAAGGACTACCCCCTCGGCGGTATCCCGGTCGAGTACAAGGGCGCCACCATCCCGCCCCCGGACCAGCGGAGGTCGTACCGATGACCACCCAGACACCTCACAGCACGGCCCACGTGGTCGACGCGGACGCCGAGGGCGTCCCGTCCTTCGAGGCGTCGGGCGGCGACTGGTCCGAGATCGCCGAGGAGGCTGCCCGCCTCGGCGAGGAGCGGATCGTCGTCAACATGGGGCCGCAGCACCCGTCGACCCACGGCGTGCTCCGGCTCATGCTCGAGATCGACGGCGAGACGGTCACCGAGGCCCGCGCGGGCATCGGCTACCTGCACACCGGCATCGAGAAGAACATGGAGTTCCGCACCTGGACCCAGGGCGTGACCTTCTGCACGCGCATGGACTACGTCGCGCCGCTGTTCCAGGAGGCCGCGTACTGCCTGGCGGTCGAGAAGCTGCTCGGCATCACCGACGACGTGCCCGAGCGGGCCACGGTCATCCGCGTGCTGATGATGGAGCTCAACCGGATCACGTCGCACCTGGTCTGCCTGGCCACGGGCGGCAACGAGCTGGGTGCGACGACGATCATGACCGTGGGCTTCACGGCCCGCGAGGAGATCCTCAAGATCTTCGAGCTGATCACGGGCCTGCGCATGAACCACGCGTACATCCGCCCGGGCGGTGTCGCCCAGGACATCCCGCCGGGTGCTATCGACACCATCCGCGAGTCGCTGGTGCTCGTGCGGCACTACTTCAAGCAGCTCGAAGACCTCATGATGGCCAACCCGATCCTGCACCTGCGCCTCAAGGACGTCGGCTACCTGGGCCTGTCGGGGTGCATGGCGCTGGGCGTCACGGGTCCGGTGCTCCGGTCGGCGGGCCTGCCGTACGACGTGCGCAAGGCGAACCCGTACTGCGGCTACGAGACCTACGACTTCGACGTCCCGGTCGCCCAGTCGGCGGACTCCTGGGGCCGCCTCGTGCTCCGCGTCGAGGAGTGCTACCAATCCATGAAGATCGTCGAGCAGACCCTGGACCGCCTCCAGAAGATGGGTCCCGGGCCGGTCATGGTCGAGGACAAGAAGGTGGCCTGGCCTGCGCAGATGGCCATCGGCTCCGACGGCATGGGCAACTCGCTGGACCACATCCGGGAGATCATGGGCACCTCGATGGAAGCCCTGATCCACCACTTCAAGCTGGTGACCGAGGGCTTCCGCGTGCCGGCCGGCCAGGTGTTCCAGACCGTCGAGCACCCGCGCGGCGAGCTGGGCGTGCACCTGGTGTCCGACGGGGGGACGCGGCCGTACCGCGCGCACTTCCGGGACCCGTCGTTCAACAACCTGCAGGCCACGTCGATCATGTGCGAGGGCGGGCAGGTGGCCGACGTCGTCGTCGCCGTCGCGTCCCTCGACCCGGTGCTGGGAGGGGTGGACCGATGAGCATCGAGACCAGCCGGACTCACAAGACCTCCTACGACGCCGAGACGCACGCGCGCCTCACCGCGGACTCGGACCTGATCGTCGCCCGCTACCCGCAGGCGCGCTCGGCCCTGCTGCCGATGCTGCACCTGGTGCAGTCGGAGGACGGCTACGTCAGCCCGCGGGGGATCGCGTTCTGCGCGGCCCACCTGGGCCTGTCCACCGCGGAGGTGTCCGCGGTCGCGACGTTCTACACGCAGTACAAGAGGCACCCGAACGGCACGTACACGGTCGGCGTCTGCACCAACACGCTCTGCGCGATCATGGGCGGCGACGCCATCTGGGAGGACCTCTCGGACCACCTGGGCGTGGGGCACGACGAGACCACCGACGACGGGGTCATCACGCTGGAGCGCGTCGAGTGCAACGCGGCCTGCGACTACGCGCCGGTCGTGATGGTCAACTGGGAGTTCTTCGACAACCAGACCCCGGACAGCGCCCGCCAGCTCGCCGACGACCTCACCGCGGGCAAGCCGGTCGTGCCGACGCGCGGGGCGGACAGCGTCTGCTCCTTCAAGGAGATGTCCCGCGTCCTGGCCGGCTTCGGTGACGGACGGGCCGACGAGGGCGTCGGCGCCGGTGTGCCGACGCTGCGTGGTGTCGAGCTGGCGCGCGCCGAGGGCTGGACCGCGCCGGAGTTCCCGGGCGTGTCGACGTCGGCAGCGCCGGTGGGTGCCACCGCGCCGGGCGTCGGCGAGGAGCAGTCGAGCGCGGAGCGTCCGGCCACCACCCCGGCGGACGTCTCGCCGGCGGCCGAGCAGAAGAAGCAGTCCACCGACGACGCGAAGGAGTCGTGATGGCGACGACCCTCACCCCGGTCCTCACGGACACGTGGGACGCCGACCGCTCCTGGTCGCTCGCGTCGTACGAGGATGCGGGCGGCTACCGCGGCCTGCGTCGTGCGCTGGGCATGCAGGCGGCCGACGTGGTCACCATGGTCAAGGACTCGGGCCTGCGCGGCCGCGGGGGAGCGGGCTTCCCGACGGGCATGAAGTGGGGCTTCCTGCCCGCACCCGACGGCGGACCGCGCTACCTGGTGGTCAACGCGGACGAGTCCGAGCCGGGGACCTGCAAGGACATCCCCCTGATGATGGCCAGCCCGCAGCACCTGATCGAGGGCATGATCATCACGAGCTACGCGATCGGCTGCCACCACGCGTTCCTGTACGTGCGCGGCGAGGTCCTGCACGTCTACCGCCGACTGCTGCTGGCCATCGAGGAGGCGCGAGCCGCCGGCTTCCTCGGCACCGACATCCTGGGCTCCGGCTTCGACCTGGAGATCACGCTGCACGCCGGTGCGGGTGCGTACATCTGCGGCGAGGAGACGGCGCTGCTGGACTCGCTCGAGGGCCTGCGCGGCCAGCCGCGGCTCAAGCCCCCGTTCCCCGCGGTCGCCGGTCTGTACGCGCGGCCGACCGTGGTGAACAACGTCGAGTCGATCGCGTCGGTGCCGGGCATCGTCCAGGGCGGCGCGGACTGGTTCAAGTCGATGGGCACCGAGCGCTCGACGGGCCACGGGCTGTTCTCCCTGTCCGGGCACGTGACGCGGCCTGGGCAGTACGAGGCGCCCCTGGGCATCACGCTGCGCGAGCTGCTGGAGATGGCCGGCGGCATCCGCGAGGGCCACGAGCTGAAGTTCTGGACCCCCGGGGGATCGTCGACGCCGATCTTCACGGCCGAGCACCTCGACGTCCCCCTCGACTACGAGTCGGTCGGCGCCGCGGGCTCGATGCTGGGCACGCGTGCGCTGCAGATCTTCGACGAGACGACCTCGGTGGTCCGCGCGGTGACGCGGTGGACCGAGTTCTACAAGCACGAGTCGTGCGGCAAGTGCACCCCCTGCCGTGAGGGCACGTACTGGCTGACGCAGGTGCTGCAGCGGATCGAGGCCGGGCAGGGCACCCTCGCGGACATCGACCTGCTCCTGGACCTGTGCGACAACATCCTGGGCAAGGCGTTCTGCGCGCTCGGTGACGGTGCCACCAGCCCGATCACGTCCGCGGTGCAGTACTTCCGGTCGGAGTTCGAGGCCGGGACGCACACGCCCGCGGACATCCTGTTCCCCCCGGAGCGCAGCAGCCTGTTCTCCTACCGGCCGAAGTCCGACAACGCCGTTCTCGCTGGGGTGCACGCATGACGATCCTGTCCTCCGGGCCGACGACCTCCCTCGTCCCCGCCGCACCGGTCCCGCAGGCCGAGCCGGCGGGTGAGCTGGTCACCTTCACCGTCGACGGCATCGAGACCGCCGTGCCCAAGGGCACCCTGGTCATCCGCGCCGCCGAGGAGCTCGGCATCCAGATCCCGCGCTTCTGCGACCACCCCCTGCTCGCCCCCGCCGGCGCCTGCCGGCAGTGCCTGGTCGAGGTCTGGGCCCCCGGTCGCGACGGCAAGCTGGCCAAGATGCCGAAGCCCCAGGCGAGCTGCACGCTCGAGGCCACCCCGGGCATGCAGGTCAAGACGCAGCACACGTCGCCGGAGGCCGACAAGGCCCAGCACGGCGTCATGGAGCTGCTGCTCATCAACCACCCGCTGGACTGCCCGGTCTGCGACAAGGGCGGCGAGTGCCCCCTGCAGAACCAGGCGATGAGCAACGGCCGCGCGAGCACGCGGTTCGTCGACGTGAAGCGCACGTTCCCCAAGCCGATCGCGATCTCGACGCAGATCCTGCTGGACCGCGAGCGCTGCATCCTGTGCCAGCGCTGCACCCGGTTCTCCGAGGAGATCGCGGGCGACGTCTTCATCGACCTGCAGAAGCGCGGCGCCAACCAGCAGATCGGCACGTTCGACACGTCCGTGCTCGGCTTCGTCGGCGACGCCCCGCTCGGTGCCGCGGCCGAGGACACCTCCGGCCGCCCGTTCGCGTCCTACTTCTCGGGCAACACCGTGCAGATCTGCCCGGTCGGTGCCCTGACCAGCGCGGCGTACCGGTTCCGGTCGCGGCCGTTCGACCTGGTCTCCACGCCCGGCGTCGCCGAGCACGACTCGCAGGGGTCGGCCATCCGGATCGACCACCGTCGCGGCGTCGTGCTGCGTCGGCTCGCCGGTGAGGACCCGACGGTCAACCAGGAGTGGATCACCGACAAGGACCGCTTCGCGTTCACGTGGCAGTCCGCGCCGGACCGCATCACGACCCCGCTCGTGCGGAACGCGGACGGCGAGCTCGAGCCGGCCAGCTGGGTCGAGGCGCTCGACGTGGCCGCCGCCGGTCTGCGGGCCGCGCAGCAGCCGGACGACCCGCGCGAGACCGCGACCGGCGTCGCGGTCCTGCCCGGTGGTCGCCTCACGCTCGAGGACGCGTACGCGTACGGCAAGTTCGCCCGCGTGGCGCTCGGCACCAACGACGTCGACGGCCGTGCCCGTCCGCACTCGGCGGAGGAGGAGGCCTTCCTCGGTCACCACGTCGCCGGCCGCACGCTGGAGGTCACCTTCGCGGACCTCGACCGCGCGCCCGCGGTGCTGCTCGTCGGGCTCGAGGCCGAGGAGGAGGCCGGGATCGCGTTCCTGCGGCTCCGCGACTCCGTGGTCTCGCGCAAGCTGCGCGTGCTGTCGATCGCCGCACTGGCGAGCCGCGGCCTCGAGCGCCTGTCGGGCACTCTGCTGCCCGCGGCGCCGGGGACCGAGACCGAGATCCTCGACGGCATCGGGACCGACCCGTCGCTGCAGGACGCGGCCGAGCTGCTGGGCTCCGCGGGTGCTCTCGTCCTGGTCGGCGAGCGGCTCGCCGGGGTTCCGGGTGGCTTCTCGGCCGCCGTGCGGCTCGCGCAGCGCACCGGTGCCCGGCTCGCCTGGGTCCCGCGCCGCGTCGGTGAGCGCTCCGCCGTCGAGGCGGGCCTGCTGCCGTCCCTGCTGCCGGGCGGGCGCCCGGTCGCGGACTCCGCGGCACGCGTCGACCTCGCGGTCGCCTGGGGGGTGGAGCACCTGCCGGCCGAGCCGGGGCGGTCCACCACGCAGATCCTCGCCGCGGCGCGCGCGGGACTGCTCGGCGGCCTCGTCGTCGGCGGCCTCGAGCTCGCGGACCTGCCCGACCCGGCGATCGCCCGTGAGGCGCTCGACCGGGTCTCGTTCCTCGTCTCGCTCGAGGTCCGGCACTCCGAGGTGACCGACCGCGCGGACGTCGTCTTCCCGGTCGCCCCGCCGACGGAGAAGTCCGGCACGTTCGTCACCTGGGAGGGGCGACCCCGCCCGTTCCCGCAGGCCCTGTCCTCGCACGCCATGGCCGACCACCGCGTGCTCGACCGGCTGGCGGACGCCCTCGGGGTCGACCTGGGGCTGCAGACGCTCGACCGCGTGCACGCCGAGCTCGACCAGCTGGGCGGCTGGGACGGCGCCCGCGTCGGCGCCCCCGACGTGACGGCCGCCGAGCCTCCTGTGGTGCCCGCCGGGTCGGCCGTGCTGGCCACCTGGCACCAGCTGCTCGACGCCGGTCGCCTGCAGTCCGGCGAGCAGTTCCTCGCGGGCACCGCCAAGCGCCCCGTCGCCCGCATCTCCGCCGGCACGGCCGCGGCGGTCGGGGTGCAGGACGGCGGCAGCCTGAGCGTGTCCACCGACGCGGGCACGCTGACGCTGCCCGCCGTGGTCACGGACATGCCGGACCACGTGGTGTGGCTGCCGACGAACGCCGTCGGCGCGGGTGTCCGCGACGCGCTGCACGCCGACGGGGGCGACCTCGTCCGCCTCACCGCAGGTCCGCGACACCTGGAGGCCCGCGCATGATCCCCCTGTCGGCCGCGGCTGTGGCCCCGGTGACCGCCGACTTCAGCAACGACACCTGGTGGATCTGGCTGATCAAGGCCGTCGCCATCGTCGTGTTCCTGCTGACCAGCGTGCTCATCGCCATCTGGTTCGAGCGCAAGGTCGTCGCCCGCATGCAGGTGCGGCCCGGCCCGAACGTGCACGGACCCTTCGGCCTGCTCCAGTCGCTCGCCGACGCCATGAAGCTCCTGGTCAAGGAGGACATGACGGTCAAGGCGGCGGACAAGCTGGTCTACATCGTCGCGCCCATGATCGCGGTGTTCTGCTCGCTGCTGACGTTCGCGGTCATCCCGTTCGGGCCGTCGGTCGACCTGTTCGGCATCATCACGCCGCTGCAGCTCACCGACTTCCCCGTCGCGGTGCTCTACATCCTCGCCTGCGCGTCCGTGGGCGTGTACGGGATCGTGCTCGGCGGCTGGTCGTCCGGGTCCACGTACCCGCTGCTGGGCGCCGTGCGCTCCACCGCGCAGGTCATCTCCTACGAGCTCGCGATGGGCCTGTCGCTGGTCAGCGTCTTCATCCTGGCCGGGTCCATGTCGACGTCGCAGATCGTCACGTCGCAGACCGCGGTGTGGTGGTTCCTGCCGCTGCTGCCCGCGTTCGTCATCTACATCATCTCGATGGTCGGGGAGACCAACCGCCTGCCGTTCGACCTCCCGGAGGCCGAGGGCGAGCTGGTGTCCGGGTACATGACCGAGTACTCGTCGATGAAGTTCGCGTGGTTCTTCCTCGCCGAGTACATCAACATGCTGAACGTCTCGGCCGTCGCCACGACGCTGTTCCTCGGCGGGTGGCGTGCCCCGTGGCCGATCTCCGCGATCAACGACGGCATGTTCAACGAGGGCTGGTGGCCGGTCCTGTGGTTCCTGGCCAAGCTCTGGGCGCTCATGTTCGTCTTCGTGTGGATCCGCGGGTCCGTCCTGCGGTTCCGGTACGACCAGTTCATGAAGATCGGCTGGAAGGTGCTCATCCCGGCCGCCCTGATCTGGGTGGTCGCCGTCGGGGTCGTGCAGGGCGTGCGGCAGTTCTCCGGCCTGGAGCTGCGTTCCGTGCTCTTCGTGCTCGCGGGCGTCGTGCTCGTCGGGCTCGTGATCTCGTTCCTCGTGCCGGAGAAGAAGCAGCCCGCCGCGCCGAAGCGACCACCCGGTCCCCAGGTGTACGACCCCTACGCCGGGGGCTACCCCGTCCCGCCGCTGCCGGGGCAGGTCCTCCCGCCCTCGCCGCGCAAGCAGCGGGCAGCCGCGGCAGCCCCGGACGCCGAGAACCAGACGACCCCCCAGGTCACCCAGGAGGTGCACGGTGGCTGACCAGCGCAAGCCCGTCCGCAAGCCGGCCGCGCAGACGCCCGCCCAGGGCAAGGCCGTGGCGCCGCGTCCCCGGAAGGGCGAGGTCGCCGCGCCCGAGCCGGAGGGCTACACGTCGCTCATCGAGCCGCGCGGTGCCGTGTCGGAGTTCCTCGCGCCCGTGGGCGGGTTCGGCGTCACGTTGTCGAACATGTTCCGGCCGACGGTGACCGAGCAGTACCCGTCGGAGAAGGTGCCGGCCAAGCCCCGGTACCACGGGCGCCACCAGCTCAACCGGTACGCCGACGGCCTGGAGAAGTGCATCGGCTGCGAGCTGTGCGCCTGGGCGTGCCCCGCGGACGCGATCTACGTCGAGGGTGCGGACAACACCCCCGACAACCAGCGCTCGCCGGGGGAGCGGTACGGCAGCGTGTACCAGATCAACTACCTGCGCTGCATCTTCTGCGGCCTGTGCATCGAGGCGTGCCCGACCCGCGCGCTGACCATGACCAACGAGTACGAGCTCGCCGGTCCGACGCGCGCCGGGATGATCTGGGAGAAGCAGGACCTGCTCGCCCCGCTGCGCAGCGGGATGCTCCAGGCGCCGCACCCGATGGTCGAGGGCACCACCGACACCGACTACTACCGCGGCGAGGTCACGGGCTCCACGCCCGCGCAGACCGCGTGGGTCAAGGAGCACCGGCCGGACGACCCGACGCTGCCCGGCGGTGCCGGTCTGGACGCGGCGAACGTGCCGGGCCCGACGGCGGCCGTGATGGCGGCGACCGTGGCGGGCGCCACGAAGCAGGGCACCCGATGAGCGCGCTCGCGACGACGCTGCTGGAGACGGGGGAGACGACCACCGCCGAGGCCGTGCTGTTCTGGACGCTCGGGCCGATCATGGTGCTCGCCGCGCTCGGCCTGCTGTTCGCCAAGAAGGCGGTGCACGCCGCTCTCGCCGTGATCGTCGTGATGATCTCGCTCGCGTTCCTCTACGTCGCACAGGACGCGGTGTTCCTCGGGGTCGTCCAGGTGGTCGTCTACACCGGCGCCGTGATGATGCTCTTCCTGTTCGTCCTCATGCTCGTCGGCGTCGACAGCTCGGACTCGCTGGTGGAGACCATTCGCGGGCAGCGCTGGATCGGGCTGCTGGCCGGCATCGGCCTCGCGGTGGTGCTCGTCGGCGTGGTCGGCCGCGCCACCTACGGCAAGCCGGTCGGGCTTGCCGGTGAGGCGGTCGACAACAACCCGACCGGGGTCGCACACATCATCTTCGGCCAGTACGTGTTCGCGTTCGAGGTCGTCGGCGCGCTGCTGGTCACGGCGGCGCTCGGTGCTCTCGTCCTGACGCACCGCCAGCGGCTCACCCCGCGCGTCGGTCAGAGGGAGCGTGCCGACGCCCGCGTCGCGGCCGGCGCGACCCTGACGCCGCTCCCGGCGCCGGGCGTGTACGCACGGCACAACGCCATGGACGTGCCGGCGCTCGGGCCGGACGGTCAGCCGCTCGAGAGCTCGGTCCCGCGCGTGCTGCGCGTGCGCGGGCAGGAGGCCGACGCCGAGGAGTTCGCGGCACGCACGGAGCGGGTGCTCGCGGGGGTGTCCCAGGTCCGTGGCAACCCGCCGCCCCAGGCCGCACCCGAGGGGGCCGCGGTGAACGCGCCCGACCTCGGGGCCGCCGTGACGGACACCGGCCAGGACGGCCCGTCGACCGGCGCCGCGGGCGTCGTCGGACAGGAGGACGGCAAGTGAGCCTCACCCACTACCTCGTCCTCTCGACGCTCCTGTTCTCGATCGGCGCGACGACCGTCCTGCTGCGCAGGAACGCGATCATCGTGTTCATGGGCGTCGAGCTCATGCTCAACGCCACGAACCTCATGCTCGTGACGTTCGCTCGGATCCACGGTGACCTGACGGGCCAGGTGCTCGCGTTCTTCGTGATGGTCGTGGCCGCCGCCGAGGTCGTCGTCGGGCTCGCGATCATCGTGGCCATCTTCCGCACCCGCCGCTCGGCCTCGGTCGACGACATCAACCTGTTGAAGAGCTGAGGGCGGCGACGTGCACACCCTGACAACTCTGGCTGCGAGCCTGCCGTCTGGCATGTACACAGACAGCTTCTCGCCTGCCTCTGAGACGGTGCGCGCGGGCGTGCTGCTCGTCGCGCCGCTGCTGGTCGGCCTCCCGCTGCTCAGCGCCGCGGTGCTGCTGCTCGCCGGCCGGCGCTCCGACAAGTGGGGCCACTGGCTCGGCGTGCTCGCGTCGGCCGCCTCGTTCGTCGTCGCCGCGATCGTGTTCGTCGCGATGCTGCAGCGCTCCGCGGACTCGCGGGTGATCGACGTGTCCCTGGGCACCTGGATCGACGCGGGCGCGTTCCAGCTCGACGCGGGCATGCGGCTGGACCCGCTGTCGCTGACGTTCGTGCTGCTGGTGACGTTCGTCGGCACGCTGATCCACATCTACGCCGTGGCCTACATGGACCACGACGTCGACCGCCGGCGGTTCTTCGCGTACCTCAACCTGTTCGTCGCGGCGATGCTCATCCTCGTGCTGGCCGACAGCTACCTGCTGCTGTTCGTCGGCTGGGAGGGTGTCGGTCTGGCGTCGTACCTGCTCATCGGGTTCTGGAACTACAACACCGAGTACGCGGTCGCCGCGAAGAAGGCGTTCGTCGCCAACCGCATCGGTGACCTGGGCCTGATCATCGCCCTCGGGATCATGTTCGCGACCTTCGGTGCGGTGGACTTCGGGACCGTGCTGAGCGGAGCGGACGGCAGCGCCAGTGAGGGCACGCTCACGGCGATCGGGCTCATGCTCCTGCTGGCCGCCTGCGGCAAGTCGGCGCAGTTCCCGCTGCAGTCGTGGCTCGGCGACGCGATGGCGGGCCCGACGCCGGTCTCCGCGCTCATCCACGCCGCGACCATGGTCACCGCCGGCGTCTACCTGATCGTCCGGTCCGCGCCGCTGTTCGACGCGGCCCCGACGGCCCAGCTGGTCGTCGTCATCGTGGGCGCGATCACCCTGCTCTTCGGGGCGATCGTCGGCTGCGCGAAGGACGACATCAAGAAGGCGCTGGCCGCCTCGACGATGTCGCAGATCGGCTACATGATCCTGGCCGCCGGCCTGGGCCCTGTCGGGTACGCGTTCGCGATCTTCCACCTGCTCACGCACGGCTTCTTCAAGGCCGGCATGTTCCTCGGCGCCGGGTCCGTCATGCACGGCATGGACGACCAGGTGAACATGCGCCGGTTCGGCGGGCTCGCGCGGTACATGACGATCACGTGGCTGACGTTCATGGCCGGCTGGCTGGCCATCATCGGCGTCCCGCCGTTCTCCGGGTTCTTCAGCAAGGACAAGATCATCGAGGCCGCGTTCGTGCCGGTCGACGGCGCACCGTGGCGGGCGTGGGTGTTCGGCAGCATCACCATGCTGGCGGCCGGGATCACGGCGTTCTACATGTCCCGCCTGTTCTTCATGACGTTCGAGGGCGAGCGCCGCTGGTCCACCAAGCGCGACGGCTCGGCGCAGCACCCGCACGAGTCCCCGAAGCTCATGACCGGGCCCATGATCGTCCTGGCCGTCGGCTCCGTCGGACTCGGATTCTTCCTCAACTCCGGGGGCCGGTTCGTGGAGTGGCTGGCGCCGGTGCTCGGGCATCCGGAGCACGAGGAGCCGGTGCTGCCCATCTGGGTGCTGACGGTCCTCACGCTCGCGCTCGTCGTCCTCGGCGTCGTCATCGCCTGGCGCCGGTACGCGGTGTCGCAGGTGCCCGTCGTGCCCCCGGTCGGCACGGCGCTCACCCGCGCGGCGCGTGTCGACCTCTACCAGGACTCGGTGAACGACATCGCCCTGGTGGAGCCCGGTCAGGCGCTCACACGCTCGCTCGTGTACGCCGACCGGACCGTGATCGACGGCACCGTCACCGGTGTCGGGCTGTCCACGGTCCTGCTGGGCGGCTGGGTGCGGCGCCTGCAGACCGGGTACGTCCGGTCGTATGCCGCCTCGATGCTGCTCGGGCTGGTCGTCCTCGTCGTCGTCGTCCTGCTCGTGCAGAGCTGAAGGAGCACTGAGTGATGTCGTCCTCCTTCCCCTGGCTGACCGCCCTGATCGTCCTGCCCCTGCTGGGTGCGGCGGCGCTGTGGGTGGTCCCTGCCGGACGCGCCCGAGCCGTCGCGCTCGGCGTCTCCCTGCTCGAGCTGCTGCTCGGTGTCGCGGCGCTCACGGCGTTCGACGTCGCCGACGCGGGAGCGGTCCAGCTCCTCGAGGTGCACGGCTGGATCCCCGCCTTCGGGGTGTCCTACGCGGTCGGCGTCGACGGCGTGGGGCTGATCCTCGTGCTCATGTCGGTGCTGATCGTGCCGCTAGTGGTCCTGGCCGCGTGGCGCGAGCAGGGCAGCCTCACGGTGCCCACCGACCAGCTGCGCCGGTACCTCGCGCTCGTGCTGCTGCTCGAGGCGTTCATCGTCGCCGTGTTCGCGGCCCGGGACGTGTTCTTCTTCTACGTCCTGTTCGAGGCCATGCTCATCCCGGTCTACTTCATGATCGGCCTGTTCGGCGGGGCGCAGCGGCGCTACGCGGCCGTCAAGTTCCTGCTGTACTCGCTGACCGGCGGCCTGATCATGCTGGTCGCCGTCATCGCCCTGTACCTGCAGGGACCGGGCGGACCGCAGGGCTTCCTCACGGAGAACCTCACCGGCCTCACGCTGGACCCCACCGCCGAGAAGCTCATGTTCTGCGCGTTCTTCCTGGCGTTCGCCATCAAGGCGCCGATGTTCCCGGTGCACACCTGGCTGCCGGACGCCGCGCAGCAGGCCCCTGCGGGGACCTCGACGCTGCTGGTCGGCGTGCTGGACAAGGTCGGCACGTTCGGGATGCTCACGCTGTGCCTGCCGCTGTTCCCGAACGCGTCCCGCTGGGCCGCGCCCGTGGTCATCGTGCTGGCCGTCATCTCGATCCTGTACGGGGCGCTGCTGGCCATCGGGCAGAAGGACCTCATGCGGCTCATCGCGTACACGTCGGTGTCGCACTTCGGGTTCATCGTGCTGGGCATCTTCGCGTTCACGTCGACGTCGATCGCCGGCTCGTCGTTCTACATGGTCAACCACGGCCTCTCGACCGCCGCGCTGTTCCTCATCGCCGGGTTCCTGGTCGCACGCCGGGGGTCGCAGCAGATCGCCGACTTCGGCGGGCTGCAGAAGATCGTGCCGGTGCTCGCGGGGACGTTCCTCGTCGCAGGCCTGTCGGCGCTGTCGCTGCCCGGCCTGTCGACGTTCGTCAGCGAGTTCCTGGTGATCGTCGGCACCTTCGCCCGGCACCCCGCCGCCGCGATCGTGTCCAGCCTGGGTGTCGTCCTCGCCGCGATCTACGTCCTGTGGACCTACCAGCGCATGTTCACCGGCCCCGAGCGCCCMGAGCTGGCCGGCATGGTCGACGCGAGCACCCGGGAGCGGTGGGTCGTCGCACCGCTGCTCGCCCTGATGATCGTGTTCGGCTTCGTCCCCGGTCCGGCGCTCGACCTGGTCCGACCTCCGGCGAGCGTCACGCTCGAGCAGGTGGGGGTCCAGGACGTGCCCGCCACCGCAGCAGCTTCTGAGGAAGGGAGCGACCAGTGACCGAGTTCGTCGCACCGACGGTCGACTGGGCGGCACTGAGCCCCGTCATCATCGTGCTGCTCGCCGCCGTGGTCGGCGTCCTGGTCGAGGCGTTCGTCCCCGCCCGGGTCCGCCGCACGGTGCAGCTGACCATCGCGGTCGCCGCGCTCGCCGGGGCCGTCATCGCGGTCGCGGCGCTGTGGAACGGCGTCGAGGAGACCGGCGGCACCGTCGTGCTCGGCGGTTCCCTGCTCGTCGACGGACCCACGCTGGTCCTGCAGGCCACGATCGCGCTGCTGGCGCTGATCTCGCTGCTGATCATCGCGGACCGGACGGAGACCGGGGAGGACGCTTTCGCCCCCAACGCCGCCGCCGTGCCGGGCTCCGACTACGAGGAGGCCGCGCGCCGCAAGGGGGTGCAGCAGACGGAGATCTACCCGCTGGTGCTCTTCGCGACCGGCGGCATGCTGATCTTCCCGGCCACGGGTGACCTGCTGACGCTCTTCGTCGCGCTCGAGGTGCTCTCCCTGCCGCTCTACCTGCTCACGGGCATGGCCCGTCGCCGGCGCCTGCTCTCGCAGGAGGCGTCGATGAAGTACTTCCTGCTCGGGGCGTTCTCCTCGGCGCTGCTGCTCTTYGGCATCGCCCTGGTCTACGGCTACTCGGGCTCGTTGCGGTACTCGGACATCGCGGAGGCCACGCAGGTCCCGGGCGGTCTGGACAGCCTGCTGCTGGTCGGCTCGGTGCTGATCCTGTCCGGGCTGCTGTTCAAGGTGGGCGCGGTGCCGTTCCACACGTGGACGCCCGACGTGTACCAGGGCGCCCCGACGCCGATCACCGGGTTCATGGCGGCGTGCACCAAGGCGGCGGCGTTCGGTGCGCTGCTGCGGATCGTCTACACGATGCTGCCCGGTCTGGCGTGGGACCTCGGCGTCCTGCTGTGGACGGTGGCCATCCTCACGATGGTCGTCGGCACGGTCGCGGCCCTCGTTCAGACGGACATGAAGCGTGTCCTGGGCTACTCCTCGATCGCGCACGCCGGGTTCATCCTGACCGGCATCATCGCGCTGAACCAGGCCGGCATCGTCGCGGTGCTGTTCTACCTGCTGGTCTACGGGGCGGCGACCGTCGGGGCGTTCGGCATCGTCTGGCTGGTGCGGGAGCGCGCCGGCCGCGCCGACGGGGCCGGCGGGCAGAGCGCGATCCTCGGCGAGGCGACGCACCTGTCGCAGTGGGCCGGTCTCGGCCGGACGCACCCGCTGCTCGCGCTGACGTTCGGGCTGTTCCTCCTCTCGTTCGCGGGCATCCCGCTGACCGCCGGCTTCGCGGGGAAGTTCTCCGTGTTCTCCGCCGCGGTCGAGGGCGGGGCGTGGCCGCTGGCCCTCATCGGCGTGCTGGCGTCGTCCGTGGCCGTGTTCTTCTACGTGCGGATCATCGTGCTGATGTTCTTCACGGAGCCCACGGGCGCCGACGACGAGGGCACCACCGTGGCGGCACTGGCTCCGTCGGCCGACGGGTTCGCCCTGGCCGGTGACTCGGCCGTCGCCGTCGAGGCGGAGCCCGTCGTGCTGACGCGCTCGACCGTCACGACGACGGTGGTCGGCACCGAGGGCTTCGCGGTGGTCGCGATCACGGTGTGCGCGCTCGTGACGATCGTGCTCGGCGTGTTCCCGTCCCCGGTGCTCGACCTCATCGCGTCCGTGGCGACATTCCTGCCGTGACGCACGCCTGTCCGGCGGGATCGCTGCGCCGGGATAGGTTCTAGCCGTGACTTCGTCGACGGCCTTCCCGCTGGCCGACCCTGATCTGGCCGACCGGCTGGCCGTGCGGCTCGCACTGGTCGAGGAGCGTCTGCGCGACGCGGTGACCAACGTGGACCCGCTGGCCGACGACGCCTCACGGCACCTGGTCAACGCCGGTGGCAAGCGCCTCCGTCCGCTGCTGACGCTGCTCGCCGCCGAGCTGGGCGACGGGTCCCGTCGGGAGGTCGTCGACGCCGCGGTCGTCGTGGAGCTGACGCACCTGGCCACGCTGTACCACGACGACGTCATGGACTCCGCGCCGCTGCGCCGTGGAGCCCCGGCGGCCCACGAGGTGTGGGGCAACTCGGTCGCGATCCTCACCGGGGACCTGCTGTTCGCGCGGGCGTCGGCGACGGTCGCCGGTCTCGGGCCCGACGCGGTCCGGATCCAGGCCGCCACGTTCGAGCGGCTGTGCCTGGGCCAGCTGCACGAGACCGTCGGCCCCCGTCCCGAGGACGACAAGGTGGCCCACTACCTGCAGGTGCTCGCGGACAAGACCGCGTCGCTCATCGCCACGTCGGCCCGGTTCGGTGMGATGTTCGCGGGCTGCCGCCCGGACGTCGTCGCCACCGTGACGGGGTTCGGGGAGAAGATCGGCGTCGCGTTCCAGCTGGCGGACGACGTCATCGACCTCACCTCGGACGGCGACGTCACCGGCAAGACCCCCGGCACGGACCTGCGGGAGCGCGTGCCGACGATGCCGGCGCTCCTCCTGCGGGCCCGCGCCGCGCAGGAGGGGTCGTCCGACGAGGACCGCCGCCTGGTCGCCCTGCTGGACGGAGACCTCTCGGGTGACGACGACCTGGCTGCCGCGGTCGCCGCGCTGCGGGTGCACCCCGTGGTGGCGGACACGCGCGCGCGGGCCGTCGCGCTGGCCCAGGCTGCCGTCCGTGAGCTGGACCCGCTGCCCGCGGGGCCGGTCAAGGACGCCCTGGTCTCGTTCGCCGACGCCCTGGTGGACCGCGCCGCCTGACGGCGACGGACCGCGATCCCACCGACATCGGCTGTCCGGTTCGCCCGGTGAACGCTGCAGGTCATGGGTGTCCTGCACCGGGGCGTCGCGGCCGGTCCGACTGGCTATGCTGACCGTCGACTCACGTCGGGCTGCCCATGCCCGACGCATCCGAAGGACGCCGATGACGCACCGGAGCACCACGCGATGACTGACTCCCGCGTGATCCTCCGTGTCGGCGTCGCCACGGAGACTGCCCGACGAGTGCGCAACGAGGACTCCGTCTGGGTGTCCGACGGCCTGTACCTCGTCGCGGACGGGATGGGCGGTCACGAGGCCGGCGAGGTGGCCAGCCGGACGGCCATCGACGCGTTGCGCGGGCTGGGTGCCGGGACGCCGACCCCCGAGGACGTCCGGTCGTTCGTCCGGTCGGCGCACACGGCGGTCAGGGGCCTCCCGTCGGTCACCGGCCGTCGGCCCGGCACGACCGTGTCCGGTGTCGTGGTGACCTCGCACGGAGAGACTCCGTGCTGGCTCGTGCTGAACGTGGGCGACTCGCGCACCTACCGGATGGCCGGGGGCGTGCTCGAGCAGGTGACCCGGGACCACTCGGAGGTGGCGGAGCTGGTCGAGCGTGGCCTCGTCGCCGCGGCGGACGCGCAGCACCACCCGCGCCGGAACGTGGTGACGCGCGTGCTCGGCGGTGGTGCGTCCGACGTGGAGCCGGACGTCTGGCTGCTCCCGGTGAGCCCGGGGGACCGCATGCTGGTGTGCTCGGACGGGCTGACCGACGAGCTGTCCGACGCCCGGATCGAGGCCGAGCTGCGGGCCGAGGACGAGGCGCAGTCCGCCGCGGACCGCCTGGTCGCGGCCGCGCTGGCCGCCGGTGGCCACGACAACGTCACGGCGATCGTCCTCGACGCGACGCTCAGCCCGCGCTGACCGCGGCCGCGCGTCGGCTCAGCCGCTGCGCCCGGCTGTTCCGGATCCCGTCGACCGTGAGGATGCCGAGCGCCGTCCACACCAGCGCGAAGCCCCACCACCGGGCGGCGGGCATCTGCTCGTGCAGGACCAGGACCCCGATGAGCAGCTGCAGGGTCGGGGCGATGTACTGCAGCAGCCCGAGCATGGCCAGGGGCAGCCGCCGTGCGGCGGAGTTGAAGAGGAGCAGCGGGATGGCGGTGACGACGCCGGACGACGCGAGGATCAGCGCGTGCGCGGCTCCCTCGGTCTCGAACGTCCCCTGGCCGACCGCGCTCATCCAGACCAGGTACGCGAGCGCCAGCGGGGCCAGGACGAGGGTCTCGACGGCGAGCCCGGGCACGGCCCCGACCGTGCGGCCGACGCGGTTCTTGATGAGGCCGTAGAACCCGAAGGTCAGCGCGAGCACCAGGGCGATCCAGGGGAGCTTGCCGTAGCCCGCGGTGATGACCACGACGGCGGCGGCGCCGAACCCGAGGGCCACCCACTGCACGGGCCGCAGCCGCTCGCGCAGCACGACGACGGCGAGCGTGACGGTGACCAGCGGGTTGATGTAGTAGCCGAGCGCGGCGTCGACGACGCGGTCGGTGAGGATGCCGAACACGAAGACCAGCCAGTTGATCGCCAGGAGAACCGCGGCGAGCGACAGCACCCCGAGGGTGCGGCGGTTGCGCAGCGCGGTGACGAACGCGCGCCACGTCCGTGTGGCGGCGAGCAGGACCAGGCAGAACAGCAGGGACCAGACGACGCGGTGCGCGATGATCTCGACCGCGCCGGCCGGCTGCAGCAGCGGGAAGTACAGCGGGAGCACGCCCCACAGGACGTACGCGCCGACGCCCGTCGCGAGGCCGAGACCGTCCAGAGGTGCGGAGACTGCGCGGTCGGCGGTCGGGGAGTCGGGCACCCGACGAGCCTAAGGTCCCCGGTTGACGGCGGGTGACACCTCCCCTAGTGTCCGGTTGCAGCAACTTTCATCGGCGTTGCAGGGCCCGTTGCAGGTCCCCGCGGTGCCGGTACAGCGCGCCTTCCGCCGGGGATCCCGGCGGTCGGCACACCTCCTCCGGGACCGGTCAGCCGGTCCCACCCGCAGTGCCGCGCCCCGCCACCACCCGGTGCGCGTCGTGCGGAGGCAGGCCGGTCATCGCGACGATGCGATGACCGCGAGCGGCCCGACGACGACGTCGGCCCCACCGCGAGGAGTGCACCACGTGTCGACCCCATCCACCCGCCCACGCCGAGCCGCGCTCGGCGCCCTGCTCGCCGCGGTCCTGTCCCTGGCCGGTCTCACCGCCGCCGGACTGACCGCCGCCCAGACCGCCACCGCGGCGCCCGCCACCATGCGACCCGCCGCGAACCTCTTCCAGTGGACCTGGAACGCGATCGCGCAGGAGTGCACCACCCAGCTGGGCCCCGCCGGCTACGGCTACGTCCAGACGTCCCCGCCCAACGAGCACGTCGTGCTCTCCGGCCAGTGGTGGACGTCCTACCAGCCGGTCAGCTACAAGGTCGCCTCGAAGCTGGGCACCCGCGCCGAGTACAAGGCCATGATCGACAGCTGCCGCGCAGCCGGTGTCTCGGTCATCACGGACGTCGTCGTCAACCACATGTCGGGCCAGACCAGCGCCGGCACCGGCTGGGCGGGCACGCCCTACTCCGAGGAGCGGTACCCCGGCCCCGAGGGCGGCTACGGACCCCAGGACTTCCACAGCTGCAAGACCAACATCAGCAACTACAACGACCGCTACCAGGTGCAGAACTGCCGGCTGGTCTCGCTGCAGGACCTCGACACGGGCAGCGACTACGTCCGGTCGGAGATCGCGGCCTACCTCAACGACCTCATCTCGCTCGGCGTCCGCGGGTTCCGGGTCGACGCCTCCAAGCACATCGCGGCGGGGGATCTCGAGGCGATCCGGGGCAAGCTGACCGACCAGAGCGTGTACATCGAGCACGAGGTGATCGCCGGCGGCGGCGAGCCCATCCAGCCCGCCGAGTACTTCGGCTCGGGCGACTCCAACGAGTTCAACTACTCCAGGAATCTCAAGTCGGTGTTCCAGAGCGGGAACCTCTCCTCGCTCGGCGGCCTCAAGGACCAGTCCTGGCTGCTGCCGACCGACAAGGCCGCGGTGTTCGTCGACAACCACGACACCGAGCGCAACGGCGAGACCCTCAGCTACAAGAACGGCTCGGACTACCGCCTGGCCAACGTGTTCGCGCTCAGCTACCCGTACGGCTGGCCGACGGTGTACTCCGGCTACGCGTTCAGCAACAACGACGCCGGGGCGCCGCAGCAGAGCAACGGCAAGGTGAACGACGCCGTCTGCGGCCAGGGCACCTGGACCTGCGCGCACCGCTGGAACGAGACCGCGCACATGGTCGGCTTCCGCAACACCGTCGGCACCGCGGCCCTGACCAACGTCTGGAGCGACGGCGGCCGGCTGGCGTACGGGCGGGGGTCGCTCGGGTACGTGGCGATCAACCGCAACGGCTCGGCGCTGGAGCGCATGTTCCAGACGTCCCTGCCGGCAGGCCGGTACTGCGACGTGATCAGCGGGGCCTCCACGAGCGGCGGCTGCTCGGGCACCACGGTCACCGTGGCCTCGGGCGGCTCGGCGACGTTCACGGTCCCGGCCAACGGGTCGGTGGCCCTGCACGTCGGTCAGCTCGCGGGGGGAACGGCCACGCCGACGCCCACCGCGACGCCCACGCCGACGCCGACGGGCGCCTCGCAGATCTCCTTCGGGGTCAGCGCGACGACCTCGTGGGGCCAGAACATCTTCGTCGTGGGTGACCGGGCGGAGCTGGGCAGCTGGAACCCGGCGAGCGCGATCGCGCTGTCGTCGGCCACCTACCCGGTCTGGCGGGCGAGCGTGTCCCTGCCGGCCGGGACGGTGGTCCAGTACAAGTACGTGCGCAAGGAGTCGAACGGTGCGGTGACCTGGGAGTCCGGGTCCAACCGCACCGCGACGGTGCCGGCCAGCGGGGTCCTCACCCTGACCGACACCTGGCGCGGCTAGGACGTTCCGGGTGTCGTCCCCTCCGTCGGGGACGACACCCGGGACCGCGAACGGGGGTGGCGTCGAGCGCGTGGAGGTGTGCGGCGCCACCCCTCCCGCCGTCTCACGGGTGTCCAGATGCTGGCGCGCAAGGAAGGTCAGCCTCACGGCCGGTCCTACACTGGCCCTGAGCACAGTCCTGCACGGTGCCGTCGGTCGTGCCTGGCCTTCGCCGGGACCCGGCGTGATGCACCAGCCCGTAGGGCTCCCCTGATCGGAAGGCACCCGCGTCCCGTGAGCACCCCGACTCTGCGAGTGGCCGTCGTCGGCGCAGGCCCGGCCGGCATCTACGCCGCCGACATCCTGTCGAAGACCGACCTCGACGTCAGCATCGACCTCTTCGAGCGCCTGCCCGCGCCGTTCGGCCTCGTGCGCTACGGCGTCGCGCCGGACCACCCCCGCATCAAGCAGATCATCGTCGCCCTGCAGAAGGTGCTGGAGCGCGGCGACATCCGCCTGCTCGCCAACGTCGACTACGGCACGGACCTCAAGCTGGACGACCTGCGCCAGTTCTACGACGCCGTCATCTTCTCGACGGGCTCCATCCGCGACGCCGCGCTGCCGGTCCCGGGCATCGACCTCGAGGGCTCCTACGGCGCCGCGGACTTCGTGTCCTGGTACGACGGGCACCCGGACGTCCCGCGCACGTGGCCGCTGGAGGCACAGCACGTCGCCGTCCTCGGCGCCGGCAACGTGGCGCTCGACGTGGCCCGCATCCTGGCCAAGCACGCCGACGACCTGCTGCCCACCGAGGTCCCGGCCAACGTCTACGACCTCCTCAAGGCCTCGCCGGTCACCGACGTGCACCTGTTCGCACGCCGCGGCCCGGCCCAGGTCAAGTTCTCCCCGCTCGAGCTGCGCGAGCTCGGGCACGTCCCGGACGTCGACGTCATCGTCTACCCCGAGGACTTCGACTTCGACGAGGGCTCGATGGCCGCCATCCACTCGTCCAACCAGACCAAGCAGGTCGTCAAGACCCTGACCGACTGGACGCTGAAGGAGCCGGAGGAGAACACCGCGAGTCGGCGCATCCACCTGCACTTCCTGCACAAGCCGGTCGAGATCCTCGGCGAGGACGGCCGCGTGGTCGGCGTCCGCACCGAGCGCACCGCGCTCAACGGCGACGGCAACGTCACCGGCACCGGGCAGACGCACGACTGGCCCGTGCAGGCCGTCTACCGCGCGGTCGGATACTTCGGCTCGCCGCTCGTGGACATCCCGTTCGACGACGTCGCGGGCGTGATCCCCAACCGTGAGGGTCGCGTGGTGGACGTCGACGGCGAGCAGCTGCCGGGCGTCTACGCGACGGGCTGGATCAAGCGCGGCCCCGTCGGGCTCATCGGGCACACCAAGTCGGACGCGTCGGAGACCATCCGGCACCTCGGCGAGGACGTCGCCGCCGGCGGCGAGGGGTTCTACACCGCGACCGACCGCGACCCGGAGGCCGTCACCGAGTTCCTGCACGGCCGCGGCGTCGACGTCATCACGTGGGAGGGCTGGGAGCTCCTCGACGCTTACGAGCGCTCGCTGGGCGAGCCGCACGGCCGCGAGCGCGTGAAGCTGGTCCCGCGCGACGAGATGGTGTCGGTCTCCCTGGGCCGCAGCTAGCCCCACCGACGTTCCTGTCTACGGGCCGGTGATGCGGCGGAGGAACTCGCGGGTGCGTTCCTCGCGCGGGTTCTCCAGCACCTGCGCGGGCGTCCCGCGCTCGTGCACGCGGCCCTCGTGCAGGAAGCAGACCTCGTCGGCGACCTCGCGTGCGAAGCCCATCTCGTGGGTGGCCACGACCATGGTCAGCCCGGTCCCCTTGAGCTCGGTGAGCAGCGAGAGGACCTCGCCGACGAGCTCCGGGTCCAGGGCGCTCGTCACCTCGTCGAGCAGCATGACGGCGGGCTTGGCGACGAGGGCGCGCGCGATCGCGACACGCTGCTGCTGACCGCCGGACAGCTCGTCGGGGAACGCCTGCGCCTTGGCGGCCAGGCCGACGCGGTCGAGGACGGCCATCGCCTCGGTCCGGGCCTGCTCGGGCGACGTCTTGTGCACCAGCCGCGGGGCCAGGGTCACGTTGTCGATCACGCGCAGGTGCGGGAACAGGTTGTACGCCTGGAACACCATGCCGATCCGGGCGCGCACCGCGTTGGCGTCCAGCCGCGGGTCGGTGATGTCCTGACCCTCGAGCTCGATCACCCCGTCGTCGACGTCCTCGAGCAGGTCGATGCACCGCAGCAGCGTCGACTTCCCGGAGCCGGAGGCGCCGATGAGGACGACGACCTTGTGGGGATGGACGTCGAGGGACAGGTCGTCGAGCACCACGTGGTCGCCGAACGCCTTGCGCACGCCCCGCACCGACAGCAGGGGGGTCGGCGCGAGCGGGAGGCTCGGGTCCCGCAGTCTTCCCGGGCTCATCGCAGCGCCCCGCCGCCGGCCAGCGAGCTCTGCGCGCCGACCCAGCCCGACCGTCGCGCCAGCACGTCCGTGAACCGGGTCAGGGGGATGGTCAGCGCCACGAACAGCACCCCGGCGACGACGTACGGCGTGAAGTTGGCGTAGCGCGCGGTCTCGATCTGCGCGGCGCGCACGGCGTCGATGGCGCCGAGGATCGAGATCAGCCCGGAGTCCTTGGACAGGGCGACGAGGTCGTTCAGCAGCGGCGGGACCACCCGTCGGACGGCCTGGGGGAGCACGACGTGCCGCATCGCCTGCGCCCGGGTCAGCCCGAGCGAGCGCGCGGCGGCGACCTGCGACGGGTGCACCGACTCGATGCCGGCGCGGAACACCTCCGCGACGTACGCCGAGTAGGTGAGCACGAGCGCGAGCGTGCCGAGCGCGACGGCGGAGGTGGGGATGCCCTGCAGCCGCAGCCCCGGCAGTCCGAACCCGACGAGCAGCAGGACGAGGATCAGGGGCAGGCCGCGGAACACGTCGACGTACCCGGTGGCCAGCGCCCGGACGGGGAAGAAGACCGGTCCGCGCAGGGTCCGGGCGAGGGCGAGGCCCATCGCGACGATCACGATGAGGACCGCGCTGACGGCCATGACCCGGATGTTCAGCCAGAGCCCCTGCAGGATCGCGGGGAACGACTCCTGCGCGACCTCCCAGTCGAAGAACGACGCCTTGACCCGCGGCCACCCGGGGGAGGACGTGAGCGCGAGGACGGCGACGGCGACCAGCGCGACCGTCGACACGACGGCCACCGCGGTGGACCGCTGGGCGCGGCTGCGGCGGTAGGCGTCCCGCTCCTGCTGGCGCTCGGAGGGCACCCAGCTCACTGGAGGACCGGTGCACCCGCGGCGTCGGTGAGCCACTTCGCCTCGAGGTCGCCCAGCGTGCCGTCCTCGTCCAGGGCGTCGACCGCGGCAGTGACGGCGGCGGTCAGCGCGCTGCCCTTGTCGAGCACAAGCCCGAACTGGTCACCGCCGGCGCTGTCGGGAAGCTGGCCGAGCAGGAGCCCGCCGTCGAGCTCCGCCGCGGTGATGTACAGCGCGGTCGGCAGGTCCACGACGATCGCGTCGACCAGCCCGGATGTCAGGGCCTGCTTGACCTGGTCGTTGTCGTTGAACGGCGACACCGGCGTGGTCGGGTCAATGGTCTCCTGGGCCGCGGTCAGGCTCGTCGTGCCCACCATCGCGCCGATCTTCAGGGCCTTCAGGTCCGCGATGCTCGTCGCGTCCGCACCGGCCGACCCCTCGAGCGTCACGACGGCCTGAGCGGTCGTGTAGTACGGAGAGGAGAAGTCGAGGTTGGCCTTGCGCTCGTCGCTGATCGACACCTGGTTGATCGCGAAGTCGAAGTCCTTGGCGCCCGGCGCGATGATCTGGTCGAAGCTGGCGACGGTMCACTCGACGTGGTCCTTGTCGAAGCCCAGCTGGTCGGCCACGGCGTACGCGACGGCGGACTCGAAGCCCTCACCACTGCTCGGGTCGCTGTCGACGACCCACGGCTCGTAGGCGGGGTCGGACGTGGCGATCGTCAGGATGCCGTCCTTGAGCGTGGACAGCGAACCGTCCGTCGACTCCTGCGACGAACCCGCGTCGTCGGTCGGTGCACAGGCCGCGAGGGCCAGGACGGCGATGGCGGCGAGGGTGGTCCAGCGGGCTGTGCGCACGGCGTGCTCCGGGGTCGTGGGGTGGCGTGGGGGCCAGGATACGAGGGGATACGAGGGAACCCGCGCTCGACCGCGAGCGTTCCACCGGTGCACCGCAGTCACGAGAGAGAGCAACCATGGGTCACCGGCACCACAACGGACTGAAGACGGCAGCGCTGTTCGGCGTGATGTGGGCCGTCCTGCTCGGCATCGGCTGGCTGCTCGGCCGCGGCACCCCCAAGTACCTGCTGCTCTTCACGGTCCTCGGCCTCGGCATGACGGCGTTCAGCTACTGGAACTCGGACAAGATCGCGATCCGCGCCATGAAGGCCCGCCCGGTGAGCGAGATCGAGCAGCCGGCGATGTACCGGATCGTGCGRGAGCTCTCCACCGCCGCACGCCAGCCGATGCCGCGTCTCTACATCTCCCCGACGGCCGCGCCCAACGCGTTCGCCACCGGCCGCAACCCGAAGAACGCCGCGGTCTGCTGCACCGAGGGCATCCTGCAGATCCTCGACGAGCGCGAGCTGCGCGGCGTGCTCGGCCACGAGCTCATGCACGTCTACAACCGCGACATCCTCACGTCCTCGGTGGCCGCGGCTGTCGCCGGCGTCATCACGTCGCTCGCGCAGTTCGCGCTCTTCTTCGGCGGTGGCAGCGACCGTGACCGCGGCGGCAACCCCATCGCCGGCCTGCTCCTGGCGCTCCTGGCACCGCTGGCCGCGATGATGATCCAGCTCGCGATCACCCGCACCCGTGAGTTCGACGCCGACGAGGACGGCGCCCGCCTGACGGGCGACCCGCTCGCGCTGGCCTCCGCGCTGCGCAAGCTCGAGCAGGGCACCAAGGCGCGTCCGCTGCCGCAGGACCGGGAGCTGGTCGACGTGTCGCACCTGATGATCGCGAACCCGTTCCGCGGCGCAGGGCTCGCCCGCCTCTTCTCGACGCACCCGCCCATGGCCGACCGCATCGCCCGCCTGCAGGCCCAGGCAGGCCCGCAGGACGGCATCTCCCGCTACTGACGTCGGGAGCTCCCCGCGGCTGGTGGCACGACCCGGTCTCGTACCGAACGATCCACGTGTCCAGACACATGGATCGTTCGGTACGAGAAGGCTCAGCGGTAGTTCGTGAACTGCAGGTCGGCGTCGACGTCGGCGCCCTTGAGCAGCGCGATGACCGCCTGCAGGTCGTCACGGCTCTTGCCGGTGACGCGCAGCTCGTCGCCCTGGATCTGCGTCTTGATGCCCTTCGGACCCTCGTCGCGGATGATCTTGGCCACCTTCTTGGCGGTCTCGCTGCTGAGGCCCTCCTTGATGAGGGCCTCGAGGCGGTACTCCTTGCCGGACGGCTTGGGCTCGGGGGTGTCCTCCTCGCCGGTGTCCAGCGACTTCAGCGAGATGCCGCGGCGGATCAGCTTGGTCTGGAACACGTCGAGGACGGCGAGCACCCGCTCGGAGGAGTTGGCGATCATCAGGATCTTCTCGCCGCTCCACGCGATCGACGCGCCCACGCCCTTGAAGTCGTACCGCTGGGCGATCTCCTTGCTGGCCTGGTTGAGCGCGTTGTCCACCTCCTGGCGGTCGACCTTGCTGACGACGTCGAACGAGGCTTCGCTCGCCATGGCACTCCTCCTGCTGCCCTGTCATCAGGGCTGGTCGCGGGGGCCGGTGCGTCCTGTTTCGCTAGCACCGCCCGGGTGTTGCTATCCTTCCACCCGCACGCTGCACGCGCGTTCGCCCCTGGGGCGTCCTCTCGTTCGGCAGGCATCCCCGGCGGGTTACCCGAGTGGCCAAAGGGGGCTGACTGTAAATCAGCTGGCAACGCCTACGGGGGTTCGAATCCCTCACCCGCCACGTTGCGACCACGACCCCGGACCTCTGCGGTCCGGGGTCGTGTCATGTCCGGGTCTCGCAGGCGTCGTCGGGCCGGATGCCGGGGTCCGGCGCGCGGCCCGACGGGAGCGGCGCTGCAGCGCGTCGGCCAGGGCTGTGGGTGTGGGCTGGCAGGGTGGGCGCGTGCCAGACACCCGTCAGTCAGCCTTGGTCGTCCTGCGTCGCCTCGTCGGCAACCCCGACGCCGAGTTCCACGACGGGCAGTTCGAGGCCATCGAGACGCTCGTCGACGACCACCGCCGCGCGCTCGTGGTGCAGCGCACCGGGTGGGGGAAGTCGGCGGTCTACTTCGTCGCGACGATGCTGCTGCGCGAGCGCGGCGCCGGACCGACCGTCCTGGTCTCCCCGCTGCTCGCCCTCATGCGGGACCAGGTCGCCGCCGCCGAGCGGGCGGGCGTGCGCGCCGTGGCGATCAACTCGACCAACGCCCACGAGTGGGACGAGCTGCTGCAGCGCCTGGCCGCCGACGAGGTCGACGTGCTCCTCGTCTCTCCGGAGCGCCTGAACAACCCCGCGTTCCGGGAGAACCAGCTGCCCACCCTCGTCCGGCGCCTCGGCCTGCTGGTGGTCGACGAGGCGCACTGCATCAGCGACTGGGGCCACGACTTCCGCCCGGACTACCGACGCCTGCGCGACCTCATCGCGACGATGCCCCCGGGCGTGCCGGTGCTGGCGACGACGGCGACCGCGAACAGCCGCGTGGTGGCTGACGTCGCCGAGCAGCTGGGCAGCGGCGGCGTCGAGGACGTCCTGACCATCCGCGGACCCCTCGCGCGCGCGTCGCTGCGTCTCGGGGTGCTGCGGCTGCCCACCGCGCGCGCCCGGCTGGGCTGGCTGCTCAGCCACCTGGGCGACCTGCCCGGCTCCGGCATCATCTACACGCTCACGGTGGCCGCCGCGCAGGACACCGCCCGGCTGCTGCGCGAGGCCGGGCACGACGTGCGCGCCTACACGGGCCAGACCGACCCGGCCGAGCGCGAGGAGTCCGAGGGCGCGCTCAAGGCCAACCGCGTCAAGGCGCTGGTCGCGACGAGCGCGCTCGGGATGGGGTTCGACAAGCCGGACCTCGGCTTCGTGCTGCACCTCGGGGCGCCCTCGTCGCCGGTCTCGTACTACCAGCAGGTGGGTCGCGCGGGCCGCGCGACGGCGAGCGCCGACGTGCTGCTGCTGCCCGGCCCGGAGGACCGGGACATCTGGCAGTACTTCGCGACGGCCTCGATGCCCGACGAGGACCGGGCGCAGCGCGTGATCGCGGAGCTGTCGGAGCGCCCCCTGTCCACCCCGGCGCTCGAGGCCCGCGTCGACGTCCGCCGCACGCCCCTGGAGCTGCTGCTCAAGGTGCTCGACGTCGACGGTGCCGTCCGCCGGGTCCAGGGCGGCTGGGTGGCCACCGGGCAGCCGTGGACGTACGACGCGGAGCGCTACGCGCGTATCGCCGCGGCCCGCCAGGCGGAGCAGGAGCACATGCTCGAGTACGAGCGCACCGACGGCTGCCGCATGGAGTTCCTGCAGCGCAGCCTCGACGACGAGACGGCGACCCCGTGCGGCCGCTGCGACTCGTGCGCGGGTGCGTGGTACCCGCAGGGGATCGCCGAGGGTGCGGCGGCGTCGGCAGAACGGTCGCTCGACCGCGTCGGCGTCCCCGTCGACCCGCGGGCGCAGTGGCCGGTCGGCGCGGACCGTCTCGGCCTGCCCGTGCGCGGCAAGATCGGCGAGGGGGAGCGGGCGGCCGAGGGGCGCGCCCTTGCTCGGCTGACCGACCTGGGCTGGGGGGCCGCACTGCGCGACGTCTTCGCGGCGGGCGCGCCGGACGCGCCGATCACCCCGGCGATGCTCGCGGGGTGCGTGCGCGTGCTGGCGGAGTGGGGGTGGGACGAGCGTCCGACGGCGGTGGTGGCGCTGCCGTCGCGGCACCGGCCGCTGCTCGTCGACTCCTTCGCCCGGGGGCTCGCCGAGATCGGCCGGCTGCCCTACGTGGGCGCCCTCGCGCCCCGGGACGGCGGTCCTACGGGCGGGCCCGGCGGGAACAGCGCGTTCCGCCTCGCGGGCGTGTGGGGGCGTCTCGACGCGTCCGGCCTGACCCTCCCGGGCGGACCGGTGCTGCTCGTCGACGACCTCGTCGACAGCCGCTGGACCATGACCGTCGCCGCTCGCGAGGTGCGGCTGGCGGGGGCGTCCGCGGTGCTGCCGTTCGCACTGGCGCTCCGGGGCTGAGCGCAGGGCGTTCAGTCGGAGCCGTCGCTCGTCGTCAGCGTCGCGCCCTGGTCCGACAGCCGGGCCACGGCGCGCAGGGTGGTGGGCAGGGCCACGGCGGCGGTCAGGTCGAGCAGGACCGTGGCCGCGAAGCCCGCGGCGACGGCGTCCGACGCGGTCGCGGCGACGCAGTGGTCCGTGGCCAGGCCGACGACGTCGACGTCCGAGACGCCCGCGGCGCCCAGGACGTCGGCGAGGGTGGCACCGTCGGCGCCGACGACCTCCCCCTCGAACCCGGAGTAGTCCTGGCGGCTCTGGCCCTTGCGGACGTGCACGGTGGCCGCGGGCAGCGCCAGGTCCGGGTGGTACTCGGCGCCGGGGGTCCCGGCGACGCAGTGCACCGGCCAGGTGGTGACGTAGTCGGGCTCGGCGCCGACCGCGAAGTGGCCGTCGTTGGTGTCCGGGAGCGGCGCGTGCCAGTCCCGGGTGGCGACGACCAGGGCGTAGCGGCCGGCGTGCTGCTCCAGGTGGCCGGTCACGGCGCGGGCGACGGCGTTCCCGCCGCTGACGGCGAGCGCGCCGCCCTCGCAGAAGTCGTTCTGGACGTCGACGACGATGAGTGCCCGGGTGCCCATGGCGACCATCATGCGCCGGGACCGGCCCTGGAGCTCAGGTGCCGGCTCAGGAGCCGCAGGTGTACGTGCCCTCGGTCAGCGAGACCGTCTTGCCGTCGTACAGGGTGTCGAACGTGCCGGCGTCCTGCGCCGACGCGAAGACGACCCCGACACCGAGCGGGTTCGCGAAGCCGGTGAGGCCGGCGAGCAGCTCCTCGGCCCCGCCCTGGCAGGCGGGGTCCCACGGGAGCGTCTGGTAGCCCAGCGCGGCCAGCGAGTCGATCGACGGCTGGAGCGCGGCGGTGTCGCCCTCGCCGGTCTCGACGACGTCGGTCCAGACGACGAACAGCGGCTCGGTCGTGCCGGCCGGGTCGACCGCCGTGGGCCACGCCGGGGTGGTCACGGCGGCGGCAGGGTCCGCGTCGGCGTCGGTGGCGTCGTCGCCACCCGTGCAGGCGGCGGTGCCGAGGAGGGCGGCGGAGAGCGTGAGGGCAGCAACGATGCTGCGTCGGGGCTGGCGCATGGGCCGGATCGTGGCACGCGGGGGCGGGCGCGGACCATGAGATGAATCGTTTAGGCAACCTGCGTCCCGACGCGCTCCGGGAGCCGATTTCGCGAGCACCCCACAGCCCGTGTAACCTTGCTCGCGCTGCCCCGATAGCTCAGTCGGCAGAGCGTCTCCATGGTAAGGAGAAGGTCAAGGGTTCGATTCCCTTTCGGGGCTCTGTGGTGTGTTCGAAGGAAGTGCCGTGATTCCGCGGCACGGACCACGTGCACATCGACATGGCGGGGTAGCTCAGGTGGTTAGAGCACACGGCTCATAATCGTGGTGTCGCGGGTTCGAGTCCCGCTCCCGCTACTTCCAGTGACACAACAGCGCGTCGGCCGGCGCGCAATGACGAGATCGCATGCATCCCGTACCGGGTGCGAGAGGTGGCAAGACCATGGCCAGCAAGAGCTCGGACGTCCGTCCGAAGATCACGCTCGCGTGCACGGAGTGCAAGGAGCGGAACTACATCACCAAGAAGAACCGTCGGAACGACCCCGACCGTCTCGAGATGAAGAAGTTCTGCCCCCGCGACAACCGTCACACCGTGCACCGCGAGACCCGCTGACCTCGGACCGATGCCGGTCGACGTCGGTTACGCGGGTCGTCAGTACCCGCCGACCGCTGCCTACGAGGTAGGCCGCCAGAAGCTCCAGGAGTTCGCCGACGCGGTCGGCGCCTCCCACGGGGCCCACACGGATCCGTCGGTGGCGCGCACGCTCGGGTACCCCGACGTCATCGCGCCGCCGACGTTCGCCGTCGTCGTGGCCCAGCGGGCCGAGGCCCAGCTGTTCGAGGACCCCGCTGCCGGGATCGACTTCAGCCGCGTCGTGCACGCGGACGAGCGGTTCACGCACCACCGGCCCATCCACGCGGGCGACCGCCTGGTCACGGTGCTGCACGTCGACTCGATCACCGTGCGCGCCGGGCTGGCCATGATCACCACACGCGCCGAGATCGCGTCCGAGGACGGCGAGCCGGTCGCCACGGTGATCTCCACGCTCGCGGTGCGCCCGGAGGACTCATGAGCCTGGCCGTCGGCGACGAGGTCGCCCGCCGCGAGATCACCGTCGACCGCGCCCGCCTCGTCCGGTACGCCGGTGCGAGCGGCGACTTCAACCCGATCCACTGGAACGACCGCGTCGCCACCTCGGTCGGCCTGCCGGGCGTCATCGCGCACGGCATGTGGACCATGGGTGCCGCGTCGAGCGTCGTCGCCGACTGGGTCGGGGACCCGGGTGCGGTGCTCGACTACCAGGTGCGCTTCACGCGCCCCGTGCCCGTGCCGGACCCCGGTGCGGCCACCATCGAGGTGACGGCGGTTGTCGGCGCGCTCGACCCCGAGGCAGGGACGGCACGCATCGACCTCACGGTCGCTGTGGACGGCGTCCGCGTGCTCGGCAAGGCCCAGGCGCTGGTCCGCCTCAGCTGAGGTCGGGCGCCGGCCCCGTCGTCGTCCCGATCCGCAGGGTCACGGGCAGCTCGCGTGTCGACGGCCCCGCACCCGACAGGAAGTCCTCGACCGCGTGCCCGATGGCGGCGCCCTTCTCGGCGAGCGGCTGCACGACGGTGGTGAGCACGTCGGGGGCCAGCCAGGGCAGGTCCAGGCCGTCGAAACCGCTGACGGAGACGTCCTCGGGGACCCGCAGCCCGAGGTCGCGCGCCGCGAGGACCACGCCGGAGGCGAGCAGGTCGGACTGGCAGGCGACGGCGGTCGGGCGATCCGGTCCGGACAGCAGCGCGATCCCGGCGGTCCGGCCGTGCTCGACCAGCGACGCCGGCGTCGCCCAGATCGCCACCGGGGTCACGCCCGCGTCGGTCACCCCGGCCAGCCGGCGCCGCGTGATCTCCCAGTCGAGGTCGTCCATCTGGTCGGGCAGGACGAGGCCCTCGCGCCGGCAGCGGTCGAACGGCAGCGTCACCGACGCGATCCGCGTGTGGCCGAGCGCGAGCAGGTGCTCGGTGGCCTGCCGCATGCCGCCGCGGTCGTCGATGCCGACGGTCGCCACGTCCGGCGCGTGCTGGCCCTCGACGAGGACCGTCGGGGTGCCGCGACGCCGCAGGGCGCCGAGCATCGGGTCGTCGGTGGTGCCGCCCCACATGATGACCGCGACGTCCATGGCGGCGGTCTCCAGGAGCGGGTCCACCGCCGGGCCGCTCGGGTCGCTGGACCCGGGGATGAGCAGGACGCCGAGGTCGAGCGGGCCCAGGGTGCTGACCAGGCCGTCGAGCACCTGGATCGACACGGGGTCACGGAACGACCGGCGCAGCGAGTCGCCGACGACGACGCCCACGATCCCGGACCGGCCCCGGCGCAGCTGGCGGCCGAGGGGGTTGGGGCCGGAGTAGTCGAGCGCGGCGGCGGCATCCAGGACCCGTTGACGGGTCGCCGCGGCGATCGGTCCCGCTCCGGAGAACGCGAGCGAGGCGGTCGACACGGAGACGTGCGCGGCGGCGGCGACGTCGGCCAGGGTCGGGCGGTGCGGAGACAGGGTCGGACCTCCGGTTCGGCGTCGCGGGACCCGGGGGACGCGACGCGCGGGCAGCGCGCAAAGGTTTGACGCAGCGGCCAGCGTACCCGCAGAATGACGTCGTCCCTCAAATCGATTCGACCTGACCGATGGCGCAAGATCGAATCGATTCGATACGTAGCCAGAACCATGGAGCAAGCCCGTGCGCCACCCCGCCCCCGCCGTGAGTCGAGCCCGCTGGCTCCTCATGGGCCTCTTCGCCCTCGCCGGCATCACGTTCTCCAGCTGGCTGGCCCGCATCCCCACGGTCCGCGACCTGCTCGACCTGTCGACGTCCGAGCTCGGCCTGATGCTGCTCGTCGGCTCCGTGGGGGCCCTGCTCACGGTCACCGTCTCGGGCGTCGTCGTGCAGCGCTTCGGCAGCCGGGTCGGGATCATCGCGTCGACCGGGGTGCTCGCGGTCGCGCTCGTGCTCATGGGCGTCGGCCCGACCGTCGGCTCGGTCGCGCTGCTCGGGGTCGGCATCTTCCTCAACGGTGTCGCGGTCGCGCTCGGCAACGTGCCGATCAACGTGGAGTCCGCCCGCATCGAGCGCGCGATGGGCCGCACCGTGATCCCGCAGTTCCACGCGGCGTTCTCGATCGGGGCCGTCGCAGGCTCGGCGCTCGGTGCCACCGCGTCGCACCTCGGCATCTCGGTCACGGTGCAGTTCACCGCCGTCGCACTGCTCGCGGTGGTCTGGCGGCTGGCGTCCCTGCGCGGCCTGGTCCTCCCGGACGCGCCGGGTGACCGGCCCCGGACGCCGAGCAGGGCGTTCGTCGGGACGGTCACCGTCGGCCGCCGGCGCCGCATCGCCACCGCCCTGGACTCCTGGCGCGAGCGGCGCACGCTGCTCATCGGCGTGGTCGTCATGGCGGCCGCCCTGTCCGAGGGGTCCGCCAACGACTGGCTGTCGCTCGCGGTCGTGGACGGCTTCGACCAGTCCGAGGCCGTCGGCGGCGCCATGCTCGKGGTGTTCGTCGGCGCGATGACGCTCGTCCGGCTGCTCGGCACCCGCCTGATCGACCAGTTCGGCCGGGTGGACGTGCTCCGCGTCTCGGGCACGGTMTCCATCGTCGGCCTGCTGCTGTTCGGGTTCGCGCCTACCTTCGCGCTCGCCGGGGTCGGCACGGTGCTGTGGGGCTTCGGCGCCGCGCTCGCCGTGCCCGTCGGCATCGCGGCCGCGTCCGACGACCCCATGCGCGCCGCCGGCCGCGTGGCCGTCGTGTCGTCGTTCGCGTCCGTGGCCTCGATCGCCGCGCCGCCGCTGCTCGGCATCGCCGCCGCCTCGACGGGCGCCCGGCACGCCCTCGCACTCATCGCCGTGGCGATGGTGGCCAGCGTCCTGCTCGCCGGCAACGTCGCCCCGGCCCGGCCGTCGATCGAGGACGCGCCCGAGCGTCATGACGACGACGAGCCGCTCGCGCACGTCGCCGACGCCGACCCCGACCCGTACGGCGCGATCGTGGCCCGGCACGCCGACCACGTGACCGCTCGCACCCGATCCCTGCGCCGCCGCCGCCCTGTGCGCGTGCCCTGACCACGAGACGGACGACATCATGAGCACCGGAGGGCCGATGACGACGCCAGCGGGACACGACGACGAGCTGACCACCCCGAGCGCGCCCGCGCCCGTCTCGCAGGCGGTCCGGCGGGCGTCCGTCGCCGTCTTCGCCGTGTTCTTCCTCAACGGCTTCAACTTCGCCACCTGGGCCGCCCGGCTGCCCGCCATCCGCGACGGCCTGGACTTCTCGCCCGCGCAGATGGGTCTGCTCCTGCTGGTCGGCTCGGTCGGGTCGCTCGTCGCGCTGCCGCTGTCCGGGATGGTCGTCGAGCGGCTCGGTGCGCGCCGCACCGTGCTGGCCTTCGCGTGCCTGAACGCCACCGGCCTGATCGTGGCGTCCGTCGGCGTCGCGATGGGCGAGGTCCTCGTCGTCGGGTTCGGCCTGGTCATGTTCGGGGTGGGCACCGGTGTCTGGGACGCGTCGATGAACGTCGAGGGCGCCGTCGTGGAGCAGCACCTCGGCCGCACCGTGATGCCGCGGTATCACGCCGGGTTCTCCTTCGGCACGGTGGCCGCCGCCGGGATCGCCGCCGTCGCCGCCGGGCTGCACGTGCCGGTCGTCGTGCACGTCCCCGTCGCGGTGGTGCTGTCGGTCATCGGGGTCGCGTTCGCGGTCCGCGCGTTCCTCCCGATCGTCGACGAGCCCGAGGTCCACCACGGGTCCGAGCGCCAGGAGAAGGGCGCCCGCGGAGCGCTCGCGGCTTGGCTCGAGCCGCGCACGCTGCTCATCGGGCTGGTCGTCCTCGCCGCCGCCCTGACGGAGGGCTCCGCGAACGACTGGGTCAGCCTCGCCGTCGTCGACGGGTTCGACGTGCAGGACGCCGTCGGAGCGGTCGCGTTCGCGGTCTTCGTCACCGCGATGACCGCGATGCGCTGGTTCGGCACCACGCTGCTCGACCGGTACGGCCGGGTCGCGGTCCTGCGCCTGTGTGCCGGGCTGTCGCTCGTCGGCCTGCTGATCTTCGGTCTCGCCGGCCCGCTGTGGCTCGCCGTCGTCGGGATCGTGGCGTGGGGCGCCGGTGCCGCGCTCGGGTTCCCGGTCGGCATGAGCGCCGCCGCCGACGACCCGCTGCGGGCCGCCGCGCGTGTGAGCGTGGTGTCGACCATCGGCTACAGCGCGTTCCTCGCCGGTCCGCCGCTGCTCGGTCTGCTCGCCCAGCACGTCGGCTACCGGCACGCCCTGCTCGTGATCATCATCCCCATCGTGCTCGGGCTGCTCGTGGTCAACGCCGCCGCGCCGCTCAAGAAGGTGGCCCAGGGTTAGCCTGAGCGCGTGCAGACAGAGCTGAACGCGGCCGACTGCTCGCCGTCGACCGTCCCTCCGACGATCACCTGGCCGGCCCGGACCGCCCCCTCGTCCACCCTCGCGGACCTGACGACGCTGCGCGTCGGCGGTGCGCCGCAACGGTATGTCGAGACCACGACCGAGGCCGAGCTGCTCGACGCGGTCCGTGCGGCGGACACCGACGGCGAGCCGCTGCTGGTCCTCGGGGGCGGGTCGAACCTCCTGGTCGCCGACGCAGGGTTCGACGGCGTCGTCGTGCGCGACGTGCGCAGCGGCATCGAGGTGCCCGACGCGTCGGCGTGCGCCGGCGCCACGCTGACCGTTCCCGCGGGGACGCCCTGGGACGAGGTCGTCCGGTACGCCGTCGAGCAGGAGCTGACCGGGATCGAGGCGCTGTCCGGCATCCCCGGGTCCACCGGCGCGACGCCCGTGCAGAACGTCGGCGCGTACGGCCAGGAGGTCTCCCAGAGCATCGCGACCGTCCGGGTCTGGGACCGCGGTCGCGGCAAGGTCCGCACGCTCCCGCTCGTCACGCTCGCGTTCGGCTACCGGACGTCGCTGCTGAAGCGCTCGATGCGCGAGGCCGACCCGGCCGATCCGCTTGCCCCGTGGTCGCCGACGCCCCGCTACGTGGTGCTCGACGTGACGTTCCAGCTGCGCCCCGGCACGCTGTCCCGCCCGATCGCCTACGCCGAGCTGGCTCGCACGCTCGGGGTCGAGGTGGGCGGCCGCGCCCCGCTGGCGGAGGTCCGGGACACCGTGCTGGCGCTGCGTGCCCGCAAGGGCATGGTGCTCGACGCGGCCGACCCCGACACGTGGAGTGCGGGCTCGTTCTTCACCAACCCGTTCCTCGACGCCGCCGCGGCGGCCGGGCTGCCGGACGACGCGCCGCGCTTCCCGGCGGACGACGGACGCGTGAAGACCAGCGCCGCCTGGCTCATCGAGCGGTCCGGGTTCTCGCGCGGCTTCGGCGCCCCCGGACCGGCGACCCTGTCGACCAAGCACACGCTCGCGCTCACCAACCGCGGGGGAGCCAAGGCCGAGGACCTGCTGGCGCTCGCGCGTCAGGTGCGCGACGGTGTCCGGTCGACGTTCGGCGTGGAGCTCGAGCCCGAGCCCGTGCTGGTGGGCGTCACGCTCTGACGCCCGAGCAGCGCGCCGTGCACGAGCACGAGCGCCTCGTCGTCGGTCAGCCCGGCGGCACGCACGGCGGCCACGTAGGTCTCGGCGGCGCGGCGCGCGAGGTCCGTCGGCACGGACGCGCCCTCGGCGATGACGGTCCCCGCGCGCCGACGGGTCTCGACGACGCCCTCGGCCTCGAGCTCACGGAACGCCCGCGCGACCGTTCCGGCGGCCAGCCCGAGGTCCGTGGCGAGGGCGCGGATCGTCGGCAGCCGGTCGCCGGCGACCAGCCTCCCGGCCGCGACGTGCGCGACGACCTGCGCGCGGATCTGCTCGAACGCGGGCACGCCGGAGGTGAGGTCCACCTCGAGCTGCGCGGTCATGCCGCCACCTGCGCGGGCCGCGAGGAGGGCTCCGCGAGCCGCGCCGTCGTCCCTGGCTGACGAGCGCGCGACGCCCGGAGGGCGACCACGAGCGAGGCGATCACCAGGGCGACCGAGACGATGCGGCCGATCGTCCCGACCGACTCCGAGCTGCCCCGACCGACGACGTCCGCCCAGATCGGCTGGACGGTGCCCACGGCGTTGGCGGCGAAGAAGAGGCAGCCGGCGAGCGTCCACGCGGTGACCAGCTGGACCCCGGCCAGGACGCGTGCCGCGGACGTCCGGCGCAGCGCCACGTCGTCGGCGGGGGAGGTGTCGGACACGGCTGCCCGCCGGGCGACGAGGAGCAGGACGCCGACGCACCCGATGCCGAGCACCGCCGTCGCGGCAGCGATCGTCCGGCCGTAGTAGAGGCCGGGGAACGGGCTGGAGGTCGAGACCATCTGGTCGGCGAAGCCGTAGGACAGGCTCCGGCCGTCGGTGCCCGCCGCGAGCGCGCACACGCCCAGCAGCATGCCGAGGGCGACGAACCAGGTGACKGTCAGCCAGGAGAGGGCGGGTGGCGCCACGTCGCGGATGCGCCGCCGGACCAGGGCCGCACGCCGCACGGCGCCGGCCGGTCGGGGCCACGTCAGCTCGCCGCCGGCGTGCACGGCGAGGTAGGCGATCCCCGCGACGGCCGGGAGCGCAGCGACGAGCACTCCGCGCGACGGTCCGCTCAGCGTGCCGCTGATGCCCACGGCGAGGAGCACCGGCAGCGGGACGAGCGCGGTCCACGCCGCCACGGTGACGCGACGGGCGTGCCGCTCGGCGGTGATCCAGGCCTGCGACGGCGTCGCGGGTCCGAGCGTGCGGACGGGCCGGAGCGACCAGCCGAGGCCGGCGACGAGGACGGCGACGAGCACGAGCCAGAGCCAGCTGGCCATCGGAACCCCCATGTATCAATCAACTAGTGCATTGATACAATCGTTCGCGACCGCCGATGTCAAGCAGCGAGCCAGGCGTCGATCCCCGAGAGCAGGCGCGCCCGCACGTCGTCCGCCGCCCGGCTGGCCCGGACGGACGCCCGGGCCAGGTCCGCGAGCTCGTCGTCGGTGAACCCGTGCACCTCGCGCGCGAGGACGTACTGGTCCACCAGCCGGGAGTGGAACAGGAGCGGGTCGTCGGCGCCGAGCGCCACGGTCGCGCCGGCCGCCACCAGGGCGCGCAGCGGCACGTCGTCCGCCGACGCGTACACCCCGAGGGACACGTTCGACGCGGGGCACACCTCGAGCGCCACACCCTCGTCGACCACCCGCTCGAGCACCCGGGGATCCTCCGCGGACCGCACGCCGTGCCCGAGCCGGTCGGGGAGCAGGTGACCGACCACGTCCTCGACGTGGGCGGGGCCCAGCAGCTCGCCACCGTGCGGCACGGACGCGAGCCCCGCGGCCCGGGCGATCGCGAACGCCGGCGCGAACTCCGACGTCTCGCCCCGCCGCTCGTCGTTGGACAGCCCGAAGCCGACGACCTGCCCGGGGCCGTCGCCGGCGTGGTGCGCGGCCAGCCGGGCGAGGGTGCGTGCCTCCAGCGGGTGCCGCATCCGCGACGCCGCGACGATCACGCCGACGTCCACCCCGGTGTCGACCGCCGCCTGCCGGGCCGCGTCCAGCACGATCTCCAGCGCGGGCGTGATCCCGCCGACGAACGGCGCGTACGACGTCGGGTCCACCTGGATCTCGAGCCGGCCCGACCCCTCCGCGGCGTCGTCCTGCGCCGCCTCCGCGACGATCCGGCGCATGTCCGCCTCGCTGCGCACGCACGCCCGCGCCGCGTCGTACAGCCGCTGGAACCGGAACCAGCCGCGCTCGTCGGCAGGCACGTGCAACGGGTCGTCGTCGAGGAGCGCCGACGGGAGCCGGATGCCGTGCGTCGCCGCCAGGTCCGCCAGCGTCGAGACCCGCATCGACCCCGTGAAGTGCAGGTGCAGGTGTGCCTTCGGGAGCAGGCTCAGGTCTCGGGTCACACGCCAGCCGTGGTGGTGGTCGTGGCGTCGATCAGCCGGTAGCCGACGCCGCGCACGGTGTCGAAGTGCTCGGCCCCGACCTTCCGGCGCAGGTACCGCACGTAGACGTCGACGACGTTCGAGCCCGGGTCGAAGTCGAAGCCCCAGACCTCGGACAGCAGGCGCTCGCGCGTCAGGACGTCGCCCGGGTGACGCAGGAACGTCTCCGCCAGGGCGAACTCCCGGGCCGACAGGTCGACCTCCTGGTTGCCGACCTTCATCCGCCGGGTCCGCAGGTCCAGCTGGAGCGCGCCGTGCTTGAGCACCGACGCCTCGCTCGCCGACGCACCCTGGGCGCGCAGCCGCAGGCGCACCCGGGCCAGCAGCTCCTCGAACCGGAACGGCTTGGCCATGTAGTCGTCGGCCCCCGACTCCAGACCGGTGACGGTGTCCGTGACGGACGACCGCGCGGTCAGCACGATCACCGGGACGGTCTCCCCGGCCGCGCGCAGCCGGCGCAGGACCTCGAAGCCGTCGATGTCGACGAGCCCCAGGTCGAGGATGAGCAGGTCGACGTCGCCGGACTGCACCCGCGTCAAGGCCTCTTCGCCGGAGGTCACCGCGCTCGTCTCGAAGCCGGAGGCGCGCAGGCCCTTGGCGACGAACGCGGCGATGCGTTCCTCGTCCTCCGCGATGAGGATGTGCGTCATAGGTGCTCCACCAGCTCGGTGACAGGTTGGGGTTCGCCGTCCACGAGGTCGACGGCCGGCAGGTCCAGGACGAAGACCACGCCGGAGCCGACGTTAGCCGGTGGATGCTCCACGAACACGCGTCCGTGGTGGGCGTGTGCGATCGCGGCGACGATGGGCAGCCCCAGACCGGCACCGTGCGAGATGCGGTCGGCCTGCCCGCGGTGGAAGCGCTCGAAGATGCGGTCGGCCTCGTCCGGCGGCACGCCGGGTCCCTCGTCGCGGACCCACAGCAGCAGCCGACCGCCCGCGACCTCGCTGCCGAGCCGCACCGTGGAGCCCGGGGCCGAGTACCGGTGCGCGTTCGCGAGGAGCTGCAGCCACGCCTGGGTGATCCGCTGGGCGTCCAGCTGCACGTCGACGTCCGCCCGCGACGCGACCACCCACCGGCGATCCCCGAGGCCCCGCGCCTTGTCGTGCACGTCGTCCGTCAGCCGCCCGACGTCGGTGGGCGCGAGGCGCACGAAGTCCGGGCGGTCCGCGGTCGCGAGCGTCATCAGGTCGTCGACCAGCCTCTGCATCCGGTCCAGCTCGTCCAGGGCGAGCGCCTGCGTGGCGCGCACGTCGTCGGGATCGTCCGGGTCCAGGAGCTCGAGATGGCCACGCACGATCGTCAGGGGGGTCCGCAGCTCGTGGCCGACGTCGTCGAGCAGCTCGCGCTGCGACCCGAACGCGCGCTGCAGCCGGTCGAGCATCGCGTTCACCGTGCGCGCCAGGTTGGACAGGTCGTCCTTGCCGGTCACCGTGATGCGTTCCGAGAGGTCGGACTCCGTGATGCGACGCGTGGTGTCGCGCAGGAGCCGGATCGGACGCAGCAGCCGGCCGACGACGAACCACGCCACCACCGAGATGACCGCGAGGGCGCCGAGCCCGACCGCGGAGTAGGTCAGGAACGTGCTGCGCAGCCCCGACATCTCGGCGGACCGGTCGAACGCCACGACGAACAGGCCGACGCCGGGGTCTCCGGTCATGAGCACCGGGACGGCGATCAACCGGTACTGCGTCACGGACGTGGACACCGTCTGGGGCACGGACGGGGTGTCTTCGTCCATCTCGGCCAGCACGGCGACGAGCTCGGCATCCTCGTCGAGGCGGATCGACCGGGTCTCCGGGGCAGGCAGCCACGCCGGCTTGCCCTGGAAAAGCGAGAAGACCCCTTCGTTCTTGCCCGGGATGCGGCTGCGCACGCCCTTGTAGAGGACCTCGCTCACGGTGGTGAAGGGTTGCTTGGCGGTCTCGTCGCCCTTCGCCTCGACGTTGCGCAGCGCGGCGACGGCGCGGGACAGGGAGTTGTCCATGCGCTCGTCGGTCTCGGCCGCCTGCAGCGCGAACGCCGTCCCGCCGGCGATCATCACGGTCAGCGCGGAGAGCACCACCACGGCCGTCAGCAGCCGGGCGCGGACCGTCAGGTGCGCGACCGTGCGCTGGTAGGCGGGGATGGCACCCGTGGTCGCGCCGGGAACGTCGGCGCGGCGACCGGCGCTGGCGCTGCGTGACATGGACGCAAGTATGTCCGCCGCGCACCGCGGCGCGCAGGTGTCTCAGTCCAGCGACCGCAGGAACGACCACAGGTGCCCCTCGAGGTCGTACGCGCTGTACACCCGGTACCCGTAGTCCTGGTCCACCGGCTCCTGCCGGACGTCGACACCTGCCTCGACGGACCTCCGGTGGTGCGCGTCGACGTCGTCCACGAGCACGGCCACCGAGCCGGTGGTCGCACCGACCGTGCGGGGCGAGGCCAGCCGGTACTCCGCCTGCTCCGGGTGCAGCCAGATCACCCCGTCGCCCGCGTGCACCTCCCCGTGCACCGCCCGGCCGTCGCCGTCGCGCACCAGCTCGCCCGGCAGCAGGCCGAACCGCTCGACCAGCCACGCGTGCGCCGCGCCGATGTCCGCGTAGACGAGCAGCGTGATGCGCCGCTGCGCGGGAGGCTCGAGCGTCGTCAGCTCCTCGAGCACGGCCAGGAGGTCCGCGCCGCCCGTCGCGAGCGCCCCGGCCACCTTCGAGCGCAGCCGCGCCGTCGCGTCGAGCCGCGCGTCGAGCGCGGCGAGGTGTGCCTCCAGGGCGGACGTGAGGTCCCACGCGGGGTCGTCGAGCGCCCGCCGGACCTCGGCGAGGTCCATGCCCAGCCGGCGCAGCAGGCCGACCCGGTACAGCCGCGCCTCGTCGGCGGCGTCGTAGATGCGGTGGCCCGCAGGGCTGCGACCCGACGGGGTCAGCAGCCCGACCTGCTCGTAGTAGTGCAGCGTCCGGACCGTCAGCCCGGTCGCCGCCGCCAGCTCTCCCACTCGGTGTCCTGTCATGCGACCGACGCTAGGACCTCACGCCGCGTCAGGAGCAAGGGCCGTTCCTCAGCCGTCGTCCCGCCGCTGCCAGCGGAACGTCCGCACGCCGACGACGAGGGCGGCGACGGCCCACACGAGCAGGACCACGGCGGTCGCGACGTGCTGCCAGGACCCGCTGACCTCCCACGACTCGGCGCTGGGCGGCAGGAAGACCGACCGCATGCCCTGCGCCATCCACTTCAGCGGGAACACCGACGCCACCTGCTGCATCCAGGTGGGCAGGTCGTTGAACACGAAGAACACGCCGGAGATGAACTGCAGGACCAGGACGATGGGGGTCACCACGGCGCTCGCGGACTTCCCGGAGCGGGGGACCGACGAGAAGGCGACCCCGCAGAGCGTGCCCGTGGCCGTGCCGAGCACGAAGACCCACGCGAACGTCGCCCAGGCCGTCGTGCTCGTCGGCAGGGTGACACCGAAGAGGAGCGCCGCCGCCGCCAGCAGCAGCGCGGTCTGGACCAGGGAGGTCACGAGCACCTCGCCGATCTTGCCCAGGAAGAACGACGACGGAGGCAGCGGGGTGCCGCGCAGGCGCTTGAGCCCACCCTCGTCGCGCTCGACGGCGATCGAGATCGCGAGGTGCTGAAAGCTCGACAGCATGATGCCCGTCGCCAGCATCCCGGGCAGGAAGTACTGGGCGAACGGGATCCCCGGCGGCGGACCGACCGTGGCGCCGTCCTGACCGAACACCGTCGCGAAGATCGCGAGCATGATGATCGGGTACGCGAAGATGAACACGACCGCGTCGCGCTCGCGGAAGAACGTCCGCACCTCGTAGCGGGTCCGGGCGGCCCCGAGGCGCAGCACCCCGGGCAGGGTGGTCCGGGTCTCGACGGCGGTCACGAGGCGTCCCCGTCGATCAGGCTGAGGTAGACGTCCTCGAGGGTGGGACGCAGCACCTGCAGGCCGGGCACCTCGTCGCCCAGCGCTGCGGTGAGCTCGACCACCGTCCGGGTCGGGGTGTCGGTGCGGACCTCGCGCGTCTGCCCGTCCTGCGTCCAGCGCACCACCGCCTGCCGCGCGGTGCGCCCTCCGAGGTCCGCCGGTGGGCCCTCCGCCACGACCTGCCCGTCCCGCACGACCACCACCCGGTCGGCCAGACGCTCGGCCTCCTCCAGGTAGTGCGTGGTGAGCAGGATCGTCGTGCCGTCGGCAGCGAGGGACTCGACCAGGTCCCAGAACGAGCGCCGGGCCTGCGGGTCGAACCCCGTGGTGGGCTCGTCGAGGAACAGCAGCTCCGGGCGGCCGACGATGCCGAGGGCCACGTCGAGCCGGCGCCGTTGGCCACCGGAGAGCTGCCGTGCGCGCGTCCGGACCTTCTCCTGCAGGCCCACCGACACGATCACCTCGTCGGGGTCGCGCGGGTCCGGGAAGAACCCGGCGAAGTGCCGGACCAGCTCGGCCACCGTCGCCTCGGCCAGGTCGTTGTTGCTCTGCAGGACGATGCCGAGGCGCGAGCGCCACGCACGGTCGCCGTCCCGCGGGTCCGTCCCGAGCACCCGCACGTCGCCGCCGTCGCGCGACCGGTAGCCCTCGAGGATCTCCACGGTCGTGGTCTTCCCCGCGCCGTTGGGACCGAGGATCGCCACGACCTCACCGTGCGCCACGTGCAGGTCGAGACCGTCGACCGCCCGCTTCTCGCCGTAGACCTTCCGGAGCCCGGTGACCTCGACGGCGTCCGGCACGGCCTTACTCGGCCTCGGCCAGCAGCGACTGGATGCGCGTGACGCCCTCGACCAGGTCGTCGTCGCTCAGCGCGTACGACAGCCGCAGGTAGCCGCTCGGCCCGAAGGCCTCACCCGGCACCACGGCGACCTCGGCCTGCTCGAGGATCAGCGTCGCCAGCTCGGCCGACGTCCGGGGCGTCACGCCGCGGATCGTGCGTCCGAGCACGCCCTCGACGGACGGGTAGACGTAGAACGCCCCCTCGGGCGCGGGGATCCGCACGCCGTCGATCTGCGAGAGCATCTCGACGATCGTGCGCCGGCGACGGTCGAACGCCGTCCGCATCTCCTCCACCGCGGCGAGGTCTCCGGTGAGCGCGGTGATCGCGGCGCGCTGCGAGACGTTCGCGACGTTCGACGTGAGGTGCGACTGCAGGTTCGTGGCGGCGGTGATCACGTCGGCCGGGCCGATCATCCAGCCGACCCGCCACCCGGTCATCGCGTAGGTCTTGGCGACGCCGTTGACGACGATCGTCGTGTCCGCCAGCTCCGGCACCGCGCGCACGATGGGCGTGAACACCGCGTCGTCGTAGGTGAGGTGCTCGTAGATCTCGTCCGTGATCACCCAGACGCCGTGCTCGAGCGCCCAGCGCCCGATCGCGGCGGTCTGCTCCGGGGAGTACACCGCGCCGGTCGGGTTGGACGGCGAGCAGAACAGCAGCACCTTGGTCCGCGGGGTGCGGGCGGCCTCGAGCTGCTCGACGGTGACCAGGTAGCCCTGGTCCACCCCGGCGAACACCTCGACCGGCACGCCGCCCGCCAGCCGGATCGCCTCGGGGTAGGTCGTCCAGTACGGCGCAGGCAGCAGGACCTCGTCACCCGGGTCCACCACCGCCGCGAACGACTGGTACACCGCCTGCTTGCCGCCGTTGGTGACCAGCACGCTCGACGGCTTCACCTCGTACCCGGAGTCCCGCAGCGTCTTCGCGGCGATCGCCTCGCGCAGCGCCGGCAGGCCCGCGGCGGGCGTGTAGCGGTGGTTGACGGGGTCCTTCGCCGCCGCGACGGCGGACTCGACGATGTACGCGGGGGTCGGGAAGTCGGGCTCCCCGGCGCCGAACCCGATCACCGGGCGGCCGGCGGCCTTGAGCGCCTTGGCCTTGGCGTCGACCGCCAGCGTCGCGGACTCGGCGATCGCGGCCAGTCGGGCGGACACACGGGGACGGGGAGGGGTCTGCTCGCTCACGGGGCCCATAGTGGCAGAGGTCACGTCGGCACGTGCCAGCCGATATCGGTGGATGGAACGGCAACCACCGACGGCTCCCGCACGCGTCGCGGAGCGCTTCCGGGAACGGTTCGACCCACGCGCGCTCGTCGCGTACAGTGGACCCCCGGCGGTTGACGTCCGCCATGATGAGCCGTGCCCCGGAGAACTCCGGAAGCAGCACGGACCCCCTCAGGGTGGTGTCCGTGAGTGTCGCGCGGGTTGTCGTGGAGGCCCAGGCCGCCGTAGGGCAGTGGCGCAATTGGTAGCGCAGCGGTCTCCAAAACCGCAGGTTGCAGGTTCGAGTCCTGTCTGCCCTGCGCACGCGTCTGGTCCTCCGGGTTCGCCCGGTGGCCCAGGAGAAGCGAGCAGGACCGCCGGTCGGTCCGGCGCGACGCGTCGGCCCGTCCGTTCGTCAGGTTCCGCACGGAACCCGACCACCACGAGACGTAGGGGCCAGACGTGAGCGAAACAGCACCGGCTGCGGCGTCCGACGCCGAGGGTTCGGCGGCACGCCCGTCGACGGCCAAGCCCGCCCGCAAGGGTGACTCGCGTGGCGGACTGTTCGCACGCATCGCGCTCTTCGTCCGCCAGGTCGTCGCGGAGCTGAAGAAGGTCGTCCGGCCCACGCGGTCGGAGCTGATCACCTACACGAGCGTCGTGCTCGTGTTCGTCGCGGTGGTCATGGCCTTCGTCACCGTGGTCGACCTGGGCATCGGCAAGCTCACGTTCTGGGTCTTCGGAGGCTGACGCTCATCGGGGCTCCGGCCCCGGCGACGACGTCCCCGCCCCACCAGGGTCGAGCACCCATCGCACCGGCACGCCGGTGCGCACACGCAGGAGAAAGCAGGTTCGCACGTGTCGCAGGAGTCGCAGGAGCCCACCACGGGCGCCGAGGCGGAGCTCGAGGACGCCATCGCGTCGGTCGAGGCCGTCGAGTCGTCGGCTGTCGAGGACGCCTCAGCCGAGGACGTCAGCGCCGACGCCACCGAGAGCGACGAGCCGGCCGACGAGGGTGCTGAGCCTGCCGCCGACGAGGCCGACGAGGCCGACGCTGAGGCCGTCGAGGTAGAGGCCGACGAGGACGAGGACGAGCCCGACGTCGAGGAGGACYCGGTCGCCGCGTTCAAGGCGCAGCTCCGGAGCCAGCTCGGCGACTGGTACGTCATCCACTCCTACGCGGGCTACGAGAACCGCGTGAAGGCGAACCTCGAGAACCGCCGCCAGAGCCTGAACATGGAGGACTTCATCTACGCGGTGGAGGTCCCCATGGAAGAGGTCGTGGAGATCAAGAACGCGCAGCGCAAGGTCGTCAAGCGCGTCCGGATCCCCGGGTACGTCCTGGTCCGCATGGACCTCACCGACGAGTCGTGGGGCGCTGTCCGGCACACGCCGGGCGTCACYGGCTTCGTCGGCCACACGCACCAGCCCGTCCCGCTGACGCTCGACGAGGTCTTCTCGATGCTCGCGCCGTCGCTGGAGCCCAAGCAGCCGACCACCGCCGCGGGCGCCGCCAAGGCCGCCTCGCAGATCAAGGTCGACTTCACGGTCGGCGAGTCGGTCACCGTCACGGACGGCCCGTTCGACACGCTCCCCGCCACGATCTCCGAGATCAACGCCGAGAACCAGAAGCTCAAGGTCCTCGTCTCCATCTTCGGCCGGGAGACCCCGGTCGAGCTGTCCTTCAGCCAGGTCGCCAAGATCTGACTGATGCTGGTCTGCTCGCCGGCGTTGCCGGCGAGCACTGCAACCGGGTCATCGCCCACGGCGTCGGCCCACGACACGAACGGAAGTAGCAATGCCCCCGAAGAAGAAGGTCACCGGCCTGATCAAGCTCCAGATCAAGGCCGGCGCGGCCACTCCTGCGCCGCCCATCGGTCCGGCACTGGGCCAGCACGGCGTCAACATCATGGAGTTCTGCAAGGCGTACAACGCGGCCACMKAGGCGCAGCGCGGCAACGTCATCCCCGTGGAGATCACGGTGTACGAGGACCGCTCGTTCACCTTCATCACGAAGACGCCGCCGGCCGCTGAGCTGATCAAGAAGGCCGCCGGTGTGGCCAAGGGCTCCCCGACGCCGCACACGGTGAAGGTCGCCACTCTCACCAAGGCGCAGGTCAGCGAGATCGCGAGCACCAAGCTCGAGGACCTCAACGCGAACGACCTCGCCGCGGCCGAGAAGATCATCGCCGGCACGGCCCGCTCGATGGGCATCAAGGTCGAGGGCTGACCGGAGCGAGCACGTAGGTAGGGCGAGCGAAGCGAGTCCTGCCGGAGTGTGAGCGCAGGTCAGACCGAGAAGCACGACCAGAGGGCTGACCGACAGCAAGAACAGCGAGCTGAACCCGGTTCGCTGAGACACATGTGGAAGGGCCTGAACAGCCCGACTGACCACGACAGGAGAACAGCATGGCCAAGCACAGCAAGGCGTACCGCGCCGCGGTCGAGAAGATCGAGGCGGACCGCCTCTACACGCCCCTCGAGGCCGTCCGGCTCGCCCAGACGACGTCGACCACCAAGTACGACGCGACCGTCGAGGTCGCGTTCCGCCTCGGTGTCGACCCGCGCAAGGCGGACCAGATGGTCCGTGGCACGGTCAACCTGCCCCACGGCACCGGCAAGACCGCGCGCGTCATCGTCTTCGCGACGGGCGAGCGTGCCGAGCAGGCCCGTGCGGCCGGCGCGGACGAGGTCGGTGGCGACGAGCTCATCGACAAGGTCGCAGCCGGGTACACCGACTTCGACTCCGCCGTCGCGACGCCCGACCTCATGGGCAAGGTCGGTCGACTGGGCAAGGTCCTGGGCCCGCGTGGTCTCATGCCGAACCCGAAGACCGGCACCGTGACGATGGACGTGGCCAAGGCCGTGTCCGACATCAAGGGCGGGAAGATCGAGTTCCGCGTGGACCGTCACGCGAACCTGCACTTCATCATCGGCAAGACCTCGTTCAGCGACACGGCGCTCGTGGAGAACTACGCCGCGGCGCTCGACGAGATCCTGCGTCTGAAGCCGTCCGCCTCGAAGGGCCGCTACATCGCCAAGGCGACGTTCTCGACGACGAACGGCCCCGGCATCCTCGTCGACCAGAACAAGACGCGGAACCTGCTCGAGGAAGACGCCGCCTGACGGTTGCACCAGCACGACGAAGGCCCGGTCCCCCCTGCGGACCGGGCCTTCGTCGTTCGTGGGTGTCCGACCGTCAGTACGGCAGCCACTGCGTGAGGCACGTACCACCGTCGCTGGAGCACTCCAGCCGCAGTGGCCCGGCGGGGTGGACGTCGAACCGGAAGTACCCGACGTCGTCGGTCTCGATGGTCGCGACGACACCGTCGGGCGTCCGCAGGGAGACCCGTCCCGGAGTCGCCGGCAGCAGCTGGCCCTCGATCGACGACGACTCGACCTCCACCTCGACGCCGAGGTCGTGCCCCTCGAACACGAGGGTGCGGGAGCTCCCGCCGGAGCGGTCGCGGACGCCGGCGGGCGCGTCGAGCGCCGTGGAGTCGTAGACGAGCTCGAGCAGCAGGAGGTCCATCTCCAGGCCGGCGCGGGCGTCGACCATGCCACGGTGCGCGCGGAACGCCACGTCGGCACTGGCCACGACCCGGTCGTACGTCTCCCGCTCGGCCAGGGCCGTGGTCAGGTCCGCACCGAGCGTCTCGTCGTCCACCCAGGGTGAGCCACCGTGGGTCGTGGAGCTGTGGGCGCGGTCATCCGAGTGCCAGGACATCGCGTCCTCCTTCGTCAGCCGTGGAGGCCGTCCAGGCCTGCACGTAGTTCTTGATCGCCGCTGTCTGTCGCAGGCGGGCGAGTCCACGGCCCCGGGTGGGGCCGATCGAGCCGACGGGTACGCCGAGCTTGTCCGCGATCTCCGCGTAGCTCAGCGGTGGGTCGACCGCGAGCATCAGCAGGATGTCGCGCTGGTGGTCGGGCAGCTCCGCGAGTCCTTCGCGCAGTGCACGCTCACGCTCGACCGCCAGCATCCGTGCGTCGAGGTCGGAGTCGGAGACGCCGTCGAGCCGACCGGTCTGCGGGTCGACCGGCACGGTGCGCCGGTTGACGTTGGTGACCCGGATGCACTCGTGGCGCGCGGTGGTGGCGATCCACCCCGGCAGCGCGTGCGGGTCACGGAGCTTCTCGAGGTTCTCGAGCAGGTTCAGCCACACCGTCTGTGCGACGTCCTCCGCCTGGTGCGGCGTGAGCCGGAACTGGCGCACGCGCGCCACKACAGCCGGCGTGTGCCGGCGCACGATCTCGCCCCAGGCCCCCTGGTCGCCGTTGAGCGCACCTGCGACCAGTGCCGGTGCGTCCCATGCCCGGTACGGGTCCTCGTTGTCCACGTTTGCATCCTTTCGTCTGTCGACGTGGATGCCATCATGACGCGCCCGCCACAGTGTGCCCAGCATGGTTAAACACCGGGCAGGATGCTGAAGGTCTGCCCGAAGTCGGGCAGCGGCCTGCCCGCGGCGAGCAGCTGGACGTAGGCCTGACGCGCGGAGATGCCTCGCGTCTGTGCGATGCGGGCGATGGCTCCGGTGACCTGCGGTGCGGCGAACGACGTCCCCGTCCACCGTGCGAACGCGTTGGGGCCGAACGTCTCGGGGTCGTCGGTGAAGGCCGGCGACTGCTCGCCCTGGACGTAGGTGGACAGGATCCCCTCGCCCACGGTCGCGCAGTCGACCCACCAGCCACGGCTCGAGAACGTGCTGGGCCGCAGGTCCGAGGTGAGCGAGCCCACGGAGATGACGCGCCGGAACGCGGCGGGCCAGGTCGGGACGGTGTCCCCGAAGTTCCCCGCGGCGGCGACGATCAGCACCTCGGACTCGGTGTCGCGCTCGATCTCGGCGATGACCTCGAGCGCCGCGGCGATCGCGAGGGCCGGCTGGTCGGAGAGCGTCTGCGTGCCGAGCGACAGGTTGACGATCTGCGCTCCGTCGCGCACGGCGTGGATCAGGGCACAGGCGACGTCGATCTCCGAGCCGGTGCCCGCCGTGGTCAGCGCACGGTAGACCGTGATGTCGGCGCCGGGGGCGACCTGGGCCACGATGCCGCTGACGAAGGTCCCGTGGCCGGCCGAGAAGTCGAGGAGGCCGTCGAGCGGGTCGATGTCGAGCGGATCGATGTTCGACTCGTTCGGGGCGGTCGCGGGGGCGTCCGGGGTGCGGGGMACGCCGGCGAGCCAGCCATCGGTGCGGATCCGCCCCTCGATGCCCGTGTCCACGACCGCGACCTTGACCCCGTCGCTGTCGCCGGAGCTGACCGGGTACTCGGAGAACGTCTCGATCGCGCTCGCCGCGACACTGCTGCACGCCTTGATCACCGGCTGGAGGGGTGTCAGGTGGGTCAGCGACGCGGCGTGCCCGCGATCGCGGAGCTCGGCCACGATGTCGTCGAGCTGGCGGGACGTCACGGACTCGTCGGCGACGAGCCGGACGAGCCGGCTCTCGAGGGCCTCGCACCCGACCCGCTCGCGCCGCAGTCCCTGACCCTTGACGTAGGCACGGATCTGCCGGTCGTCCCAGGACGTCCGGCGCAGCAGGATCTCTCCGCCGACGACCAGGGAGTCCGGGCCCTCGGTGGTGGTGACCAGGTCGATCCGCGTCTCGCGGAGGTCGGCCCAGCGGGTCTGGATGGCGCCTGCGATGCTGCGCCGACGCCGGTCGTCGGAGCGCCGCTGCGTCAGCTCTGTGACCTGCTTCTGGACCCGCTGGCGCACGTGCGCGTCGATCCCCGACGCCGCACGCAGGTTGTCGTAGTCATCACCGAAAGGCCGACCGGGATCGCCGGGGAACTCGCTCACTGGTGCTCCATTTCTCCGCCTAGAATTCTGAAGATGTGCCCGTCCAGGCTCGAGATCGAGCCGGCGACGTCGGATGACGAGCCCTACGCATCATCAGAGGGCCGAGTGGGCCTCCTGATACATGCACGCGAGCTCATGGATGCGGTCGATGCAGATCCGCGTGCGGTCGAGCCCCAGGCGGTCGCCCTCGTCGCCGCCGCTCGCAGGATGAACGACCCGGAGCTCCTCGGCTTGAGCCTAAGGGCGCTGGCCTGGGCATTTCGGGCACGGTGGGACGAATCAGCCGCGCGTCGCACGCTGAACGAGGCGGTCCGCGTCGCCCGGCGGCACCAGCTCCACCACGTCGAGGCGCTGGCGCTCGTGAGCCGGGCCGCAGTGCTCCTGGAGCTGGGCAGCGCGTCTGCCTCCGCCCGCGACCTGGACGCCGCCGCCCGGGCCGTCGGTCGCGCCACCGACATGGACCTCCCGGACCAGCGACGGCTCCTGGCGCAGATCGGCATGTCGCGGGCGGTCGCCGACCAGGCCGCCGGCCGCCGCGCCGCCGCCGAGTCGCGGCTGTGGGGGGTGCTCGACGTGCCCGGCGTCGACGGTCGGCTCGCGGTGGTGGCACGCAACAACCTGGCGCTCGTGCTCGCGGAGCGGGGTGCCTACGCGGCGGCGATCGAGCAGGCGGACGAGGCTCTTCGCCGCTCCGCCGAGCTCCCGGCCCTCCAGGCCCTCCTGATCCAGACGCGCGCGTGGGTCGCCGTCCGCGCCGGTCACCTGATCGACGGGCTCCGCGAGTTCCACCGCTCGGCCGAGGCGTACGAGGCCGCCGGCATGCCGCTGGGGGAGTACTACACCGAGTATGCCGACGCGATGGTCGACCTGCGCCTGCTCCCCGAGGCGTCCTCGGCCGCGGAGCGTGCGGTCGAGGAGTTCGTCCTCGCAGGGGTGCCGTTGCTGGCCACCGAGGCGCGGCTGCGTCTCGCGCGGATCTCGCTGCTGGCCGGCGAGCTGGAGCGGGCGGGTGCGCTCGCGGACGAGGTCGCGGACGAGGCCCGCCAGCAGAGGCGCGGTGTCTCGCGGGACCACGCCGTCCTCATCGGCGTCGAGTCACGGCTGGGCCGGAGCCAGGCCGGACCGCACGAGCTCGTCGTCGCGCGGCGGGCGGCGGGCCGTTTCGAGCGAGCCGGGAACCTGCACAGCGCGGTCGAGGCGTACCTGGTGGCCGGACGGGTGGCGCTGTCCATCGACCGGGACCGCGACGCGGTACAGACGTTGTCCCAGGCGGACGGCCTGGCGCGCAGCGGACAGGTCCTCGTGCGGCTCCGCGGCCGGGTCGCGGCCGCGCTCGCCGCCCGTGTCGAGGAGCGACCGAGTGCAGCACTGGTGCACTGCCGCACCGGTCTGCGCGACCTCGCACACCACCGGTCGAGCCTGCCCACGATCGAGCTGCGCGCCCTGGCCTCCGGGCACGGCGCCGAGCTGGGCGAGATCGGGCTGGGCGTGTACCTGGACCGTGGGCAACCGGCGCGGACCCTGGCGTGGATGGAACGCACCCGGGCKGCGGCGCTGCTCATGCCGGTCCCCGCGCCGTCTGTTCCTCTCACTCGAGAGCATCCGCAGGCGGTGGAGGTCGCGGACGCGGTGCCGGTCGAGGTCCGCGACGGCTCGGCGACGCGTGCCGCGCGCGACGACGAGCACGAGGCGCGGGCGGCGGGATGGCGCCAGACCATCGACCCGCCGGCGCGCTCCCCGAGGCCGGCGGACGTGGTCAGCCTCGCCGACCTGCGCGTCAGCCTGGGTGAACGGACGCTGGTGGAGTTCGGCAGCTTCGAGGGCAGGTTCGTCGCGGTCGTGGTCGAGCCGCGTCTGTCCCGGCTCGTCGAGCTCGGGCCGACGGCGGCGGTCCTGGACGAGCTGCGGCCGCTGCTCTTCGCCCTGCGCCGGCTCGCCAACGTCCGCAGTGCAGCGGCCGCGGGCGCGGCTCGCGCCAGTGCGGACCTGCGGATCGCCCGGCTCCGCGCGCTGCTCATGGCCCCGCTCGGCATCGCGGGTGACGCGGAGATCGTCGTCGTGCCTGTCGGGATGCTGCACGGCGTGCCGTGGTCCTGCCTGCACGACGGCCCCCTGGCGCAGGCACCGTCGGCGACGTTCTGGGCCCGCACCCTGCGGGCCGCGGACGAGCACGCCGACGGGGGCCGGACCGTCCTGGTGGCGGGCCCGGAGCTCGACGGCGCGCTCGAGGAGGTCGAGGCTCTCCGAGCGGTGCACGCCGGTGCGCTCGTGCTGACGCACGAGCGCAGCCACGCCGAGGCCGTCGTCTCCGCGCTCGCGGACGCCGACCTCGCCCACCTCGCCTGCCACGGCTCTCCGCGTGCCGACAACTCGATGTTCTCCTCGCTCCTGCTGGCGGACGGACCCGTGACCGTCCAGGAGCTGCACGGTGCGGGCGTCGCGCCCCACAGGCTGATCCTGGCGTCGTGCCACTCAGGTGCGGATGTCGCGTACCTCGGCGACGAGGTCCTCGGCTTCGTCAGCGCGATGCTCGCGCAGGGCACCGCGGGCGTCGTGGCGAGCATCGCCGCGGTGCCCGACGTGGCGGCGGTCGACCTGATGCTCGAGCTGCACCGCGGGCTGCGGGACGGGATGACCCTCGCGCGGGCGCTGCACGCGGCCCGCGGTCAGGTGGACCGGGACACGCCCGAGGGCTTCGTCAACTGGTGCACGTTCAGCGCCCACGGTGCGGCCTGAGCCCACCGGGTCAACCGTGGCCGTGGTGGCTGGATCCCATCCCGGGCATGCCCGGCGCCTGGGTCCCGGCCTCCGTCGCTGCGAGCCCGGGAACGGTGAGGGTCGCGGTGACCAGCGACCCGAGCGCGAGGATGCCGAGCCGGGTGAGTGGTCGGGTGGGCCGCGTGGCTGCTGCGGCGGGCCGGACAGCGACTGCGAGCAGGATCGCCGCGACGAGCTGCAGGCCGGCCGCGGTGACGTCCGCGAGCCCGAGGGGGCCGGTCGCCGTCGCGGACACCAACCAGCCGACCGCGCCCACGACCAGCGTTGCCAGCGCCAGTCGGGGGAGCGGAGCCGGGCCTCGAAGGGCTGCGACGGCCCACCCGATCTCGGCGGCACCGAGGACGGCAGCGGTCACGCCCAGGAGGGAATGGTGGCCGAGGTGCTCGGCGCCCAGGGCGACGAGCACGAGCCCGCCGCCCAGCGCCGCGTAGGCCGCGCCGGTGCGTCCGGCGAACGCGCGTCCACCCTCGTCGGCCTGCGCGGAGCCGACCCCGTCGGTCGGGGTGCTCACCAGCGTCACGCCGCCCGGGAGCGGGAGACCGCGCGCACCGGGTCCTTGTCGGCGGCGAGACCGACTCCGAGCAGGAGGATCGCGCTGGCGAAGTGCAGGACGTTGTCGGCGCCGTTGAGCGCGAGGATGTTGGCGGCGGAGCCGATGAGGAACAACCCGAGGACTCCGACCAGCAGGTAGACGGCACCGACGGCGGTGTTCATCCCCTTGGCGGCCCGGACGGACGAGCGCGCCGCCAGCAGCAGTGCTGCGCCGATGAGCAGGTGGACGATGTTGTGCAGCGGGTTGACGTCGAACACGAGGAGCGGCTCGCCCTCGGTGGCGGCGAACGAGACGCCACCGGTCACGACGAAGCCGGCGAGGCCGACGAGCAGGTAGACGATGCCGAAGATCGTCCCGACGAGGCGGTTCGGGGACTGGGACATGGTTGCCTCCAACGTGTGGCAGGTGTCGTGCTGACATGAGGGGGTTCGGACCGGTCGGATACCCGGATGGGCGCGGATTTGGTCGGCCTCGGTCGGTGCCGTACTCTGGGGGGACCCAAAGACCGCCGGTCGTCGACCGTGTCGTGCGCACGCAGTGCTCGCGGCCCGATCGCCCGAAGTCCCGCAGCAGCGGAGGCCAGCGCAGGTGAGAGTTCCCGGATGGTTCGGTTTGTGCCGAGCTGCCTGCCGAGCCCCGCGCCTGCGCGGGGCTCTTTCGTTTGCGGGGCGTGACGACCGGTGGCACCACCATCGGAAGGATTGCCATGGCGAGGCCGGACAAGGCAGCCGCTGTCGCAGAGCTCACGGACCTGTTCCGTGACTCCAACGCGGCCGTGCTGACCGAGTACCGCGGGCTCACCGTTGCGCAGCTCAAGAAGCTGCGCAAGGCGCTCAGCGGCAACGCAACCTACGCCGTGGTGAAGAACACGCTGACCGCGATCGCGGCCAAGGATGCCGGCCTCGAAGGCCTCGACGACGCGCTCAAGGGCCCGTCGGCGATCGCCTTCGTCTCCGGTGACCCGGTCGAGGCCGCCAAGGGACTGCGTGACTTCGCCAAGGCGAACCCTGCACTGGTCATCAAGGGTGGTGTCCTCGAAGGACGCGCCCTGACCGCTGCGGACGTCACCAAGCTCGCGGACCTCGAGTCCCGTGAGGTCCTGCTGGCCAAGGCAGCCAACGTGTTCAAGGCGTCGCTGTTCCAGGCGGCCTACCTGTTCACCGCGCCCGCTGCTCAGGCTGCACGCACCGTCGACGCTCTCCGGCTCAAGCTCGAGGAGTCGACCGAGGTCGCTGCCTGAGCCGTCCGGCTCCAGGCACTTACTGAACCCCCGCTCGGGTCGGCCGCACCGGCCCCCGGGCATCGATCGGAAGGAACCGCCACCATGGCGAAGCTCACCACCACCGAGCTCATCGACGCGTTCAAGGAGCTCTCCCTCATCGAGCTCTCCGAGTTCGTGAAGGCGTTCGAGGAGACCTTCGAGGTCACCGCTGCTGCTCCCGTCGCCGCCGCGGCCCCCGCCGGCGCCGGTGGCGCTGCCGAGGTCGAGGCCGAGGAGGAGAAGGACTCGTTCGACGTCGTCCTCGAGGCCGCCGGTGACAAGAAGATCCAGGTCATCAAGGAGGTGCGCGTCCTGACGTCCCTCGGTCTGAAGGAGGCCAAGGACGTCGTCGACGCCGCCCCCAAGGCTGTTCTGGAGGGTGTCACCAAGGAGGCCGCCGAGAAGGCCAAGGCGCAGCTCGAGGCCGCTGGCGCCACCGTCACCCTCAAGTGATCGCCGCCTCCGTCGCCGGTCAGCCGGTCGCGCGGAGGTAGCACGCGAGCACGCTCGACGAGGCCCGCACCCTGCACGGGGTGCGGGCCTCGTCGCGTCCGGACCCGCGTCCGCATGGGGGACGGGCTTTCGCGGTACCGCCACGTGTGCCACCATGTGCGCGGCGACAACGTCGTCGCCGTGCGGGCGGAGCCGCTCGTTCGTACCGGACGCCTCAGGGTCCGTCGCCCGGCTTGTCGGGTGGCGCCAGGAGGTGTCGATGCCGGGTGGACTTTGACACCGCGGCCGAGTATGCTAGCGCTTTGCGCTGGCCTGTGCCCGCGATCCCGTATAACCCGAGCCCACCTTCGTCGTCAAGACACGACGTCGTGGGGCTCGCCGGCCGGGGGATCGCGCCTAGCCAGGACCAGTGCAGCGTGCACTCGATCCGCTGGGAAGGACCCCTCTTTTGGCTGCCTCGCGCACCCCTTCTGCTCCGACCGCCGACGCCATCGCGAACCGCACCGCCTCTCGCCGTATCTCCTTCGCCAAGATCCACGAGCCCCTCGAGGTCCCGGACCTGCTCGGTCTGCAGACGGAGAGCTTCGACTGGCTGCTCGGCAACGAGAAGTGGCAGGCCCGCGTGGCCCTGGCCCTCGAGGCCGGTCGGCAGGACGTTCCCGAGACCGCTGGTCTCGAGGAGATCTTCGAGGAGATCTCGCCTATCGAGGACTTCGGCGGATCCATGTCGCTGTCGTTCCGCGAGCACCGCTTCGAGCCGCCGAAGTACACGGCCGAGGAGTGCAAGGAGAAGGACTTCACCTTCGCCGCGCCCCTCTTCGTGACGGCGGAGTTCGTCAACTACACCACCGGTGAGATCAAGAGCCAGACGGTCTTCATGGGCGACTTCCCGCTCATGACCGAGCGCGGCACCTTCATCATCAACGGCACCGAGCGCGTCGTCGTGTCGCAGCTCGTCCGGTCGCCCGGCGTCTACTTCGAGCGCACGGCCGACAAGACGTCCGACAAGGACGTCCTCACGGCCAAGGTCATCCCGAGCCGCGGTGCCTGGCTCGAGTTCGAGATCGACAAGCGCGACAACGTCGGCGTCCGCGTCGACCGCAAGCGCAAGCAGAACGCCACGGTGCTGCTCAAGGCGCTCGGCATGACGGACGCGGAGATCCGCGAGGAGTTCGCCAACTACCCGGCCGTCATCGACACCCTGGACAAGGACCACGTCCAGACGCAGGACGAGGCGCTGCTCGACCTCTACCGCAAGATCCGCCCGGGCGAGCCGCCCACGGTCGAGGCCGGCCGCGCGCTCATCGAGAACTTCTACTTCAACCCGAAGCGCTACGACCTGGCGAAGGTCGGCCGCTACAAGCTGAACAAGAAGCTCGGCCTGGACGTCCCGCTCGCGGACTCGGTGCTGTCGCGTGACGACGTCGTCGCCACGATCAAGTACCTCGCGTCGCTGCACATCGACCTGCCGTCCCTGCCGGGCACGCGTGCCGGCGAGGCCGTCGACATCCGCGTCGAGCCCGACGACATCGACCACTTCGGCAACCGTCGCATCCGCGCGGTCGGCGAGCTCATCCAGAACCAGGTCCGCACGGGCCTGTCGCGGATGGAGCGCGTCGTGCGCGAGCGCATGACGACGCAGGACGTCGAGGCGATCACGCCGCAGACCCTGATCAACATCCGCCCCGTGGTGGCGTCGATCAAGGAGTTCTTCGGCACGTCGCAGCTGTCGCAGTTCATGGACCAGAACAACCCGCTCGCGGGCCTGACGCACAAGCGTCGCCTGTCCGCGCTCGGCCCGGGTGGTCTGTCCCGCGACCGCGCCGGCATGGAGGTCCGTGACGTCCACCCGTCGCACTACGGCCGCATGTGCCCGATCGAGACCCCGGAAGGCCCGAACATCGGCCTCATCGGCTCGCTCGCCACGTACGGGCGGATCAACCCGTTCGGCTTCGTCGAGACCCCGTACCGCAAGGTCATCAAGGGCAAGGTCTCCGACGAGGTCCACTACCTGACCGCCGACGACGAGGACCGCCACGTCATCGCGCAGGCGAACGCCCCGCTCAAGGCGAACGGTGCCTTCGAGGAGGACCGCGTCCTGGTCCGCGTCAAGGGCGGCGAGATCGAGTACGTCGCCGGCGAGGCCGTCGACTACATGGACGTCTCCCCGCGCCAGATGGTGTCGGTGGCCACGGCCCTGATCCCGTTCCTCGAGCACGACGACGCCAACCGTGCCCTCATGGGCGCCAACATGCAGCGCCAGGCCGTCCCGCTGGTCCGTTCCGAGGCCCCGCTCGTGGGTACCGGCATGGAGCGGCGTGCGGCCATCGACGCGGGCGACGTCATCGTCGCGACGAAGCCGGGTGTCGTCACCGAGGTGTCGGCGGACCTGATCGTCGTCGCCAACGACGACGCCACCACGTCGACGTACCGCGTCGCCAAGTTCCGCCGCTCGAACCAGGGCACCTCGTACAACCAGCGCGTGCTGGTCGACACCGGCGCCCGCGTCGAGGTCAACTCGGTGCTCGCCGACGGCCCGGCCACGGACGAGGGCGAGCTCGCGCTCGGCCGCAACCTGCTGGTCGCGTTCATGTCGTGGGAGGGCCACAACTACGAGGACGCGATCATCCTGTCGCAGCGCCTCGTGCAGGACGACGTGCTGTCCTCGATCCACATCGAGGAGCACGAGGTCGACGCGCGCGACACCAAGCTCGGCCCGGAGGAGATCACGCGGGACATCCCGAACGTCTCCGAGGAGGTCCTCGCGGACCTGGACGAGCGCGGCATCATCCGCATCGGTGCCGAGGTCGGCGCCGGCGACATCCTCGTCGGCAAGGTCACGCCCAAGGGTGAGACCGAGCTGACCCCGGAGGAGCGCCTGCTCCGTGCGATCTTCGGTGAGAAGGCGCGCGAGGTCCGCGACACGTCGCTCAAGGTCCCGCACGGCGAGTCCGGCACGGTCATCGAGGTCCGCACGTTCAGCCGTGAGGACGGMGACGAGCTGCCCGCCGGTGTCAACGAGCTGGTCCGCGTGTACATCGCGCAGCGCCGCAAGATCACGGACGGCGACAAGCTCGCCGGCCGTCACGGCAACAAGGGCGTCATCTCCAAGATCCTGCCGGTCGAGGACATGCCGTTCCTCGCCGACGGGACCGCGGTCGACGTCGTCCTCAACCCGCTCGGTGTCCCCGGCCGCATGAACGTCGGCCAGGTCCTCGAGACGCACCTCGGCTGGGTGGCCAAGCAGGGCTGGGACATCGAGATCGCCGAGGGCGACGACCTGTCCTGGCGCGACGACGTCCCCGCGATCGCCTCGAAGTCGCCGGCCGGCAACCCGGTCGCGACGCCCGTGTTCGACGGTGTCCCGGAGACGACCCTCACCGGTCTGCTCTCGGCCACGCTGCCGAACCGTGACGGTGTGCGCACCGTGGGCGGCGACGGCAAGGCGCGCCTGTTCGACGGGCGCTCCGGCGAGCCGTTCCCGGACCCGGTCGCGGTCGGCTACATGTACATCCTGAAGCTGCACCACCTCGTCGACGACAAGATCCACGCACGCTCCACGGGTCCGTACTCGATGATCACGCAGCAGCCGCTGGGTGGTAAGGCGCAGTTCGGTGGCCAGCGGTTCGGCGAGATGGAGGTCTGGGCCCTGGAGGCGTACGGCGCTGCCTACACGCTGCAGGAGCTCCTCACCATCAAGTCGGACGACGTCCCCGGACGCGTCAAGGTGTACGAGGCGATCGTCAAGGGGGAGAACATCCCCGACTCGGGCATCCCGGAGTCCTTCAAGGTCCTCCTCAAGGAGATGCAGTCGCTCTGCCTGAACGTGGAGGTGCTGTCCTCGGACGGCGTCTCCATCGACATGAAGGAGAACGACGACGAGGTCTACCGCGCAGCGGAGGAGCTCGGCATCGACCTGTCCCGGCGTCCGAACGCCAGCAGCGTCGAAGAGATCTGACGTCGAGCCTGCCGCCCTTCCGTGAAGGGTGGGCGGCGGGCCCGCACCTTTAGCAACATTTCCGTTCAGCCGGGTCACACCGGCAAGCGAAGGAAGTAGGACCCCCCTTGCTCGACGTCAACGTCTTCGACGAGCTGCGTATCGGCCTTGCCTCGGCCGACGACATCCGTGCCTGGTCGCACGGTGAGGTGAAGAAGCCCGAGACCATCAACTACCGGACCCTGAAGCCGGAGAAGGATGGCCTGTTCTGCGAGAAGATCTTCGGTCCCACCCGGGACTGGGAGTGCTACTGCGGCAAGTACAAGCGCGTGCGCTTCAAGGGCATCATCTGCGAGCGCTGCGGCGTCGAGGTGACCCGCTCGAAGGTCCGTCGTGAGCGCATGGGCCACATCGAGCTGGCCGCGCCCGTCACGCACATCTGGTTCTTCAAGGGTGTGCCGTCGCGTCTCGGCTACCTGCTCGACCTCGCCCCGAAGGACCTCGAGAAGGTCATCTACTTCGCGGCGTACATGATCACGTGGGTCGACGTCGACGGTCGCCACGAGGACCTCCCCAACCTCCAGAACGGGATCGACCTGGAGAAGAAGGAGATCTCGGACCGCCGCGACAACGACATCAACACCCGCGCCACCAAGCTCGAGGCCGACCTGGCCGAGCTGGAGGCCGAGGGTGCCAAGGCCGACGCCCGCCGCAAGGTGCGCGACTCGGCCGAGCGCGAGATGGCTCAGCTGCGCAAGCGTGCCGACCTCGAGCTCGACCGTCTCGACGCGGTCTGGGACCGGTTCAAGAACCTCAAGGTCGCCGACCTCGAGGGCGACGAGATGCTGTACCGCCAGCTCCAGGACCGGTACGGCAACTACTTCGAGGGCTCGATGGGCGCCGCGGCGATCCAGAAGCGTCTCGAGGCGTTCGACCTCGAGGCCGAGTCCGACTCGCTGCGCGAGATCATCAAGACCGGCAAGGGCCAGCGCAAGACGCGTGCCCTGAAGCKGCTCAAGGTCGTCAACGCGTTCCTCACGACGACCAACTCGCCCACCGGCATGGTGCTCGACGCCGTCCCGGTCATCCCGCCGGACCTGCGTCCGATGGTCCAGCTCGACGGTGGCCGGTTCGCCACCTCGGACCTGAACGACCTGTACCGCCGCGTGATCAACCGGAACAACCGCCTCAAGCGGCTGCTCGACCTGGGCGCGCCCGAGATCATCGTCAACAACGAGAAGCGGATGCTCCAGGAGGCCGTCGACTCGCTGTTCGACAACGGCCGCCGTGGCCGTCCGGTGACGGGTCCGGGCAACCGCCCGCTSAAGTCGMTCKCSGACATGCTSAAGGGCAAGCAGGGYCGYTTCCGYCAGAACCTGCTCGGCAAGCGCGTCGAYTAYTCGGGMCGYTCGGTCATCGTCGTCGGCCCSSAGMTGAAGCTSCACCAGTGCGGCCTGCCCAAGCAGATGGCGCTCGAGCTGTTCAAGCCGTTCGTGATGAAGCGCCTCGTGGACCTCAACCACGCGCAGAACATCAAGTCGGCCAAGCGCATGGTCGAGCGTGCCCGTCCCGTCGTCTGGGACGTGCTCGAAGAGGTCATCACGGAGCACCCGGTGCTGCTCAACCGCGCACCSACGCTSCACCGYCTSGGCATCCAGGCGTTCGAGCCCSWGCTGRTCGARGGCAAGGCGATCCASCTKCAYCCGCTSGTCTGYGCCGCSTTCAACGCGGACTTCGACGGCGACCAGATGGCCGTCCACCTGCCCCTGAGCGCCGAGGCGCAGGCCGAGGCCCGCATCCTCATGCTCTCGAGCAACAACATCCTCAAGCCGTCGGACGGTCGTCCGGTGACCATGCCCTCGCAGGACATGATCATCGGCCTGTACCACCTGACGAACGACAAGGACGAGGCGCTCGGCGCCGGCCGCGCGTTCAGCACGGTCTCCGAGGCGGTCATGGCGTTCGACCAGGGTTCCCTGGACCTGAACGCCGTCGTCAAGATCCGCTTCGACGACCTGGTGCTGACCGAGGAGGACGCCCCCGAGGGCTGGACCGAGGGGGAGCCGCTCCTCTTCGAGACGACCCTGGGTCGTGCGCTGTTCAACGAGCTGCTGCCCGTGGACTACCCGTACGAGAACGGCGTCGTCGACAAGAAGCGCCTCTCGGTCATCGTCAACGACCTGGCCGAGCGCTACCCCAAGGTCGAGGTCGCGGCCTCGCTGGACGCGCTCAAGGAGGCCGGCTTCCGCTGGGCCACCCGCTCGGGCGTCACGATCTCCATCTCGGACGTCGCGACCCCGGCGGCCAAGGCGGCCATCCTCGAGGAGCACGAGGGACGTGCGGCGAAGGTGCAGGGCCAGTACGAGAAGGGCCTGATCACCGACGACGAGCGTCGCCAGGAGCTCATCGAGATCTGGACGCAGGCCACCGACAAGGTCGCCAAGGCGATGCAGGAGAACTTCCCTCGCCAGAACACCGTCTACAAGATGGTCGGCTCGGGCGCGCGTGGTAACTGGATGCAGGTCCGCCAGATCGCCGGTATGCGTGGCCTCGTCGCCAACCCGAAGGGCGAGATCATCCCTCGCCCGATCAAGTCGAACTACCGCGAGGGGCTGTCGGTCCTCGAGTACTTCATCGCGACGCACGGTGCCCGCAAGGGTCTGGCGGACACCGCTCTGYGGACCGCCGACTCGGGCTACCTGACCCGTCGTCTGGTGGACGTCTCGCAGGACGTCATCGTCCGTGAGGACGACTGCGGCACCGAGCGTGGTCTGACCATKCCGATCGGCGTGCCCGGGTCGGACGGTGCCCTGCGCCGCCACGACAAGGTCGAGACGAGCGTCTACTCGCGCACGCTGGCGACGGACGTCGCGATCGACGGCGAGGTCATCGGCCACGCCGGTGACGACGTCGGCGATGTGCTGCTGGACCGCCTCCTCGAGGCCGGTGTCACCGAGATGAAGATCCGCTCGGTGCTCACCTGCGAGTCCCGCGTCGGCACCTGCGCGCGCTGCTACGGCCGTTCGCTGGCCACCGGCAAGCTCGTCGACATCGGCGAGGCCGTCGGCATCATCGCGGCCCAGTCGATCGGTGAGCCCGGCACGCAGCTGACGATGCGTACCTTCCACACCGGTGGTGTGGCGTCGGCCGACGACATCACGCAGGGTCTGCCGCGTGTCCAGGAGCTCTTCGAGGCCCGCACCCCCAAGGGTGAGGCGCCCATCGCGGAGTTCTCGGGCCGCATCGCGGTCGAGGAGGGGGACCGTTCGCGTCGCCTCGTCCTCACGCCGGACGACGGCTCGGAGGAGATCGCCTACCCGATCACCAAGCGCTCGCGCCTGCTGATCTCGGACGGCGACCACGTCTCCGTCGGTACCCAGCTGGTCCAGGGTGCGGTCGACCCGAAGAAGGTCCTGCGCATCCTCGGCCCGCGTGCGACGCAGAAGCACCTGGTCGACGAGGTGCAGGTCGTCTACTCGTCGCAGGGTGTGGACATCCACGACAAGCACATCGAGGTCATCGTGCGGCAGATGCTGCGCCGCGTGACGGTCCTCGACTCCGGCACCACCGACCTGCTGCCCGGCGAGCTCGCCGAGCGTGGGCGCTTCGAGGACGCGAACCGCGCTGCGGTGTCCGAGGGCGGTCAGCCGGCGTCGGGTCGTCCGGAGCTCATGGGCATCACGAAGGCGTCGCTCGCGACGGACTCGTGGCTGTCGGCGGCCTCCTTCCAGGAGACCACCCGGGTGCTCACCGAGGCCGCGATGTCGGGTCGTTCCGACCCGCTGCTCGGCCTCAAGGAGAACGTCATCCTCGGCAAGCTCATCCCGGCCGGCACGGGCCTGCCCCGCTACGGCAACATCGCGGTCGAGCCCACCGAGGAGGCGAAGGCCGAGCTGTACCCGACCTTCGGCTACGACGAGATCGACTTCCCCGCCCTGGGCCTCGGCTCGGGCGAGGCGATCCCGCTCGAGGACATCGACTTCGGCGACTACCGCTGATCGACGCACCACCGAAGGGCTCACCGGTTCGCCGGTGGGCCCTTCGGGCTGTCCGGAACAGGCGCACGCGTGGCGATGTTCACTCCTGGTGTGACCCAGTCGCTTTGACGCCCATCCGGGCGCCGGGTAACGTAGGACACCGTGCCCGCGCCGTCGGGCTCTCGCGCATGCACTCGGTGGACGCCTTGGTTCCGGACTTCTGTTCGGGATGGGCGGGTCCGGTTGCATCGGGTGGTTTCCCCCACCGCGCCGTCTCTCCGTCAAGGCAACCTTGCGGAACGCGGTGCGGAGGACCGGGGCGACACGCCCGGGCGCGGGGGTCGGTGCGGGACGAACGACCTGCGGGGTAGTCGCGCGACGGGCGACGAACCTCGACCATGCCGGCCGTCCAGGGTGACGGGTGCCGGTCGACCAGAGATTCATCCAACAGACGGAGACGTAGTGCCTACGATCCAGCAGCTGGTCCGCAAGGGCCGGCAGGCGAAGACGAACAAGTCGAAGACGCCTGCCCTCAAGGGCTCCCCCCAGCGACGCGGTGTGTGCACCCGCGTCTACACCACGACCCCGAAGAAGCCGAACTCCGCGCTCCGCAAGGTCGCGCGCGTCCGCCTCTCGAGCCAGGTCGAGGTCACCGCGTACATCCCCGGTGTCGGTCACAACCTGCAGGAGCACTCGATCGTGCTCGTGCGCGGTGGCCGTGTGAAGGACCTCCCGGGTGTCCGGTACAAGATCGTCCGTGGTGCCCTCGACACGCAGGGCGTCAAGAACCGTAAGCAGGCGCGCAGCCGCTACGGCGCGAAGAAGGTGGGCTGATGCCTCGCAAGGGTCCGGCCCCGAAGCGGCCGCTCGTCATCGACCCCGTCTACGGGTCCCCGGTCGTCACGCAGCTGATCAACAAGGTCCTGCTCGACGGCAAGAAGTCCGTCGCGGAGCACATCGTCTACGGCGCCCTCGAGGGTGTCCGTGAGAAGACGCAGGGCGACCCGGTCGTCGTGCTCAAGCGCGCGCTGGACAACGTCCGCCCGTCGCTCGAGGTGCGTTCGCGCCGCGTCGGTGGCGCCACGTACCAGGTGCCCGTCGAGGTGCGCCCGGTCCGCCAGACCACCCTCGCGCTGCGCTGGCTCACCGACTACTCGCGCGCTCGCCGCGAGAAGACGATGACCGAGCGCCTCATGAACGAGATCCTCGACGCGTCCAACGGCCTCGGTGCCGCGGTGAAGCGTCGCGAGGACATGCACAAGATGGCCGAGTCCAACAAGGCCTTCGCGCACTACCGCTGGTAATCCCGGCACCCACGGGCGCTGCGCCGCCGGTCCGATCCTCGGGCCGGACCGGTGGCGCCACCCAAGCCAACCGACAAGGGGCAACTCACGTGGCACTGGATGTGCTGACGGACCTCACGAAGGTCCGCAACATCGGCATCATGGCTCACATCGATGCCGGCAAGACGACGACCACCGAGCGGATCCTGTTCTACACCGGGGTCAACTACAAGATCGGTGAGACGCACGACGGCGCGTCGACGATGGACTGGATGGAGCAGGAGCAGGAGCGCGGCATCACGATCACGTCCGCCGCGACGACCTGCTACTGGCACGACAACCAGATCAACATCATCGACACCCCGGGCCACGTGGACTTCACGGTCGAGGTCGAGCGCTCGCTGCGCGTCCTGGACGGTGCCGTCGCCGTCTTCGACGGCAAGGAGGGCGTCGAGCCCCAGTCGGAGACCGTCTGGCGTCAGGCCGACAAGTACGACGTCCCGCGCATCTGCTTCGTCAACAAGATGGACAAGCTCGGCGCGGACTTCTACTTCACGGTCGACACCATCGTGAACCGTCTCAAGGCCCGCCCGCTGGTCATCCAGCTCCCGATCGGCGCCGAGAACGACTTCATCGGCGTCGTCGACCTGGTCACCATGCGTGCCCTCGTCTGGCGCGGCGAGACCGCACTGGGCGAGAAGTACGAGGTCGAGGACATCCCGGCCGACCTGGTGGAGAAGGCGGACAAGTACCGCGCCGAGCTCCTCGAGGCCGTCGCCGAGACCGACGACGAGCTGCTCGAGAAGTTCCTCGGTGGCGAGGAGCTGACGGTCGCCGAGATCAAGGCCGGCATCCGCAAGCTCACGGTGAAGTCCGAGGCCTACCCGGTCCTGTGCGGCTCGGCGTTCAAGAACAAGGGCGTCCAGCCCATGCTCGACGCCGTCATCGACTACCTGCCGACGCCCCTGGACGTCCCGGCGGTCGAGGGCCACGACATGAAGGACCCCGAGCTCGTCGTCGAGCGCCACCCCGACTCGACGGAGCCGTTCTCGGCCCTCGCGTTCAAGGTCGCCTCGCACCCGTTCTTCGGCAAGCTCACCTACGTCCGGGTGTACTCGGGCAAGGTGGCGCAGGGCGCTCAGGTGCTCAACTCGACCAAGAACAAGAAGGAGCGCATCGGGAAGCTCTTCCAGATGCACTCCAACAAGGAGAACCCGGTCGACGACGCCACGGCGGGTCACATCTACGCGTTCATCGGGCTCAAGGACGTCACCACCGGTGACACCCTGAGCGACCCGGCGCACCCCGTCGTGCTCGAGTCGATGACGTTCCCGGAGCCGGTGATCGACGTCGCCATCGAGCCGAAGACGAAGGGTGACCAGGAGAAGCTCTCCGTGGCCATCCAGAAGCTCGCCGAGGAGGACCCGACCTTCCGCGTCAAGCACGACGAGGAGACCGGCCAGACCGTCATCGGCGGCATGGGCGAGCTCCACCTCGACATCCTCGTGGACCGCATGCGTCGCGAGTTCAAGGTCGAGGCCAACGTCGGCAAGCCGCAGGTCGCGTACCGCGAGACGATCCGTCGCTCGGTCGAGAAGATCGACTACGTGCACAAGAAGCAGACCGGTGGCTCGGGCCAGTACGCGAAGGTCCAGATGACCTTCGAGCCGCTGGACCCAGCCGAGGGCGAGCTGTACGAGTTCTCGAACAAGGTCACCGGTGGCCGCATCCCGCGCGAGTACATCCCGTCGGTCGACGCCGGCATCCAGAGCGCGATGCAGCTCGGCGTCCTCGCGGGCTTCCCGCTCGTGGGCGTCAAGGCGATCCTGCTCGACGGTGCCGCGCACGACGTCGACTCCTCGGAGATGGCGTTCAAGATCGCGGGCTCGATGATCCTCAAGGAAGCGGTCCGCAAGGCCGACCCGGTTCTCCTGGAGCCGGTCATGGCCGTCGAGGTCCGTACTCCCGAGGAGTACATGGGTGACGTCATCGGCGACATCAACTCGCGCCGCGGCATGATCCTTGCCATGGAGGACGCAACCGGCGTGAAGGTCATCCGCGCCACGGTGCCGCTCTCCGAGATGTTCGGGTACGTCGGTGACCTGCGGTCGAAGACCCAGGGTCGCGCGGTGTACTCGATGCAGTTCGACAGCTACGCCGAGGTTCCTCGGAACGTTGCCGAGGAAATCATCAAGAAGACCCGGGGCGAGTAGTCCCACAGGTCGAACCCTGTAGTTCCATCACACAAACCGACCCGTAGGACGCCGCGTCGAGCGGCTACCGTCCGGTAGCCGCAGAACGTCGGCCAATCTCTACCAAGTCCTGAGGAGGACACCCAGTGGGCAAGGCGAAGTTCGAGCGGACGAAGCCGCACGTCAACATCGGCACCATCGGTCACGTCGACCACGGCAAGACGACGCTGACGGCGGCCATCTCGAAGGTGCTGCACGACAAGTACCCCGACCTGAACCCCTTCACGCCTTTCGACGAGATCGACAAGGCGCCCGAGGAGAAGCAGCGCGGTATCACCATCAACATCGCGCACGTGGAGTACCAGACGGAGAAGCGTCACTACGCTCACGTCGACGCTCCCGGTCACGCGGACTACATCAAGAACATGATCACGGGTGCGGCGCAGATGGACGGCGCCATCCTCGTGGTCGCGGCGACCGACGGCCCGATGGCCCAGACGCGTGAGCACGTCCTGCTCGCCCGTCAGGTCGGCGTGCCCTACCTGCTCGTCGCGCTCAACAAGACCGACATGGTCGACGACGAGGAGATCCTGGAGCTCGTCGAGGTCGAGGTGCGCGAGCTCCTCTCCGCCCAGGGCTTCGACGGCGACGACGTCCCCGTCGTGCGCGTCTCCGGCCTGAAGGCGCTCGAGGGCGACCCGGTCTGGGTCAAGTCCGTCGAGGACCTGCTCGAGGCCGTCGACGAGTCCGTCCCGGACCCGGTGCGCGACATCGACAAGCCCTTCCTCATGCCGATCGAGGACGTCTTCACGATCACCGGTCGTGGCACCGTCGTCACCGGTCGCGTGGAGCGCGGCAAGCTCAAGGTGAACGAGGAGGTGGAGATCGTCGGCATCAAGGAGAAGGCGATCAAGACCACGGTCACCGGCGTCGAGATGTTCCGCAAGCTGCTCGACTACGCCGAGGCTGGCGAGAACGTCGGTCTGCTCCTGCGTGGCACGAAGCGCGAGGAGGTCGRGCGCGGCCAGGTCGTCGTCAAGCCCGGCTCGATCACGCCGCACACCGAGTTCGAGGGCCAGGTCTACATCCTGGCCAAGGACGAGGGTGGCCGTCACAACCCGTTCTACGGGAACTACCGCCCCCAGTTCTACTTCCGCACCACCGACGTCACCGGCGTCATCACGCTGCCCGAGGGCACCGAGATGGTCATGCCCGGCGACAACACCGAGATCCACGTGAACCTCATCCAGCCCATCGCGATGGAAGAGGGCCTCGGCTTCGCCATCCGCGAGGGTGGCCGCACCGTCGGCTCGGGCAAGGTCATCAAGATCATCAAGTGATGCTCGCCCCTCGGGGCAGCTGAACTGACGGAAGGGCCCGGGAGCTTCGGCTCCCGGGCCCTTCCGTCGTCTGCCGTCGGGGCGGCTCAGCCGGAGTCCGGGTAGCCGGCGAGGCCGTCACCGTCGAGGTCGGTGCACAGGCCGTAGCGCTCGTCGGTGGTGAACGACGCGACGCACGCGGCGTACCCCTCGATGTAGCGGAACTCCGAGTCGGCGGTCGCGTCGGTGCAGTCGGGGGAGCCGTCAGCGGGATCGCACGGATCGCCCGGCAGCGGCATGCTCGCTGTGCTCGGGCTCGCTGCGCGCGTGACGGGTGGGGCCGACGACGCCGAGCCCGGCGGAGTCGTGGGGGTCGGTCCCGGTCCCGGCGAGCCGGAGGTGCACGCGCCCAGTGCCAGGACCAGCACACCGAGCGCCGCGACGGCGGGGGCGTGGGGGGAGCGGGGTGGCATGGCCGCACCCTAGTGGTCGATCGTCGACCAGGTGACGACGCGGAGGTGGACCGGCCGAGCCGGCCGCCTGTGCGGGAGATCACGCGGATCTCGCCGCCCGGTGTGACGGACGCAATTGGAGTTCCGGGGCGCCGTCTGGCACACTGTTCAGGTTGCCTAGTTGAGGGCGGCGCGTTCGCGCGCGCAGCACACGACGGGGCTCACACACGTGGACGGCGTCTGGACCCCGGGATCACCCGGTGGTTGACGCCCGACAACAACCACCGATCTCGTGCCTGAGAGGGTACGCAGCGCAACGGTGTGTCGCGCCAAGCGACACGCCCGAGTGCGGGGGTCGGACGGGCCGGTTCCAAACAGAGGGAAGTAGAAGCGCCATGGCGGGACAGAAGATCCGCATCAGGCTCAAGTCCTACGACCACGAAGTCATCGACAGCTCGGCGCGCAAGATCGTCGACACGGTGACTCGCGCTGGTGCGTCGGTCGTGGGTCCGGTGCCGCTGCCGACGGAGAAGAACGTGTTCTGCGTCATCCGGTCGCCCCACAAGTACAAGGACAGCCGCGAGCACTTCGAGATGCGTACTCACAAGCGGCTCATCGACATCATCGATCCCACGCCGAAGGCCGTCGACTCGCTCATGCGTCTCGACCTGCCTGCGGACGTGAACATCGAGATCAAGCTCTGACGCTGGGAAGGAACTGATTTCTATGGTTACCCAGCAGAACGAGCGCGCAGTCACGGCCCTGCTCGGCACGAAGCTCGGCATGACCCAGGTGTKGGACGACAACGRTCGTCTCGTCCCGGTCACCGTCGTCGCTGTCGGCACGAACGTCGTGACCCAGGTGCGCTCCGCCGATGCTGACGGCTACGCCGCGGTCCAGCTGGCCCACGGCCAGATCGACCCGCGCAAGGTCACCAAGCCGCTGAAGGGCCACTTCGAGAAGGCCGGGGTCACCCCCCGCCGGCACGTGGCCGAGATCCGTACGCCGAACGCCTCCGAGTTCACGCTCGGCCAGGAGCTCACGGCCGCCCTCTTCGAGGCCGGCTCGCTCGTGGACGTCATCGGCACCACCAAGGGCAAGGGCACCGCCGGTGTCATGAAGCGTCACGGCTTCCACGGCGTCGGCGCCTCGCACGGTGCGCACCGCAACCACCGCAAGCCCGGCTCGATCGGTGGCGCTTCGACGCCGTCGCGCGTGTTCAAGGGCATCAAGATGGCCGGTCGCATGGGCGTGGACCGCCAGACCACCCAGAACCTGACCGTGCACGCGGTCGACGTCGAGAGGGGCCTGCTCCTCGTCAAGGGTGCCGTCCCCGGCCCCAAGGGTGGCGTCGTGGTCGTGCGTTCCGCTGTGAAGGGGGCGTGACCATGAGTGACACGCTGACTGTCGACGTGGTCGACTCCCAGGGCAAGAAGACCGGCTCGGCCGATCTGCCCGCGGACGTCTTCGACGTGCAGACCAACATCCCGCTGATCCACCAGGTCGTCGTCGCGCAGCTMGCGGCGGCTCGCCAGGGCACCCACGACACGAAGTCTCGTGGCGAGGTGCGCGGTGGTGGGCGCAAGCCGTACAAGCAGAAGGGCACCGGCCGCGCCCGTCAGGGTTCGACGCGTGCTCCGCAGTTCGCCGGTGGTGGCGTCGTCCACGGCCCCACCCCGCGCGACTACTCGCAGCGCACCCCCAAGAAGATGAAGGCCGCGGCGCTCCGCGGTGCTCTCTCGGACCGCGCTCGTGCCGGCCGCGTGCACGTCGTCTCGGGCTTCGCCCCGGGCACGGCGCCGTCGACCAGGTCCGCGCTCGCTGTGCTCGACAACCTCTCGGGACGCAAGAACGTCCTGGTCGTCGTCGAGCGTCAGGACGAGATCACGTGGAAGTCGCTGCGGAACGTCGAGCGGGTGCACCTGCTGGTCGCTGACCAGCTCAACACCTACGACGTCCTGATCTCGGACGACGTCGTGTTCACGCAGGGCGCGCTCGACGCGTTCCTGGCGGGCCCCGTCAAGGGCGCTGCCGACGCGAAGGGCGATTCCAAGTGACCGACATCGGCAAGAACCCGCGCGACATCCTGCTCGCGCCGGTCGTCTCCGAGAAGAGCTACGGCCTGCTCGACGAGGGGAAGTACACCTTCCTCGTCGACCCGCGGGCGAACAAGACCGAGATCAAGATTGCCGTCGAGCAGGTCTTCGGCGTCAAGGTCGACTCGGTCAACACCGCGAACCGTCAGGGCAAGGCCCGTCGGACCCGTTTCGGCATCGGCCGCCGCAAGGACACGAAGCGTGCGATCGTCACCCTCCGCGAGGGAACGATCGACATCTTCGGTGGTCCGGTCGGCTGAGCGAAGGACTGAGAACTCATGGGAATCCGCAAGTACAAGCCGACCACGCCGGGCCGTCGTGGCTCCAGCGTCGCCGACTTCGTCGAGATCACGCGCTCCACTCCGGAGAAGTCGCTCGTCCGTCCCCTCCACAAGACGGGCGGCCGTAACTCCACGGGTCGCATCACCACGCGCCACCAGGGTGGCGGTCACAAGCGTGCGTACCGCGTCATCGACTTCCGTCGCCATGACAAGGACGGCGTGCCGGCCAAGGTCGCTCACATCGAGTACGACCCCAACCGCACCGCCCGCATCGCGCTCCTGCACTACGCGGACGGCGAGAAGCGCTACATCATCGCGCCGAACAAGCTGTCGCAGGGTGACCGCATCGAGAACGGCCCCGGCGCCGACATCAAGCCCGGCAACAACCTGCCGCTGCGCAACATCCCGACCGGTACGGTCATCCACGCCATCGAGCTGCGGCCCGGTGGCGGTGCGAAGATCGCCCGCTCGGCTGGTGCGTCCGTGCAGCTCGTCGCCAAGGACGGCCCCTACGCCCAGTTGCGTATGCCGTCCGGTGAGATCCGCAACGTCGACCTGCGCTGCCGCGCCACGGTCGGCGAGGTGGGCAACGCCGAGCAGTCGAACATCAACTGGGGCAAGGCCGGCCGCATGCGCTGGAAGGGCAAGCGCCCGACCGTCCGTGGTGTCGCCATGAACCCGATCGACCACCCGCACGGTGGTGGCGAGGGCAAGACGTCCGGTGGACGTCACCCCGTCAGCCCGTGGGGCCAGGCCGAGGGTCGTACCCGCCGTCCGAACAAGCCGAGCGACAAGCTCATCGTGCGCCGTCGGCGCACCGGCAAGAACAAGCGCTGATAGGAGCCTGAGATGCCACGTAGCCTGAAGAAGGGCCCGTTCGTCGACGGTCACCTGCAGAAGAAGGTCGACGTCCAGAACACCGCCGGCACGAAGAACGTCATCAAGACGTGGTCGCGCCGTTCGGTCATCACGCCGGACTTCCTCGGCCACACGTTCGCTGTGCACGACGGACGCAAGCACACCCCGGTGTTCGTGACGGAGGCGATGGTCGGGCACAAGCTCGGCGAGTTCGCTCCGACGCGGACGTTCCGCGGCCACGAGAAGGACGACCGGAAGGGTCGTCGCCGCTGACCCCCGGGTCAGCCAGGCGACGCCCTCACCGGCAGAGACAAGAAGGCAGGACAGCAATGGAAGCCAAGGCGAAGGCGCGGTTCGTCCGCGTCACGCCCCAGAAGGCCCGGCGCGTCGTGGACCTCATCCGTGGCAAGCAGGCCGGCGAGGCTGTGGCGGTGCTGAAGTTCGCACCGCAGGMCGCGGGGGAGACGGTGCTCAAGGTTGTGGAGAGCGCGATCGCCAACGCTCGGGAGACCGCCAAGCGGTCGAACGAGCGTCTGGACGAGGCGGACCTCTACATCTCCGAGGTATTCGTCGACGAGGGTCCGACGCTCAAGCGGTTCCGTCCGCGGGCGCAGGGTCGGGCCAGCCAGATCCTCAAGCGGACGAGCCACATCACCGTGGTCGTCGCTGAGCGTGAGACGAAGGGACGGGCCCGATAGTGGGACAGAAAGTCAACCCGCTCGGGTACCGCCTGGGCATCACCACCGACCACCGCTCGCGCTGGTTCGCCGACTCGACGAAGCCGGGTCAGCGCTACCGCGACTACGTGGGCGAGGACGTCAAGATCCGCAAGCTCATGGCCACGGGCCTTGAGCGTGCCGGCATCGCCAAGGTCGAGATCGAGCGCACGCGTGACCGCGTGCGCGTCGACATCCACACCGCCCGCCCGGGCATCGTCATCGGGCGTCGTGGCGCGGAGGCCGACCGCATCCGCGGCGAGCTCGAGAAGCTCACGGGCAAGCAGGTGCAGCTGAACATCCTCGAGGTCAAGAACGCCGAGATCGAGGCTCAGCTCGTCGCGCAGGGCATCGCCGAGCAGCTGGCGAGCCGCGTCTCGTTCCGCCGTGCCATGCGCAAGGGCATCCAGTCGGCCCAGCGCGCCGGTGCCAAGGGCATCCGCGTGCAGGTCTCCGGCCGCCTCGGCGGCGCGGAGATGAGCCGCACGGAGTTCTACCGCGAGGGCCGCGTGCCCCTGCACACGCTCCGCGCGAACATCGACTACGGCTTCTTCGAGGCTCGCACCACCTTCGGGCGCATCGGCGTCAAGGTGTGGGTCTACAAGGGCGACATGACCGAGAAGGAGTTTGCTCGCGAGCAGGCGACCCAGCCCTCGCGGCCGGCTCGTGGCCCGCGGACGGACCGCCCCGGTGGCGAGCGCTCGGACCGCGGTCCGCGCGCAGGTGCTCCTCGTCGTGAGCGCTCTGACGCCCCTGAGGCCGCCGCTCCTGAGGCCGCCGCTGCTCCGGMAGCGACGACCCCCGACAGTGGAACGGAGGCCTGACCGTGCTGATCCCGCGCAGGCTGAAGCACCGCAAGCAGCACCACCCGGGGCGCTCCGGCGCCGCGACCGGTGGTACCGCGATCTCGTTCGGTGAGTTCGGCATCCAGGCTCTCGAGCCTGCGTACGTCACCAACCGGCAGATCGAGGCTGCTCGTATCGCCATGACCCGCCACATCAAGCGTGGAGGGAAGGTCTGGATCAACATCTACCCGGACCGCCCCCTCACGAAGAAGCCTGCCGAGACCCGCATGGGTTCCGGCAAGGGTTCGCCCGAGTGGTGGATCGCCAACGTCAAGCCCGGCCGAGTTCTCTTCGAGCTCGCCGGCGTCCCGGAGCCCCTGGCTCGCGAGGCCATGCGCCGCGCGCAGCACAAGCTCCCGATGAAGACACGTTTTGTGGTTCGCGAGGGTGGTAACTGATGACTATCGGCACCAAGGAACTGGCTCCCAGCGAGCTGGACACCTTCGACGACGAGAAGCTTGTCGCTGAGCTGAAGAAGTCCAAGGAGGAGCTGTTCAACCTCCGCTTCCAGTCCGCGACCGGCCAGCTCGAGAGCCACGGGCGTCTCAAGGCCGTTCGCCGCGACATCGCGCGGATCTACACGATCCTGCGTGAGCGCGAGCTCGGCATCCGTACCGCCCCGAGCGCGAGCGAGTGAAGCGATGACTGACGAGAAGAACACGAACAACACGGACGCGACCACCGCGCTTGCAGTGAAGCGCGGCGACCGCAAGACGCGCCGCGGCTACGTGGTCAGCGACAAGATGGAGAAGACCGTCGTGGTCGAGGTCGAGGACCGGGTCAAGCACCCGCTCTACGGCAAGGTCATCCGGCGGACGAGCAAGGTCAAGGCGCACGACGAGCTGGGCTCGGCGGGCGTGGGCGACCTCGTGGTCATCATGGAGACCCGGCCGCTGAGCGCCACCAAGCGGTGGCGCCTGGTCGAGGTCGTCGAGAAGGCTAAGTAGCCTCAGCAAGCCAGCAGCACCCCCAGTTGCCCACGGGCGCCGGGTGGAGTCGCGAGACGACACCCGGCGCAACGTGTGCATCACGGCAACTACCCGTTCGGCCAGGCTCGGCCGCTCGCCCCGGTGAGCACCGAGAACCCGCCAGACATCAGGAGAAATAATGATCCAGCAGGAGTCGCGACTTCGTGTCGCCGACAACACTGGTGCCAAGGAGATCCTTTGCATCCGTGTGCTCGGCGGCTCCGGCCGTCGCTACGCAGGCATCGGTGACGTCATCGTCGCCACCGTCAAGGACGCCATCCCCGGCGGCAACGTCAAGAAGGGCGACGTCGTCAAGGCTGTCATCGTGCGCACCCGCAAGGAGCGCCGCCGTCCGGACGGTTCGTACATCAAGTTCGACGAGAACGCCGCAGTGATCCTCAAGAACGACGGGGAACCCCGTGGCACGCGCATCTTCGGCCCGGTGGGCCGCGAGCTGCGCGACAAGAAGTTCATGAAGATCATCTCGCTGGCTCCGGAGGTGCTCTGACCATGGCGAAGATCAAGAAGGGCGACCTCGTCCTCGTCATCTCGGGTCGGGACAAGGGCCGTCAGGGCCGTGTCCTCGAGGTGCTCGTCGAGTCGCAGCGGCTCGTCGTCGAAGGCGTCCAGCGCGTGCAGAAGCACGTGAAGGCCGGCCAGACGCAGCGCGGCACGCGCACCGGCGGCATCGAGACCGTCGAGGCACCCATCCACATCAGCAACGTGATGCTCGTGGACCCGGAGACCAAGAAGGGCACCCGGGTCGGCTACCGCACCGAGCAGGTCGAGCGCGACGGCCGTACCCGCACCGTTCGGGTCCGCGTCGCCAAGCGCTCCGGTAAGGACATCTGATGACCGAGACGACTCTCACGGCTCCGGCGCTCCCGCGTCTGAAGTCCAAGTACAACGACGAGATCAGGACCGCTCTCTTCGAGCAGTTCTCGCACGAGAACATCAACCAGGTCGCGCGCCTGGTGAAGGTCGTCGTGAACATGGGCGTCGGCGAGGCCGCCAAGGACTCCAAGCTCATCGAGGGCGCGATCCGCGACCTGACCCAGATCACGGGCCAGAAGCCGCAGGTCACCAAGGCTCGCAAGTCGATCGCGCAGTTCAAGCTGCGTGAGGGAATGCCCATCGGCGCCCACGTCACCCTGCGTGGCGACCGTGCCTGGGAGTTCCTGGACCGCCTGCTCTCCACCGCGCTGCCGCGCATCCGTGACTTCCGTGGCCTCTCGCCGCAGCAGTTCGACGGTCACGGCAACTACACGTTCGGCCTCGTGGAGCAGTCCGTGTTCCACGAGATCGACCAGGACAAGATCGACCGCGTCCGCGGGATGGACATCACGGTCGTCACCACGGCTGACACCGACGACGAGGGTCGCGCTTTCCTCAAGCTCCTCGGCTTCCCGTTCAAGGAGATCTGACCATGGCGAAGACCGCCCTCAAGAACAAGGCTGCTGCCAAGCCGAAGTTCGCGGTGCGTGGCTACACGCGCTGCCAGCGTTGCGGCCGGCCCCACTCGGTGTACCGCAAGTTCGGCCTGTGCCGGATCTGCGTGCGCGAGATGGCCCACCGCGGCGAGCTCCCCGGCGTCACCAAGAGCAGCTGGTAACCCCAGAACAACCCAGCAACACGAACGTCGGTAGGTCCCGCTCTCTTGAGGGCGGGATACCCCGGCGAGGAAGGGCGGAAGCCCCATGACCATGACCGACCCCATCGCAGACCTGCTCACGCGGCTGCGTAACGCGAACTCGGCTCACCACGACACCGTGCTGATCCCGTTCTCGAAGCTGAAGTCGCACATCGCGGAGATCCTCCAGGCGGAGGGCTACATCACGGGCTGGAAGGTTGAGGACGCCGTCGTCGGCAAGAACCTCATCATCGAGCTCAAGTACGGCCCCAACCGCGAGCGTGCGCTCGCCGGCGTCAAGCGCGTGTCCAAGCCGGGCCTGCGCGTGTACGCCAAGTCCACCAACCTGCCCAAGGTGCTCGGCGGCCTGGGCGTGGCGATCCTGTCCACGTCCTCCGGTCTCCTCACCGACAAGCAGGCCGCCAAGAAGGGCGTGGGTGGGGAAGTCCTCGCCTACGTCTGGTAAGTCCGAGACGGAAAGGAGCTAGCCATGTCCCGAATCGGCAGAGTCCCCGTCCCGGTCCCCACCGGCGTGGATGTCGACATCAACGGCGCGGTCGTGACGGTCAAGGGCCCCAAGGGCACCCTGACGCACACGATCCCCGCCCCCATCGAGGTGGCGCGCGACGAGGCAGGAGCCCTCGTGGTGACCCGCCCCGACGACGAGCGCGCCTCGCGCTCGCTGCACGGCCTGACCCGCACGCTGCTGGCGAACCTCGTCATCGGCGTGACGGACGGCTACATCAAGAAGCTCGAGATCGTCGGTACCGGTTACCGCGTGACGGCGAAGGGTTCGGACCTCGAGTTCGCGCTCGGGTTCAGCCACCCGGTCACGGTCAACCCGCCGGAGGGCATCACCTTCGTCGTCGAAGCCCCCACGCGCTTCTCGGTGCAGGGCATCGACAAGCAGCAGGTGGGCGAGGTCGCCGCGAACATCCGCAAGATCCGCAAGCCTGAGCCGTACAAGGGCAAGGGCGTGCGGTACGCGGGCGAGAACGTGCGCCGCAAGGTCGGAAAGGCCGGTAAGTAACCATGGCTCTCAAGATCCTCGGCAAGGGCAAGCGTGTTGCCCGCCAGCGTCGCCACCTGCGCCTTCGCAAGAAGGTCTCGGGCTCGGCCGCCCGTCCCCGTCTCGTCGTGACCCGGTCCGCCCGGCACATCACGGCGCAGGTCGTGGACGACGGCATCGGCCAGACCCTCGTGTCCGCGTCGACCCTCGAGGCCGACCTGCGTGGCTCGAACGACGACAAGACTGCCAAGGCCCGCAAGGTCGGCGAGCTCATCGCCGAGCGTGCGAAGGCTGCCGGCCTCGACGCTGTGGTCTTCGACCGCGGCGGCAACAAGTACCACGGCCGTGTCGCCGCGGTGGCTGACGGCGCCCGCGAGGGTGGGCTGAAGCTGTGACGACCACGACCTTCCGAAAGAAGAGGACTCACTGATGGCTGCTCCTCAGCGCAGCAACACCGGGGCGCCCGCGGGCAGCACCGGCGGAGGCGGCGACCGTCGTGACGGCGGTCGTGGCCGTGATGGTGGCGGCGGCCGTGGCCGCGACGCCGCAGAGAAGAGCGCGTTCCTCGAGCGCGTCGTGACGATCAACCGCGTGGCCAAGGTCGTCAAGGGTGGCCGCCGCTTCAGCTTCACCGCGCTCGTCGTGGTCGGCGACGGCGACGGCACCGTGGGTGTCGGCTACGGGAAGGCCAAGGAGGTGCCCGCGGCGATCGCCAAGGGCGTCGAGGAGGCCAAGAAGAACTTCTTCAAGGTCCCGCGCATCCAGGGCACCATCCCGCACCCCATCCAGGGTGAGGCCGCTGCCGGTGTCGTCTTCCTGCGTCCGGCCTCGCCGGGTACCGGTGTGATCGCCGGTGGCCCGGTGCGCGCCGTGCTCGAGTGCGCCGGTATCCACGACGTCCTGAGCAAGTCGCTCGGCTCGTCCAACGCGATCAACATCGTGCACGCCACGGTCGCGGCCCTGCGTGGCCTCGAGCGTCCCGAGGCCGTGGCCGCGCGCCGTGGTCTCCCGGTCGAGCACGTCGTCCCGGCTGCCCTCCTCCGTGCCCAGGCTGCCGGCCTGGCCGCAGCGGCGGGCTCGAAGGCAGGTGCCTGATGGCTCGACTCAAGGTGACCCAGACGCGTTCTGGCATCGGCGGTAAGCAGAACCAGCGCGACACCCTGCGCACCCTCGGCCTCAAGCGGATCGGCGACGTCGTCGTCAAGGAGGACCGCCCTGAGATCCGCGGCATGGTCAAGACGGTGACGCACCTTGTCGCGGTCGAAGAGGTGGAGTGACCATGGCTGACGAGAAGAACGAGAAGGCGGAGGCTGAGGTGACGGCCCCCAAGAAGGCCGCTGCCAAGAAGGCTCCCGCGAAGAAGGCCGCCGACACGGAGTCCGCTCCGAAGGCGACCAAGGCGAAGGCTGCTGCTGCGGACAAGCCGGCGAAGGCCGACAAGGCCGAGGCGGCGACCGAGGCTGCTCCGAAGGCGAAGGCCACCAAGGCCGCGCCCAAGGCTGCTGCGCCGAAGAAGACGGTCTCCGCCGCGGCGGCGAAGGCGGCCGAGGCCGCTGCGCAGCCCGGCAACGGCGGCACGCTCAAGGTGCACCACCTCCGTCCGGCTCCGGGCGCCAAGACCGCCAAGACCCGCGTGGGTCGTGGCGAGGCGTCCAAGGGCAAGACGGCCGGTCGTGGCACCAAGGGCACCAAGGCCCGCTACCAGGTGCCGACGCGCTTCGAGGGCGGGCAGATGCCTCTGCACATGCGCCTCCMGAAGCTCCGCGGCTTCAAGAACCCGTTCCGTGTCGAGTACCAGGTCGTCAACCTGGACAAGCTCTCGGCGCTGTACCCGAGCGGTGGCGACGTGACGGTCGCCGACCTCGTGGCGAAGGGCGCTGTCCGCAAGGGCAAGCCCGTCAAGGTGCTCGGTACCGGTGAGCTCACGGTCAAGGTCTCTGTCGCGGTCGACGCCTACTCGGCGTCCGCGAAGGACGCGATCGTGGCTGCCGGCGGAAGCGTCGCGCAGGACTGATCGAAGGACGGGACCGGTGGGGACGTAGTTACCCACCGGTCCCGTTCCGTATGTCGGCGGGCATCAGTTAGGGTGCCCCGGTGCTTGCGACTCGTCGCAGGCTGCACGGCCGGAATGGACCGGTCGTACGAGATGCCGCTCCGGCGGCCCAGGAGGACAGGTGCTCAGCGCATTCGTGCGGGCGTTCCGAACGCCCGACCTGCGGCGCAAGCTGCTCTTCACCATCGGGATCATGGTGCTCTTCCGTGTCGGCTCGTTCCTGCCGACGCCGGGAGTCTCCTACCCGAACGTGCAGACGTGTATCGAGCAGTCGCAGGGCAACGACCTGCTCGGGCTGGTGAACCTGTTCAGCGGCGGAGCCTTGCTCCAGCTCTCGGTGTTCGCGCTCGGGATCATGCCGTACATCACGGCGAGCATCATCGTGCAGCTGCTGCGGGTGGTCATCCCCCGCTTCGAGCAGCTGCACCAGGAGGGCCAGTCCGGCACCGCGAAGCTCACGCAGTACACGCGGTACCTGACGATCGGCCTCGCGATCCTGCAGTCGACGACGATCATCACGGTCGCGCGCAGCGGTCAGCTGTTCAGCGGCTGCACCGTCGACGTCATCCCGAACGACTCCTGGCAGACGCTGCTGATCATGGTCATCACCATGACGGCGGGTACCGGCCTGATCATGTGGCTCGGTGAGCTCATCACCGAGCGCGGCGTCGGCAACGGCATGTCGCTCCTCATCTTCACGTCGATCGCGGCCAGCTTCCCCGGCGCCATGTGGTCGATCGCCGGTGGCGACAACGGCGTCTCGAAGTTCATCGTGGTCATGGCGATCGTCGTCCTGGTCATCGCGCTCGTGGTGTTCGTCGAGCAGTCGCAGCGGCGGGTGCCCGTCCAGTACGCCAAGCGGATGGTCGGACGCCGCATGTACGGCGGGTCCAGCACCTACATCCCGATCAAGATCAACATGGCCGGCGTCATCCCGGTGATCTTCGCGTCGTCGCTGCTCGCGGTGCCCGGGCTGCTCGCGCAGTTCGGTGACCCGACCGCGGCCTGGGTCCAGTGGGTGAGCCGCTACCTGGCGTCGCCGAGCGCTCCGCTGCACCTGGCGATCTACGTCGTCCTGATCATCTTCTTCTGCTACTTCTACACCGCGATCACGTTCAACCCGGACGAGGTCGCCGACAACATGAAGAAGTACGGCGGCTTCATCCCCGGCATCCGTGCCGGCCGCCCGACGGCCGAGTACCTGGACTACGTCATCTCCCGGATCACCGCGCCGGGCTCGCTGTACCTGGCGATCGTCGCGCTCATCCCGACCATCGCGTTCATCGTCCTGGGCGTCGGCTCGAACATCCCGTTCGGTGGGGCATCGATCCTCATCGTCGTCGGTGTCGGCCTCGAGACCGTGAAGCAGATCGAGTCCCAGCTGCAGCAGCGGCACTACGAAGGGTTCTTGCGTTGAGCACCCGTCTCGTCCTGCTCGGTCCTCCGGGGGCGGGCAAGGGCACCCAGGCCGCACGGCTCGCCGAGCGGTTCGCGGTGCCGGCCATCTCGACCGGCGACATCTTCCGCGCCAACATCAAGGGCGGCACGCCGCTCGGTCGGACCGTGCAGGAGTACACCTCGCGCGGTGCCCTGGTGCCGGACTCCGTCACCAACGACATGGTCCGCGACCGGCTCGCCCAGGCCGACGCCGTGGACGGGTTCCTGCTCGACGGGTACCCCCGCAACGTGGCGCAGGTCGGCGAGCTCGACACGATCCTCGCGGACGCCGGGCTGACGCTCGACCTCGCGGTGGAGATCACCGCGGACCCCGATGTCGTGGCCGAGCGGCTCCTGAAGCGTGCCGAGATCGAGGGCCGCGACGACGACACCGAGGACGTCATCCGGCACCGGCTCGACGTCTACGCCCAGGAGACCGCCCCGATCGCGCGCGTGTACGCGGAGCGCGGGCTGCTCGTCCAGGTGGACGGGATCGGCGACATCGACGACGTCACCGAGCGTCTGGCCGCGGCGATCGGCGCCACCAGCGGGCGCTGACGTGTTCGGGCGCGAACGCATCGAGTACAAGAGCCCGGAGCAGGTGCTGCTCATGCGGCGCGCAGGTCTGGTGGTCGCCGAGGCGCTCGCCGCGGTCCGTGAGCACGCGGCACCCGGCGTCACCACCGCCCAGCTCGACGCGGTCGCGGCGGAGGTCATCGCCGAGCGTGGTGCGACGGCGTCCTTCCTGGGGTACCACGGCTACCCGGCGACGCTCTGCGTGTCCGTCAACGACGAGGTCGTGCACGGCATCCCGGGGGCTCGGGTGCTGGAGCCGGGCGACGTCGTCTCGATCGACTGCGGTGCGATCGTCGACGGGTGGCACGGCGACTCCGCGATCACGGTCGTCCTCGACGGTGCGACGCCCGACGACGTCGACCTGGCGTCCACCACCGAGCGGGCCATGTGGTCCGGGATCGCGGCGCTGGCCGGGGCCGAGCGGCTCGGGGTCGTGGGGGAGGCGGTGGAGGACGTCGTCGACGCAGCCKAGGCTGCCGGCCTCAACGGCGGTGCGCGGTACGGGCTCGTCGAGGAGTACGTCGGTCACGGGATCGGCACGTCGATGCACCAGCCGCCGGACGTCCCGAACTTCCGCACCCGTGACCGCGGTCCGCGGGTCCGCCCGGGCCTGTGCGTCGCGGTCGAGCCCATGGTCGTCCGTGGGCAGAGGTTCACGCAGGTGCTGGACGACGACTGGACCGTCGTGACCTCCGACGGGTCGCGTGCGTCGCACTGGGAGCACACGGTCGCCATCCTCGAGGACGGCATCTGGGTGCTGACGGCGCAGGACGGCGGCGCGCAGGAGCTCGGCGCGCGCGGCGTGACGGTCGCGCCGCTCGACTGAGGGACGCAGTTACCCGCCAGTAGGTCCGACTAGGTGAACTTGCGTCCAGTTATCCACAAATCGCCCCTGAGCGGGCGAATTGCGCGCGCACTGACCGGATTGTCCGATACGGTCCTGACCGGCGGTGAACGATCCGCCACGGGTGCTCCTCGGGGCCCGCACGGTCTGTGCCGCGCGGTGAGGGGTGCGAGCGCCCGACTCCGGCAGGCTCGTGGTCAGCGCGCGCCTGCACTCGACGTGATGGGTGACTCATGCAGCGCAGCGTTCTTCCCTCCCTGACCTCCCCTCGGCACGGCCGTCGGCGCGCGCGTCTGCTCGGCGCCGTCGCCGTGACCTCGGTCCTCCTGGTCGCACTCGGCACCGGCGCGGCGCAGGCACACGACCGCAACGGCAACGGCGGCCACGGAGGCGGCTACGGCGGAGGTCCGAAGGGCTCGCCGACGCCGACCGCGTCGCCCACGGCGGACGAGCAGCAGACCACGGGTGCGTACGTGTACCTGAAGAAGGACGCCGGCAAGCCCGCGGCGTGGGAGAACTCGACCCAGCAGTACCTCGTGGCGACGTGGCCGGGCGCCTCGTGGCGCGACCTGACGCTCGACGAGGTCACTGYCGCCCTCCCGGCCGGTCTGACGCTGTGCGGACCCGGCTGGGGTGTCCAGGAGGACAAGGCGTGGGGTGACGAGACCGTCTTCACCGAGAACAAGGCGCCGTTCTACCCGAAGGACTACATCGGCTGGCGGACGAAGAGCAACCCGACGGGCGCGATCTTCGCCGCCAAGCACTGGGACCTGTCCGCGATGGTGACCGTGCCGGAGTGCGGTTCGACGCCGACGCCGACGCCGAGCGCGACCCCGACCGCCACCCCGACGCCGACGGCCACGCCGACCGTGACGCCGACTCCGGTCGAGACGCCGACCCCGTCGCCGTCGGTGACGACGCCTCCGGCACCGACGCCCTCGGTGACGCCCACGCCGGTCGTCGAGGTGGGCGGCACGCCGACGCCGACCGCGACGCCGACGACGCCTCCCGCGACCTCGACGCCGACTCCGACCACCGTGGTCCTGGCCGCGACGCCGAGCCCTAGCGCATCGGTGTACTCGGAGGTCCTGGCGAACGGCAGCACCGGCGGTGCCGCGCTCGCCTCGACCGGGACGTCGCCGCTGCCCGGGCTGCTCGCCGGCGGGATCCTGGTGCTCTCGGGCGCCGCTCTGCTCCTGCTGCGACGCCAGCGCGCAAGCTGACCCAGCGCCGGAGGGCCGCCGTCGAGCTGACGGCGGCCCTCCGTTCGTCTGTCACCCGCCACACGGGGAGCGAGTGTGGCGGACTGCACAGGCGCGCAGGCGCGGTCCGTCCGGCCACGGTTTCGTCCCGAGGGCCCGATGGCGTAAGATTGTCCGTTGGGTGTGCGCCCGGTTCTCGTGGCGCGCGGTTCCCACAGCTATTTCCAGCACGATCCCACTCCTTCCGAACCCGGCCACTCCTGGACGGGATCGGCTGTCGTGGGCTGATCCATCAGAACCGACAGTTAGCGGAGGATATGGCGAAGAAGGACGGTGTCATCGAGATCGAGGGCAGCGTCGTGGAGGCTCTGCCTAACGCGATGTTCCGCGTGGAGCTCACCAACGGCCACAAGGTGCTCGCCCACATCTCGGGCAAGATGCGACAGCACTACATCCGGATCCTCCCCGAGGACCGGGTGGTGGTCGAACTGAGCCCGTACGACCTGTCCCGTGGCCGGATCGTCTACCGCTACAAGTAACAGCCACTCGAACACGCCGTCATACCTCGGGGCAGCCCGGGAGCAGAGCGGCGGCGGAGGAACACGCGATGAAGGTCAAGCCCAGCGTCAAGAAGATCTGCGACAAGTGCAAGGTGATCCGCCGGCACGGTCGCGTCCAGGTGATCTGCGAGAACCTGCGCCACAAGCAGCGCCAGGGCTGATGCCCTGACGCGGGTCCGTCGGACCTGCAGCTCGACCAGCACCACCGGTTCCCCAGAGAGACTTCTTTGAGGGACCAGCAAGCGCACAGCCACTCCGGCGATCACTCGCCGGTGCACCCTCGGTCGGAGGCCGGGGCCCGCAGCACGCGGGAGGGCAGTGCGGCAGACCTCCGATGCAGTTCAGGAGCCACCAGGCACATGGCACGTCTTATCGGCGTCGACCTCCCCCGCGAGAAGCGGCTCGAGATCGCGCTCACCTACATCTACGGGGTCGGCCGTACCCGCGCCCAGGCAACTCTGGCCGCGACCGGCATCAGCCCGGACCTGCGCGTGAAGGACCTCGGCGACGCCGAGCTCGTCGCGCTGCGTGACTTCCTCGAGACGAGCTACAAGCTCGAGGGTGACCTCCGCCGTGAGGTCGCTGCGGACATCCGCCGCAAGGTCGAGATCGGCTGCTACGAGGGCCTGCGCCACCGCCGTGGCCTTCCGGTGCGCGGCCAGCGCACCAAGACCAACGCGCGTACCCGCAAGGGTCCGAAGCGCACCGTCGCCGGCAAGAAGAAGGCCGGGCGCAAGTAGCCCTCCCGGCTGGCTGCACCCCGGTGCGCCGCCCGGTCATCCACAGCTGATCTCGAGAGAAGAAGAGCATGCCTCCCAAGACCCGTTCCGCCGTGCGCAAGCCGCGCCGCAAGGAGAAGAAGAACGTCTCCCACGGCCAGGCGCACATCAAGAGCACGTTCAACAACACGATCATCTCCATCACCGACCCGACCGGCGCCGTCATCGCGTCGGCCTCGTCGGGCCAGGTGGGCTTCAAGGGTTCGCGCAAGTCGACCCCCTTCGCGGCGCAGCTCGCCGCCGAGGCGGCCGCTCGTCGCGCCCAGGAGCACGGCATCGACCGCACGTCGCGCACCGACCCGGACATCCTTACGTCGACCAGGTGGACCGAGACCAGGCCGGCCCGTAGTACTGCGCAGCGTCATATGGCGGACGCCCGCTGAGAGGAAACACACCGTGCTGATTGCACAGCGCCCCACCCTGACCGAAGAGGTCATCTCGGAGAACCGGTCGCGGTTCTCCATCGAGCCGCTGGAGCCGGGATTCGGCTACACGCTCGGCAACTCGCTCCGCCGGACGCTGCTGTCCTCCATCCCCGGTGCCGCCGTCACGTCCATCCGGATCGACGGCGTGCTGCACGAGTTCTCCACCGTGCCGGGCGTCAAGGAGGACGTCACCGAGATCATCCTCAACATCAAGCAGCTGGTCGTCTCCTCGGAGAACGACGAGCCCGTCGTGATGTACCTGCGCAAGCAGGGTGCCGGCGAGGTCAGCGCCGCTGACATCGTGCCGCCGGCCGGGGTCGAGGTGCACAACCCCGACCTGCACCTGGCGACGCTCAACGACAAGGGAAAGCTCGAGATCGAGCTGACCGTCGAGCGTGGCCGTGGGTATGTCTCGGCGAACCAGAACAAGTCGTTCGACACCGAGATCGGCCGTATCCCGGTCGACTCGATCTACTCGCCGGTCCTCAAGGTGACCTACAAGGTCGAGGCGACGCGTGTCGAGCAGCGCACGGACTTCGACAAGCTGGTCGTCGACGTCGAGACGAAGTCGGCGATCGGTCCGCGCGACGCGCTGGCCTCGGCCGGCAAGACCCTCGTCGAGCTCTTCGGCCTGGCGCGCGAGCTGAACATCGAGGCCGAGGGCATCGAGATCGGCCCGTCGCCGACCGACGCTGCGCTCGCCGCGGACCTCGCTCTGCCGATCGAGGACCTGCAGCTCACGATCCGCTCCTACAACTGCCTCAAGCGCGAGGGCATCCACTCCGTGGGTGAGCTCGTCGCCCGGTCCGAGGCGGACCTCCTGGACATCCGCAACTTCGGTGCGAAGTCCATCACCGAGGTCAAGGAGAAGCTCGCCGAGCTCGGCCTGACGCTCAAGGACAGCCCGCTCGACTTCGACCCGTCCGCCGCCGGCGCCTACTACGGCGACGACGAGGGCGACTTCGTCGAGGACGAGCAGTACTGACGCCGGGGACGTAGACGGTCGGCCCACGGCTGACCGTCACAGCCCATCACTGGAACTCAAGGAGTAAAGACCATGCCTACGCCCACCAAGGGTCCCCGGCTCGGTGGCGGACCGGCGCACGAGCGGCTGATCCTCGCGAACCTCGCGACGTCGCTGTTCGAGCACAAGCGCATCACGACGACCGAGACGAAGGCCAAGCGCCTGCGTCCGCTCGCCGAGCGCCTCATCACGTTCGCCAAGCGTGGTGACCTGCACGCCCGCCGCCGCGTGATGACCGTCGTCAAGGACAAGTCCGTCGTCCACGTGCTGTTCACCGAGATCGCCCCGGCTGTCGCCGAGCGTCAGGGTGGCTACACGCGCATCACCAAGATCGGCCCCCGCAAGGGCGACAACGCCCCGATGGCCGTCATCGAGCTCGTGCTCGAGCCGCTCTCCCCGAAGCAGGCCGTCGTGAAGGAGGCCACCAAGGCCGCCTCGAAGGCTGCGCCGAAGGCGAAGAAGGCCGACACGGTCGAGGACAAGCCGGTCGAGGACGTCGTCGAGGACGCACCGGTCGAGGACGCGCCCGTCGAGGACGCGCCCGCCGAKACGAAGGATGACGCCGACAAGGCGTGATCTGACAGCACTGCCGGAAGGCCTGGGACCACTGGTCCCAGGCCTTCCGCCGTCTCACGGCCGATGGGGAGCGGCTCCTGAGGCAACGTGCGACGAGCGACGAGTGCGCGGCGGGGTCACGGCTGACCGGCGGTCAGCGACGGGCGACGGTCGCGCGGAGGGTTCACGGGACGGGTGTCGGGCGGTCAACGGGGCGGCGCGCGGTAGTCGGCGGGCGGCGCACGATCGGGCGACGGTCGCGCGACGGCATCTTGCGCGACGGCATGCGTGCGGGCGGCGGGCGAGCCTAGGGTCAGACGTATGAGCCTGCCGGTCGTCCTGGTGCACGGGTTGCGGACCTCCCGCACGATGTGGCGGGCGCAGGTCGAGGCGCTGGAGCGGGTGGGTCACCGCGCTGTCGCGGTGGACCTCCCGGCCCACGGGACCCGGATCGGCGAGGCGTTCACGCTGGGCGCGGCGGTGGACGTGGTCTCGGACGCGATCGACGAGCTCGGAGGGCGGGCGTTCGTCGTCGGCCTCTCGCTCGGGGGGTACGTCGCGATCCGGCACGCCGCGCGGCACCCGGACCAGGTCGCAGGGCTGGTCGCCGCCTCCTGCTCGACCCGTCCGCACYGGGTGCTGCTGGCGGGGTGGTCGGTCGGCGCTCTGGGGATCGCGCGGCTGCCGGACCGGGGCGCCCGGCTGAACCAGTTCTTCGTCGACCTCGCCCTGCCAGCCGTCGGTGCGGCGGACGTCGGTGCCGGGGGGTTCGCGCTCGACGCGACCAACGAGGTCCTTCGGGAGATGTCGATCGCGACGCCCCTGGCCGACCTGGCGCGGGTCGAGGCGCCGGTCTGGCTGGTCAACGGCGCGTTCGACCACTTCCGGGGCGAGGAGCGGCGCTTCCTGGCCGCCTGCCGCGACGGGCGGCTCGTGGTGGTGCCGCGCGCGACGCACCTGGTGAGCCTGGTCCAGCCGGCCCGGTTCACGCGCGTGCTGCTCGAGGCGCTGGACGAGGTCGAGGCGCGGTCGGCGGTCTCCGCCGGGTCGTGACGACGGCGGGAGCGTGCCCGACGCGGGCGGAGCGTCGCGGCAGCCGTGGTCGATGCGGGCGGAGCGTCGCGGCAGCGGTGCCCGATGCGGGCTGGAGCGTCGCGGCAGTGGTGGTCCGATGCGGAGGGAGCGTCAGGGCAGCGGTGGTCGACGCGGCCGACGTGATGGGCGACCGGCCCGCCGGCTGATCGGGGCGTCGGATCGTCGGGGGTGTCGGCGCGGTGTCGACGGCCGGACGTCAGCGGCCCAGGGACCAGGCCCTGACGCCGCCGACGATGCCGGCCTGGTTCGGGACGACCACGACGTCGTCGCCGAGCCGCGCGAGCGTGGTCGCGGTGACCTGCCGGGCGTTGCCGCCGCCGAGGTACAGCCGGTCCCACACGAACACGGGCCGGAAGCCGTCGACCACCCGGCGGACCCGCCGGGACCAGAGCGCGTCGCCGAGGCGTGCCCGCTCGACCTGCCCGATGTACGCGTCGTACGTGGTGCCCCAGCGCACCGGGGCGCGCGAGAGCTCGAGGTGCGGGGCGAGGGCTCCGCCGTCGAAGAGCGCGGTGCCGAGCCCGGTGCCGAGGGTGAGGACGAGCTCGACGCCCGTCCCGGAGATCACCCCGGCACCGTGCACCTCGGCGTCGTTCAGGACGAGCGTGGGCAGCCCGAGCCTGCTCTCGACCGCCGCGCGGATGTCGCAGCCCGCCCAGGCGGCGACGAGCACGGGGTCGATCGCGGTCCGCGGGCCGGAGCGGGTCACGTAGTGCGGGGTGGCGACGACGACGCCGTGCCGGATCATCCCGGGCATCCCGACGGTCGCGCGGTCGGCGGGCGGGAGGCCGGCGGCGATGTCCGCGATGGTGGCGACGAGGCGTTCCGGGGGCAGCGGGTAGGGCGTCGGCACCCGCACCGCGGGCGCGTGGAGCGTGCCGGCCGCGTCGAGGACCGACGCCTTGATGCCCCCGCCGCCGCAGTCGACGGCGAGCGTGAACGGGTCGGAGCCGGTGGCGGGCACGTGCCCACGCTAGGCGACGGCCGGTGCGGACGGGTCGGGACGCGGCGGCGGGGTGCGGGAACGGGCTCAGACGGGCTGCGGACACGGGTGCGGCGCCCGGGTCGCGCGCGTGCCGTGCAGGCCCGACGTGGCGGGGCACGGTGAGTCGCACGCGGGTGCGGCGCCGGGGTCGGCGCGCGTGCCGTGCGGGCCCGACGGGGCGGAGCGTGGTGCGGGCGCACCGGGACCCGGTGTGGGCCGACTACCGTGTGGACCCGTGAGCGAGAGCATGGACGGCGTGCCCACGGGCGTGCCGACGCAGGAGCCCGCCGTGCGGCTGCGGCTGGAGCTGGCGTACGACGGCAGCGCGTTCGCCGGCTGGGCCATCCAGCCGGGCCTACGGACCGTCCAGGGGGTGCTGGAGGCCGCCCTGGGCACCGTCCTGCGCACCGACGGGCCCCCGCGGGTGACGGTGGCCGGGCGCACAGACTCGGGCGTCCACGCGCGCGGGCAGGTGGCACATGTCGACATCCCGGTGGGCCTGATCGAGAAGAGCAGCGGCCGATCGTCGCGCCCGGTCGACGAGGTGCTGCTGACCCGGCTCGGGGGCATCCTGCCGGCGGACCTCGTCGTGCACACCCTGACGCGGGCGGCCGAGGGGTTCGACGCGCGGTTCTCCGCGCTCCGCCGTCGCTACACGTACCGGATCTGTGACGATGCCGCCCGGCGCGACCCGCTCTCGCGCACGCACGTCCTGTGGCACCGACGGGGTCTCGACGTCGACGCGATGGCGGCGGCGGCACGGCCGCTGGTGGGGCGTCACGACTTCGCGTCGTACTGCAAGCCCCGGCCGGGCGCGACGACGATCCGCACGCTCGAGGCGTTCGCGTGGTCCCGGCCCGTCGACGGTCCGGACGCCGGCCTCGTGGTCGCCACCGTGCAGGCGGACGCGTTCTGCCACTCGATGGTGCGCTCGCTCGTCGGCGCCAGCCTGGCCGTCGGGGAGGGGCGGCGTGGGCCGGGCTGGCCGGCGGAGCTGCTCGCGGCCCGGCGGCGGGGCGAGGGTGTGCACGTCGTCGCCGCGCACGGGCTGACGCTCGAGGAGGTGGGCTACCCGCCCGACGACGAGCTGGCGGCGCGCGCGGTCCAGACGCGGGCCCGCCGCGCGGCCGAGGACCTGCAGCACGCGGCGAGCTGCTGCGGCTGACGCCTGCAGCACGCGGCGAGCCGAGCCGCAGTGGCTGACGCCCGCCCGGCGGTCAGCTGACGACCTGGTCGAGTCAGCAGAGCCGGGGACGACGTGACGTGTCGTGGGTCCGACGGTCAGCCGAGGACCTGGTCGAGTCAGCAGAGCCGGGAACGACGTGACGTGTCGTGGGTCCGATGGCCGAGCCGGACGGTCTGACGGTCAGCAGACGGGCGGCGGTCAGACCTCGTCGACGTCGTCCCGGTATCGCCGGTCGTCGACGTACTCCTCCTCGATGAGGTGCACGGCCGCCTCCTCGGCGCTGGCGGCGCCGCCCGAGAACCCGGCGTCGACGGCGAACCCGTCGGTGCCACCGGCCTCGACGGCGTCGTCGTCCTCGACCAGCCGCCCGGCGCGGGACTCGTCGCGCTCGGGGCGCGGCCGGGCCTCCCAGACCTCGGGTTCCTCCTGGCCGATCCGCTGGTCGATCGTCTCCCGGTGCGCCTCTTCCCACGCCGTCTCGCCGTAGTGGTTGGTGCGCGGCCGGTCCGGGACCGTGTAGCCCTCGTCGAGCAGGTCGTCGACCCCGCGGTCGATCAGGGTGTCCTCGCTGGGAAGCTGGTCGGTGTCGCCCTCGCTGCCGAGCTCGGGGTCGGTGCTGGTGCCGGGAGTCTCGCTCATGACCCGACCCTTACACCGCACGCCCCCGGGCGCCAGGGGGAGTGGGGGACGCCACGATCAATCCGGTGTCCGGAGAGGTCGTGGGCCGGGGACACTGGGCGCATGGGCCACCTCGACATCGGCGGCATCGGGTACTTCCTGCCTGACGGCCGTCCCCTCCTCGACGACGTGTCGTTCCGCGTGGGTGACGGCGCCCGCGTCGCACTCGTCGGGCCCAACGGTGCGGGCAAGACGACGCTGCTGCGGATCGTCGCGGGGGACGAGGCTCCGCACGCAGGGTCCGTCGGTCGTAGCGGTGGGCTCGGGATCATGCGGCAGGACATCGGCCGGATCGACGACGACCGGTCGATCCGGGACCTGCTGGCGTCGTTGGCGTCGCCGGCGGTCCGGGACGCCGCGGTGGAGCTCGCGGCGGCCGAGGTGCTGATCATGGAGGTCGACGACGAGCCCGCGCAGATGCGGTACGCGCAGGCGCTCGTCGACTGGGCCGACGTGGGCGGGTACGAGGCGGAGGCGGGGTGGGACCGCGTCACCGACGCCGTGCTGTCCATCCCGTTCGACGCCGCGCAGCACCGGGAGGTGCGCACGCTGTCCGGCGGTGAGCAGAAGCGGCTCGTCCTGGAGGCGCTGCTGCGTGGCCCGGACGAGGTGCTGCTGCTCGACGAGCCCGACAACGCCCTGGACGTCCCGACGAAGCGCTGGCTCGAGGACAAGCTGCGGGCGTCGAACAAGACCGTGCTCTTCGTCAGCCACGACCGCGAGATGCTCGCACGGGTGGCGACCCAGGTGGCGACGCTCGAGCCCGGTGTGAACGGTGCGGCGGTCTGGGTGCACGGCGGCGGCTTCGCGACGTACCACCAGGCGCGCGAGGACCGGCGCTCGCGGCTGGAGGAGCTGCTGCGGCGGTGGGAGGAGGAGCACGCGAAGCTCAAGGAGCTGGTGCTCACGCTCAAGACGAAGGCCGCGTTCAACGACGGTCTCGCGTCCCGGTACTCCGCCGCGCAGACCCGCCTGCGCAAGTTCGAGGAGGCGGGTCCGCCGACGCTGCTGGCGCGCGAGCAGAACGTCAAGGTCCGCCTGCGCGGCGGCCGGACCGCCAAGCGCGCGGTCGTCGCCACCGACCTCGAGCTGACGGGGCTGATGAAGCCGTTCGACCTCGAGGTCTGGTTCGGTGAGCGCGTCGCGGTGCTGGGCTCCAACGGGTCCGGCAAGTCGCACTTCCTGCGCCTGCTCGCGGCCGGCGGCAGCGACCCGAGCCCCGAGCACGAGCCTGCGGACGACATCCCGGTGGCGCCGGTGACGCACACGGGCAGGGTCGTCCTCGGTCCGCKGGTGCGGCCGGGGTGGTTCGCGCAGAACCACGGGCACCCCGAGCTCGTCGGGCGGACCCTGCTCGAGATCCTGCACCGCGGCGAGGGGCACCGGGCGGGGCTCGGGCGGGAGCAGGCCAGCAAGGCCCTCGACCGGTACGAGCTCGTCGCCGCGGCCGAGCAGCGCTACGAGACCCTGTCGGGTGGCCAGCAGGCGCGCCTGCAGATCCTGCTGCTCGAGCTCGGGGGAGCGACGTTGCTGCTGCTCGACGAGCCGACCGACAACCTCGACCTGCACTCCGCCGAGGCGCTCGAGACGGGGCTGGCCGCGTTCGAGGGGACCGTCCTCGCGGTCACCCACGACCGCTGGTTCACCCGGACCTTCGACCGGTTCCTCGTGTTCGGCGCAGACGGCGAGGTCGTCGAGACGCCCGAGCCCGTGTGGGACGTCGGGCGCGTCGACCGGGTGCGCTGAGCTCAGACCAGCAGCGCGACGGCGAGCGTCGCCATCACCACGGCGATGACGATGTCGAGCACCTGCCAGGCCCGTGGCCTGGCGAACACCGGGCGCWGGTAGGTGGCGCCGAACCCGAGGGCGGTGAACCAGGTGATGCTCGCGAGCACGGCGCCGGCGCCGAACGCCCACGCACCGGGGTCGTGCTGGTGGGCCAGCGAGCCCAGCAGCACGACGGTGTCGAGGTAGACGTGCGGGTTGAGGAACGTCAGCGCGAGGCACGTCGTCAGCACCGCGCCGAGGGACACCGGCCCCTCGGTCGCGGGGTCGAGGTGCTCCGGTCGTCGGGCCCGTCGCGCCGCGCCGACGGCGAGCACCAGCAGGAAGGCGGCGCCCGCGTACCGGGTGACCGTGAGCACCGCGGGGTGGTCGGTCACCAGGGCGCCGAGCCCGGCGATGCCCGCCGCGATGAGCAGGGCGTCCGCGACGGCGCAGACCGCCACGACCGGCAGCACGTGCTCGCGCCGGATGCCCTGGCGCAGGACGAACGCGTTCTGGGCGCCGATGGCGACGATCAGGGAGAGCGCGGTGAGGTAGCCCGAGAGGGCGGCGGCGGGCATGGCGACGACGCTAGGCGTTCGATTCATCTGTAGTCCAGTTCATGATGCTGTCGAACCATTAGGATCATTCATGTGGCCTTCGATGTGGATCAGCTCAGCGCCCTCGCAGCCGTCGTGCACGAGGGCAGCTTCGACGCGGCCGCACAGCGTCTGCACGTCACGCCGTCGGCGGTCAGCCAGCGCATCAAGGCCCTGGAACAGCAGGTGGGACGCGTGCTGGTGCTCCGGACGCGCCCCTGCCGGCCCACCGACGACGGCGAGGTGCTGGTGCGGCTGGCCGGCCAGATGGAGCTGCTCGGACGGGACGCGATGGCGCAGCTGGTGCCCGCGCCGGGCGCGTCACGGGCCGCGCCGTCGTCGCGCCGCCTGCCCGTCGCCGTCAACGACGACTCGATGTCCACCTGGTTCCCCGCGGCCGTCGCCGACCTGCCGGCGGACGTCCTGCTCGACCTGCGACGCGAGGACCAGGAGCTCTCCGCCGACCTGCTGCGGGACGGCACCGTGATGGCCGCCGTCACCGCCGACCCGCGCGCGGTGCAGGGCTGCCGGGTCCGCCGCCTGGGGGCGATGCGCTACCTGGCCGTCGCGGCACCCGACCGCCGGGACCGCTGGTTCGCCGACGGGCTGGGGGCGGAGGCCTTCGCCGCGGCTCCCTTGCTGGCGTTCAACCGGGAGGATGGCCTGCAGGAACGCTTCGTGGCCTCCGTCGTGGGGCGCCGCACGGTGACGCCGCACGTGCACTACGTGCCGTCGCAGTCGGCGTTCGTGGGGCTCGTCGAGGCGGGGCTCGGCTGGGGGATGGTGCCGGAGGTCGCGGCCGGACCGCTCATCGCGGCCGGCGCGCTGGTCGAGATCCGGGCCGGCCGCTCCCTGGACGTGCCGCTCTACTGGCAGCACTGGGCGCTGCGGACGCCCACCCTCGACGACCTCACCGAGCGCGTCGTGCGGGCGGCCACGGGAGCGCTCCGGCCTGTGCGCAGGCACGGACCGCCGTCGACCGCGGGCTGACGAGTTCCGCGTTTTGACCCCTCGGTCCAGCGCCAGGTAATCTTGTGAGTCGTTGTGCGTCCCCGTTCGTGCCGCTGCCCGTGCCATCTCAGCACGCGGCACCGAGCCAGAACGGCAGGGCCGGTGCGTTCCCGCTCGCCGCCTGGATGCCGACGGAGCATTCATCGGCGGACCCGCACCCTGCGGAGTTCCGCCGCGACAAGATTCGCAACGAAACGAAGGCTGACGACCGTGCGCACGTACACCCCGAAGCCCGGCGACGTCGAGCGGACCTGGCACATCATCGACGCGAACGATGTCGTCCTGGGTCGCCTGGCCACACATGTGGCCACGTTGCTGCGCGGCAAGCACAAGGCAACCTTTGCCCCCCACGTCGACGGCGGTGACTTCGTCATCGTCATCAACGCGAGCAAGGTGGCACTGACCGGCAACAAGCGCGAGAACAAGCTCGCGTACCGCCACTCCGGATACCCGGGTGGCCTGCGCGCCGTGGCCTACTCCGACCTTCTGGAGAAGCACCCCGAGCGCGCGATCGAGAAGGCTGTCCGCGGCATGCTCCCCAAGAGCTCGCTCGCGCGTCAGCAGCTCACCAAGCTCAAGGTCTACGCCGGTGCGGAGCACCCGCACGCGGCGCAGCAGCCGAAGCCCTTCGAGATCACCCAGGTCTCTCAGCAGGCGTGAGCCGGCTGAGTACAGAGAACAAGGACGCGAGGACACCAGTGGCAGAGACCACGGTCGACATCGACCTCGAGGGCGATGACACCCCCACCAGCTACACCTCCGAGACGGTTGCCCCCACGGGGCGCGGTCAGAGCATCACGGCACCGGCGAACGCGCTCGGCCGTCGCAAGGAGGCCATCGCGCGTGTGCGCCTGGTCCCCGGCACCGGTCAGTGGAAGGTCAACGGGCGCACGCTCGAGGACTACTTCCCGAACAAGGTGCACCAGCAGCTCGTGAACTCCCCGTTCAAGCTGGTCGACGTCGAGGGTCGTTTCGACGTCGTCGCCCGCATCACCGGCGGTGGCGTGAGCGGCCAGGCCGGCGCGCTGCGCCTGGGCATCGCCCGTGCGCTGAACGCGATCGACGAGGAGCACAACCGCCCGGCCCTCAAGAAGGCCGGCTTCCTGACCCGCGACGCCCGCGTCGTGGAGCGCAAGAAGGCCGGTCTCAAGAAGGCCCGCAAGGCTCCGCAGTACTCGAAGCGCTGATCCACCTGCTTCGGCCCGATGGCCCTTCCGGTCTCTCGACCGGCGGGGCCATCGGCATGTCTGCAACCATCAGCGAGGGGCGCGTGCCGACATCGTCGTCGCCGCAGGACGAAGGAGTCTGACCATGGGCCGACTGTTCGGTACCGACGGCGTGCGTGGGCTCGCCAACCGGGACGTCACCGCGGAGCTCGCGCTCGACCTCTCGGTCGCCGCCGCGCACGTGCTGGGCTCCCTCGGCGAGTTCGAGGGACACCGACCCCGCGCGATCGTCGGGCGTGACAGCCGCGCCTCGGGGGAGTTCCTCGCCGCCGCCGTGTCGGCGGGCCTGGCCTCGGCCGGGGTCGACGTCAACAACGTCGGGGTGCTGCCGACGCCCGCGGTGGCGTTCCTGACCGCCGAGCTCGGCGTCGACATCGGCGTGGTGCTCTCGGCGTCGCACAACCCGATGCCCGACAACGGCATCAAGTTCCTCGCCAAGGGCGGGCACAAGCTGGACGACGAGCTCGAGGCCGCCATCGAGGCGCGCATGGGCGAGGACTGGGAGCGTCCGCTCGGCGGCGCCGTCGGCCGGATCCGGGTGGACACCGGGCGGGCCGGCGAGCAGTACATCGAGCACCTGGTCGGGACCATCGACGTGCCGCTGACGGGGCTGCGCATCGCGGTCGACTGTGCGAACGGTGCGGCGAGCGAGGTCGGTCCCGCAACCCTGCGGGCGGCCGGCGCGGACGTCGTCGTCATCAACGCCTCGCCCGACGGCCGCAACATCAACGAGAAGTGCGGCTCGACCCACCCCGAGCAGCTGCAGGCCGCGGTCGTGGCCTCCGGGGCCGACCTCGGGGTCGCGTTCGACGGGGACGCCGACCGGTGCCTCGCCGTGGACGCCTCCGGCGCTCTGGTGGACGGCGACCAGATCATGGGGATCCTCGCGATCGCGATGCGCGACCGCGGCGCCCTCGTGGCCGACACCCTGGTCACCACCGTCATGAGCAACCTGGGCCTGAAGATCGCGATGACCCAGGCCGGGATCGCGACGATCGACACCGCGGTCGGCGACCGGTACGTGCTCGAGGCGATGCGGGCCGGCGGGTACTCCCTCGGTGGCGAGCAGTCGGGGCACATCATCATGGCGGCGCACGCGACCACCGGCGACGGTGTCCTCACGGCGCTGCAGCTGGCCGCGCGCGTCGCAGAGACCGGGACGACGATCGCCGACCTGGCCGGGGTGGTCCGGCGGCTGCCGCAGACCTTGGTCAACGTGCCGGGCGTCGACAAGCGCCGCGCGGCCTCGGACGAGTCGGTGCTGGACGCCGTGCGGTCGGCGGAGTCCGGCCTGGGCAGCACCGGACGGGTGCTCCTGCGCTCGTCGGGCACCGAGGACCTCGTCCGGGTCATGGTCGAGGCGGGGACGCAGACGGAGGCCGACCGGGTGGCCCACGAGCTGGCGGACATCGTCCTGGACCGGTTGGCGCTGTAGTGCCGTCGGGACCGCAGTGGGACCAGGCGMTGCGGGACGTGGCGCTCTGGATCATCGAGGCCGGGACGCGCTCCGCCGACGGCGTCGCACCGATCGTGCAGGCGGGGCACCCGGCCCTGCGTGCCGAGGCGACGCGGTACGACGGCCAGCTGTCCGACGCGGAGCTGGCGGCGCTCCTCGAGGTGATGCACCGGACGATGCGGGCCGCTCCGGGCGTGGGGCTGGCGGCGCCGCAGCTCGGGCTGCCGGTGGCGATCGCGGTGCTCGAGGACCCGGGCTCCCTGTCCGAGGAGCACGCGGAGGTCCGGGAGCGCGAGCCGCTGCCGTACCGGGTCCTGGTGAACCCGCGGTACACGCCGGTCGGGGACGAGCGGGTCTCGTTCTACGAGGGGTGCCTGAGCGTCGTGGGCTACCAGGCGGTGGTGGCCCGCGCGCGGCACGTGCACCTGACCGGCACGGACGAGCAGGGTGACGCCGTCGACGAGATCGTGGGCGGCTGGTCCGCGCGGATCGTCCAGCACGAGACCGACCACCTCGCCGGGACCCTCTACCTCGACCGTGCCGAGCTGCGCTCGCTCGCGGCGAATGACGAGTTCGGTGCGCGGTGGGCGGCGGAGCCGAGGCCGGCTGCCGCGGCCCGGGCGCTCGGGTTCTCGCTGGACTGAGGGCCCCGCAGGGGGAGCAGGGGTACGACCCTGGGATGATTCGGGGCTGCACCAGGGATGAACCGGGGGTCACCCCTATGTCTTCCGGACCGTCGGGCGACTTACCGTGGAGGCACGACACCGGGCGGATCGCTGCTCGGTGCACGACGCAGGAGCTGATGTCACGTGCTGGAGGGGTGGGCCCTGGCCCTCGTAGGTTCCCCGTGGATCTTCGTCGTGCTCTATCTGTTCGCCACGATCGACGGCTTCTTCCCCCCGGTCCCCAGCGAGTCGATCGTCATCGCGCTGTCCGCGGTGGCCGTGGCCGAGGGCACGCCGAACCTGGCGCTGATCATGCTGGTCGCCGCCGCCGGTGCGTGGACCGGGGACCAGATCGCCTACCAGATCGGCACCAAGGTCAAGGTGCGTGAGCTGCGCGTCCTGCGGTCCCCGCGGGGTCAGGCTGCCGTCGACTGGGCCGAGAACGCCCTGGCGAACCGTGGCGCGGCCTTCATCATCGCCGCGCGGTACATCCCGATCGGTCGCGTGGCCGTGAACATGACGGCGGGCGCCGTGGGCTACAGCCGCCGCCGGTTCATGGGGCTCACCGCCATCGCAGCCGTCACCTGGGGCACCTACTCGGCGCTCATCGGGATCGGTGCGGGGGCCTGGCTGCACGACCACACGCTCGTCGCGGTCGCCGTCGGCGTCGTCGGCGGCCTGGCGATCGGTCTGGTCATCGACTGGGTGCTGCGCAAGCTCACGCACCACCACCCCGTCGTCGAGGGTGCACCGGTGCTCCGGGTGGCCGACGAGTCGGACACGCCCCGGCCCGAGGCGAGCGCCCCGGTCACAGGACGCTCACGATCTGACCCCGCTGCCTAACGATCCGGTATCACTGCGTCATTTCGCCCATGACTGTGCTTACTCTCTGACTGTGTCGACGTCGCGGTCGGCGCTCCCGTGCCTCACCACACCCCCGGGGGTGTCTCTCGGCATGGGCAGATGCAGACAGGGGGCGAGATGGGCGTGCGTGCGCGGTGGGCCGTCGGTCTCGTGCTGCCCGCTGCGCTCCTGCTGGGCCTCGCCGCGTGCAGTGCCTCCGGCGAGCAGGCGCAKGAGGCGCCCACCGCGGTCGTCGTCGGCGCGGCTGACTGCCTCTCCTCGCAGGTCCTCGCCGACCTCGGCCTTGTCGCGGCCGGTGCGTCCGGTGGCACGGGCACCCCGCACGCGGACGCCCCCGACGCCGGCCGCGTGCCGGACGACTTCCTCCCGGTCAGCGTCGTCGTGTGCGCCCCCGGAGGCACGCTGCAGGACTCGTCCGGGACGTGGGTGGCGCTGACCGCGAGCCGGCGCGAGGGCGACCTGGACCCGCTCGTCGCGGCACTGCGCCGACCGTCCGCGCAGCGGGGCGGGACGTGCAGCAGCGCCGCCGTCGCAGCGCCCTCCCTCTGGCTCGTCGACGCCCTCGGCCGCGCGATCCGCCCGGTGTGGCCGACCGACCGCTGCGGCTCGCCGCAGGAGGCGGTGGCGACGGCGCTGGACGCGCTCGAGGAGACGGACAGCGAGCAGTACCCGGTCCGGCTCGTCATCCCCGCGGAGCCCACGGCTCAGCGGTGAGCTGAGCCCTTACAGCTTGCGCAGGCGGACACGCTCCACTGCGTGGTCGCTGTCCTTGGTCAGCACCAGGGTGGCGCGGCTGCGGGTGGGCAGGATGTTCTGCACGAGGTTGGGCTGGTTGATCGAGTCCCAGATCCGCTCGGCACGCTCCACGGCCTCGTCGTCGGTGAGGGCGGCGTACCGGTGGAAGTACGACTCGGGCCGTGCGAAGGCGGTCTTCCGCAGCGCGAGGAAACGGTCCACGTACCAGCGCCGGACGTCGCTGGTGCGGGCGTCGACGTAGATCGAGAAGTCGAAGAAGTCGCTGACCGCCAGGTTCGACGTCCCCTCGGCGGTCGGCCGGGCGGGCTGCAGCACGTTGAGCCCCTCGACGATGAGCACGTCGGGACGGTTCACCACGATCTCGCGGCCGGGCAGGATGTCGTAGGTCAGGTGGTCGTACACGGGCACCCGGACCTCCGGGCGGCCGGCCTTGACCTTGGAGACGAAGCGGAGCAGCGCCCGGCGGTCGTACGACTCCGGGAAGCCCTTGCGCTCCATCAGCCCGCGGCGCTCGAGCTCGGCGTTGGGGTAGAGGAAGCCGTCGGTGGTGATCAGCTGGACCCGCGGCGTCGCGGGCCACCGTGCGAGGAGCTCGCGCAGGAGTCGCGCGGTGGTCGACTTGCCGACGGCGACCGACCCGGCGACGCCGATCACGAACGGGGTCCCGCCGACGTCCTCGCGCAGGAACGTGCTGGAGGCGGCGTGCAGCCCGCGGGTGGCCTCGATGTGCAGGTCGAGCAGCCGGGAGATCGGGCGGTAGATGGCGTCGACCTCGGCCAGGTCGATCGGGTCCCCGAGGCCGGCCAGGCGCTCGACGTCGGCGTCCGTGAGCGGCAAAGGGGTGGAGGCGGACAGCCGGGTCCAGGCGTCGCGGTCGAGGTCGACGTAGGGCGACGCGGGTGCGACGGCCGCGCGACGTGGCTCCTGCGACGTCGGTGCCGCGTCGAGGGTGGCGGGTGCGCCGAAGCCCACGAGCACCGCGCGCACCCCGGCGTCGAACTCCGTGCGGGCGGCGGCGGACGGCACCCCCCGGCTCGGGTCGGCCTGCAGGATCTCCGTCATCACCCAGCCGTGGACCTGGGACCAGATGCTACGGGCGATCGTCTCGGTGTCGCCGACCAGCTCCCCGCGGTCGACGGCGTCCTGCGTCCGGGCGACGTGGTCGTCGAGCGAGAGGCCGCCGCGCTGCGCGGACGCGTCGGTGGCGTCGTTGGCGGTGATGCTCGGGGCGAACATCACCGTGTACTCCAGCGGGTGGGCGAGGGCCCAGTCGCGGTACGCGTGCGCGCCGCGGAGCAGCCTGTCGACGCCGTGGGACGCGTCGGTGGGCGCCAGGGCCTGGTCGAGCCCGGCGAACGCCTCCATGATCGCGGCGTCGACGAGCGCGGCCTTGCTGCCGAAGTGGGTGTACACCCCGATGGTCGAGCAGCCCGACAGGGCGGCGACGCGGCGCACGGTGAGTGCCGCCGGTCCCTCGGTGCCGAGGATCTTGACGGTCTCGGCCAGGATCCGGTCGCGCAGGGGCAGCGTTGACGTCGCTGTGGTCACATCACTACGTTATGGCCATAACAGCGTAATGCCGCGCTCGGACCTGCCGACGCGGACGATGCACGAGGAGCCGACATGTCCCGCAGAGTCCCGGCCGGTCGACGACGACGAGACGGCCGCCGTGCGCGCGTGCTGGCCACCCTGGCCCTGGCCGGCGTCCTGGCGGGCTGCTCGGCCGACGCCTCCGCCGACGCCTCCGCCGAGACCGACGTCGATGCCGCGAGCGCTGCGCCGACCACGGACCTGGTCCTGACGAGCCCCGACCTCGACGACGCGGGAGCGCTGCCCGCCTGGGCCTCCGGCGTGTACGGCACCACCTGCGCCGGGGAGAACCGGTCGCCGGAGCTCGCCTGGGACGGTGTGCCCGAGGGGACGCGGTCGTTCGTCGTGACGTTCACCGATCCCGCGCACCCCGCCTACGTGCACTGGGTCGTCACCGGGATCGAGCCGACCGCGACCGGTCTCGCGTCGGCCGACGCCGGGATGGTCGACGGCGGCATCGTCGGGGACAGCTTCCGGGGCACCGGCAGCTACTCGGGGCCGTGCGTCGACGGGAACACGTACGTGTACACGGTGTACGCGCTCGACGAGGTGGTCGCCGGCGACGCGACCACCACGCTCGGCGACGCGCTCGCGCAGATGGAGGGGCACGTCCTGGACCAGGCGGAGCTGCCGGTGGTGCGGGCCTCCTCGTAGGGGCGGGCAGGGGCGCGGTGGCCGCCGACTAGACTCGCGGACATGTGTGGAATCGTCGGCTACGTCGGTAGCCAGGTAGCCAGCGACCGCCCCCTGGACGTGGTGCTGGAGGGTCTGCGACGCCTCGAGTACCGCGGGTACGACTCGGCGGGGGTCGCGCTGGTGAGCCCCACGGGGACGCTCGCCACGGCGAAGAAGGCCGGAAAGCTGGCGAACCTCGTCGAGGAGCTGGACCTGCGCCCGCTGCCCGAGTCCACGGCCGCGATCGGGCACACGCGGTGGGCCACCCACGGCGGGCCGACCGACGTGAACGCGCACCCGCACGTCGCCGGCAAGCTCGCGGTGATCCACAACGGCATCGTCGAGAACTTCGCCACGCTCAAGGCGGGGCTCGTGGCCGACGGCGTCCGGTTCACGTCCGAGACCGACACCGAGGTCGCCGCGCAGCTCATCGCGCGCGCCTACGAGACGACGGGCGACCTCACGGCCGCGATGGCGACGGTCGCGCGGACGCTGCACGGCACGTTCACGCTGCTGGCCGTCCACGAGGACGCCCCCGACGTCGTCGTCGGCGCCCGGCACGACTCGCCGCTGGTCGTCGGCATCGGCGACGGCGAGAACTTCCTGGGGTCCGACGTCGCGGCGTTCATCTCGCACACGCGCGAGGCTCTCGAGCTCGGCCAGGACCAGGTGGTGACCATCACCCCGACCGCCGTCACCGTCACCGACTTCGACGGCCGTCCGGCGCAGGCCCGTCGCTACACCGTGGACTGGGACGCCGCCGCGGCCGAGAAGGGCGGCTTCGCGTCCTTCATGGACAAGGAGATCCACGACCAGCCGCACGCGGTCGCGGACACGCTGCTCGGCCGGACCGACGCGCACGGCCGGCTGGTGCTGGACGAGATCCGGATCGACGAGTCCGTGCTGCGGTCGGTGGACAAGATCGTCGTCGTCGCCTGCGGCACCGCCGCGTACGCGGGCCACGTCGCCAAGTACGCGATCGAGCACTGGTGCCGGATCCCCGTGGAGGTCGAGCTCGCGCACGAGTTCCGCTACCGCGACCCCGTGGTCAACGAGCGCACGCTGGTCGTGGCGGTGTCCCAGTCCGGCGAGACCATGGACACGCTCATGGCCGTGCGGCACGCGCGGGAGCAGGGCGCCAAGGTGCTCGCCCTGGTGAACACCCACGGCTCGACCATCCCGCGCGAGGCCGACGCGGTGCTCTACACGCACGCCGGCCCCGAGATCGCGGTGGCGTCCACCAAGGCGTTCCTCGCGCAGATCACGGCGGCGTACCTGCTCGGCCTGTACCTCGCCCAGCTGCGTGGCAACAAGTACGCGGACGAGGTCGGGGCGATCCTGACGGAGCTGCGCGCCATGCCCGACAAGATCCAGCAGGTGCTCGACCGGGCCGACCGGGTGCGCCAGACCGCGCGCTCGATGGTGGACACGACGTCGGTGCTGTTCCTGGGCCGGCACGTCGGGTTCCCGGTGGCGATGGAGGGTGCCCTCAAGCTCAAGGAGCTCGCCTACATCCACGCCGAGGGGTTCGCCGCCGGGGAGCTCAAGCACGGTCCGATCGCGCTCATCGAGGAGGGGCAGGCGGTGTTCGTCGTCGTGCCGTCGCCGCGCGGACGCGACTCGCTGCACTCGAAGGTCGTCTCCAACATCCAGGAGATCCGCGCTCGCGGTGCCCGCACCCTGGTGATCGCGGAGGACGGCGACGAGGACGTCCTGCCGTACGCCGACGAGGTGTTCTACGTGCCGCAGTCCCCGACGCTGCTCGCCCCGCTGCTGGCCGTCGTACCGCTGCAGATCTTCGCGTGCGAGCTGGCGACCGCCAAGGGTCTGGACGTGGACCAGCCGCGCAACCTGGCCAAGTCCGTCACGGTCGAGTGATCGTCGGGGTCGGGATCGACGTCGTCGACGTCGCGCGCTTCGTCGACACCCTGCACCGGGTGCCGGCGCTGCGGACGCGGCTGTTCACGCCCGAGGAGCGGGAGATGCCGGAGACCTCCTTGGCCGCGCGGTTCGCGGCCAAGGAGGCCATCGCCAAGGCGCTCGGCGCGCCCGCGGGGATGAGCTGGCAGGACGCGACCGTGCGCCGGGTCGCCGGGGCGCAGCCGGTGGTCGAGGTCGTCGGCACCGTCGCCGCCGCAGCGGCCGCGGCGGGCGTCGACCGGTTCCACCTGTCCATCTCCCACGACGCGGGCATCGCGTCCGCCGTGGTGATCGCCGAGCGCGACTGAGGGCTCAGCGCAGCGCGGGGACGACCTCGGACTCGAACAGCTCGATGCCCGAGCGGTCGTAGGCGGCCTCCGCGAAGTACGTGATCGCGTAGGTCATGCCGAGCTTCTCGAGAGTCTGGAGCTTCTCGACGATCTGCTCCGGGGTGCCGACGAGCGGGCCGTTGCGGAAGTCCTCGGCCACCTCGGCCGCCTTGGCGGGGACCGTGTTGCTCAGGTGCTCCTCGACCCAGGCGATGCGGTCGTCGACCTCGGCCTCCGTGGCGCCGATGACCACGTTGTAGTTGGCCGAGCGGGTGATCTCCTCGAACGGCCGGCCGATGGCCTCGCAGTGCCCGCGCAGGATCTCGGACTTGTGCGCGAAGGCCTCGGGGGCGCCCGCGAAGTTGGTGTAGGCGGCGTGCTCGGCCGCGATGCGCAGAGTCTTCTTCTCGCCTCCGCCTGCGATCCACAGCGGGGGACCGTCCACCTGCAGCGGGAGCGGCGACAGCTGGGCGCCGTCCACCTGGTAGTGCTTGCCGGCCAGGGTCGCGGTGCCGTTGGTCCACATCTGCTTGAAGATCTGGACGCCCTCGTCGAGCATCGCGATCCGGGTGCCGGCGGACGGGAAGCCGTAGCCGTACGCGAGCCACTCGTGCTCGTACCAGCCGGCGCCGATGCCCATCTCGACGCGGCCACCCGAGATGATGTCCGCGGTGGTGGCCACCTTCGCCAGGTAGGCGGGGTTGCGGTACGCCATGCAGGTGCACATCTGGCCGAGGCGGACACGGCTGGTGCTCGCGGCGAACGCGTTGATGAGGCTCCAGGCCTCGTGGGTCGCCTCACCGTTGGGCTCGGGCACCGCGTGGAAGTGGTCGTACACCCAGATCGACTCGAAGGCGTCGCCCTGGTCGGCGTGGGTGGCCAGCCCGCTCATGGTCTGCCAGTGGTCACGCGGCTCGATGCCTGTGAGGTCCTGCCGCCAGCCCTGGGGGATGAAGAGTCCGAAGCGCATGCGGGCACGTTACCTGCGCGGGAGCCCACGCGCGCGGTCGGCTCGAATCGATGCAATCGGACCTGGTCGCCCGCGCCCGCGTGCGAATGCGCTCCCACCCGTCAGGATGAGAAACGTGCTGCAGACCTGGACCTCCGCGCAGGTGCGGGCCGCCGAGGAGCCGCTGCTCGCGGCCGGCGTCCCCCTCATGGAACGGGCGGCGTTCGCGCTGCACGCGCGCACGGCCGCGGTGCTGCGCGAGCGGCGCGGCGCCGTCGCCGGCGCGCGGGTGGCCGTCCTGGCGGGACCGGGCAACAACGGCGGCGACGCCMTGTACGCGGGCGCGCTGCTGGCTCGACGCGGGGTCGAGGTCCACGCCGTGCTCACCGGCTCGCGCGTCCACGAGGGTGGCCTGGCCGCCCTCCTGCGGGCCGGGGGGCGTGCGCTGCGGGTCGACGGACCCGTCGACGACGCCGCCGTGCTCGCGGCCGGCGCCGACCTGGTGCTGGACGGGCTGCTCGGCATCGGCTCGGACGGGTCGGGCCTGCGCGGTCCGGCAGAGGCGCTCGTGCGGGCGCTCCTCGACCTCGGGCGCCCGTACGTGGTCGCGGTCGACGTCCCGTCTGGCCTCGGCGTCGACGACGGGCGACGGGTCGGGACCGTCCTGGACGCCGACCTGACGGTGACGTTCGGTGGGCTCAAGCCCGGTCTGCTGCTGCCGCCGGGCGCCCGGGCGGCAGGCCGCGTCGAGCTCGTCGACCTCGGGCTCGACCTCTCCGGCGTGCCCGCCGTGGCGCGGCTCGAGCCGGACGACGTCGCCGACCTGTGGCCCGTGCCCGCCCCCGACGCGCACAAGTACACGCGCGGGGTCGTCGGGATCGTCGCGGGCTCGCGCGCCTACGCGGGGGCCGCGGTGCTCACGACGAGCGCCGCCGTGCGGGCGGGCGTCGGGATGGTGCGGTACCTGGGGGACGTCGGGGACGTGGTCGTGGCGGCACACCCGGAGGTCGTGGTCGGCCACGGGCGCGTGCAGGCGTGGGTGTTCGGTCCGGGGGTCTCGCCGGACGACGCCGGGCAGCGGCGTCGCATCGGGTACGCGTTCGAGCACGTGCGGGAGCGCGGCGAGGCCGCGGTGGTCGACGCCGGCGCGCTCGAGCTGCTGCCGGCGCACGTCGGGCCCCACGCGGTGCTCACGCCGCACGCGGGCGAGCTGGCGCGGGTGCTCGCGCAGCGTGGCGAGGACGTCGACCGGACGGCGATCGAGGCGGAGCCGCTGCGGTGGGCGCGCCGCGCGCACGAGCTGACCGGCGCGACCGTGCTCCTCAAGGGCCCGGTGACGGTGGTCGCCGGCGCGCAGGGCGCCGCCTACGCACAGGCCGACGCCCCGGCGTGGCTGTCGACYGCGGGGGCGGGCGACGTGCTGGCCGGGCTGCTGGGCGCGCTGCTCGCGGGCCGGGTCGACGCGATCCACGAGGACCCGTCGCTGGCGGCCGCGCTCGCGGCGACCGCCGCGCTGGTCCACGGCCGTGCCGCCCACCGGGCCAACCCCGGCGGCCCGATCTCGGCGCGCGCGGTCGCGGACGCGCTGCCGGGCACGATCGCGGAGCTGCTGGACCGGTGACGCTGACCCCTGATCTGGTCGGCCGGCTGGACACGCTGCTGGCGCGCGGACCGCGGCAGGTCCTGGGCATCGTCGGCGCGCCCGGGGCGGGCAAGTCGACGGTCGCGGCCCAGGTGGTCGAGGCCGTCGGAGCCGCCGCGGTCGTCGTGCCCATGGACGGGTTCCACCTCGCACAGACGGAGCTGGAGCGGATCGGGCGCGCCGACCGCAAGGGCGCGCCGGACACGTTCGACGCCGACGGCTTCGTCGCCCTGCTGACGCGTCTGCGCGTCCCCGAGCGGACGGTGTACGCGCCGGAGTACCGCCGTGACCTGCGCAATCCCGTCGCGGGTGCCATCGCGGTGCCGCCCGAGGTCCGGCTCGTCGTCGTCGAGGGGAACTACCTGCTGCTCGACGCGCACGGCTTCGGTCCCGTGGCGGACCTGCTCGACGAGTCGTGGTTCCTGGCGCCCGACGACGGCCTGCGGCTGTCCCGGCTGGTGGCGCGGCACGAGGCGTTCGGCAAGTCGCCCGAGGCGGCGCTCGCGTGGTCCCACGGTCCCGACGAGAACAACGCCCGGCTGGTCGCGGCCACGGCCGTCCGCGCCGACGTCGTCGTCCCCCTCGCCTGATGACGTCGACGCGCGGGGCTGGTCTCTCGGTGCCGGTGGTCTGTGCTGAGGTCCTCGTCCGCCTCGCCTGACGACGTCGACGCGCGGGGCTGGTCTCTCGGTGCCGGTGGTCTGTGCTGAGGTCCTCGTCCGCCTCGCCTGACGACGTCGACGCGCGGGGCTGGTCTCTCGGTGCCGGTGGTCTGTGCTGAGGTCCTCGTCCGCCTCGCCTGACGACCGGTGCAAGACTGGTCGCCGTGAGCTCGTACCCTGCACGCGCCGTCGTCGACCTCGCGGCCGTCCGCTCGAACGTCCGGTCCCTGGCCGCGCACGCGCCGACCGCGCAGGTGATGGCCGTCGTGAAGGCCGACGGCTACGGCCACGGCCTCCTGCCGACCGCAGCCGCCGCCGTCGCCGGAGGTGCGACGTGGCTCGGCGCGGCACAGATGGACGAGGCGCTCGCCCTGCGGCGCGGCGGGATCACCGACGCCCGCGTCCTGACCTGGCTCTACGCACCGGGCGCGCCGCTGCGCGAGGCCGTCGACGCCGACGTGGACGTGTCCGTGTCCGCGCGGTGGGCGCTCGACGAGCTGGCCGCCGCCGCACGCGCGGCCGGTCGACCGGCGCGTGCGCACCTCAAGATCGACACCGGTCTGGGCCGCAACGGGCTGACCCCGGCGGACCTGGCGGCGATCCTGCCCGAGGTCCTGCGGCTGCGCGCGGAGGGTGCGGTCGACGTCGTCGGGCTGTGGAGCCACCTCGCGTTCGCCGACGAGCCCGAGCACCCGACCGTGAAGCACCAGGGCGAGGTCTTCGCGGACGCGCTGCGCACCGTCGAGGCCGCCGGGATCGGGCTCGAGGTCCGGCACCTGGCCAACTCCGCCGCGACGCTGACCACCCCGGCGGTGCACTACGACCTCGTCCGGCCCGGCATCGCCGTCTACGGCCTCTCGCCCGTCCCGCAGCTCGGCGGGCACGACGACTATGGTCTCGTGCCCGCGATGACCCTGGAGGCCGAGCTGGCGAACGTGAAGACGGTGCCCGGTGGGCACGGCGTCTCGTACGCCCACCAGTACGTGACCACGCACGACACGGTGCTCGGGCTGGTGCCGCTGGGCTACGCCGACGGGATCCCGCGGCACGCGTCGGGCACGCAGGAGCAGCCCGGCGGTCCCGTGCGCGTCGGCGGTCGCACGCTCGGCGTCGCGGGACGGGTGTGCATGGACCAGGTGGTCATCGACCTCGGACCGGGCGCCACCGAGCAGGCGGGGGACCGCGTCGAGCTGTTCGGCTCCGGCCGCGACGGCGGGCCGACCGCGCAGGACTGGGCGGTCGCCGCCGGCACGATCTCCTACGAGATCGTCACGCGGATCGGCGCACGGGTGCCTCGGGTGCACGTCGACAGCGAGGCGGTCGCCCGATGAGCGTGACGGTCCGGCTGCCTGACGCCGATGCCACCCGGGCGTACGGTCGCGCGCTCGCGGACGTCCTGAGGGCGGGTGACCTCGTCGTGCTCACCGGGGACCTGGGAGCGGGCAAGACGACGCTGACGCAGGGCATCGGCGCGGGTCTGCAGGTGCGGGGGCAGGTGGCCTCGCCGACGTTCATCATCGCGCGCGAGCACCCGCCGGTCGCGCGTCCAGACGGCACGCGCGGCCCCACGCTGGTGCACGTCGACGCCTACCGGCTGGGCTCCCTCGACGAGGTGGACGCGCTCGACCTCGACGCGAGCCTGGACGAGGCCGTGACCGTGGTCGAGTGGGGCGAGGGGTGGGTCGAGACGCTCGCGCAGGACCGCCTCGAGGTGACGCTGCAGCGGCCGCGCGGGGGAGCGCTGGCCGACGACGACCTCGACGACGCGGCCGCGGGGGAGCGTGTGGTCACCGTGCGGGCCGTCGGTGCACGCTGGGCGGACGTCGCGCTGCCCGACGCCGACCCGGTGGCAGGCTGACCTCGTGCCCGTCCTCGCCCTCGACACGTCCGCCGCCGTCGCGGTCGCCCTCACCGACGACGCCGGCGCCCTGCTGGCCGAACGCTCGGACGCGCAGCAGCGCCACCATGCCGAGCTGCTGACCCCGATGATCGCCGCCGTGCTGGCCGAGGCCGGTGTGGACCGGCGCGAGCTCACGTCCGTCGTCGTCGGCACGGGACCGGCCCCGTTCACCGGCCTGCGCGTCGGGCTCGTCACCGCGCGGACGCTCGCGCTGGCCCTCGGCATCCCGGCGCACGGCGTCCCGAGCCTCGACGCGGTGGCGCTGCGTGCGTCGCGCGTCCTGCCCCCGGGGACGGACGTGCTGGTCGCGACGGACGCCCGGCGGCGCGAGGTGTACTGGTCGCTGTACCGGCTGGTCGAGACAGGGCGGATCGAGGTGCTCGTGGCACCCGAGGTCGCCGCGGCCGCGGACGTGGCGGCCGACGAGCGCACAACCGGTGCCCTGGTGATCGGGCGCGGCGCGCTGCTGTACGCCGGTGCACTCGGACCGCAGCCCGGTCCGGTCGGGGCCGTCGGCGTCGAGGCCCCGCTCGCGCAGGACGTCGTGGACCTGGACGGGTTCGGGCTCCTCGACCCCGACCCGGCCGAGCTGACGCGACTGGCCCTGGACCGCGTCGCCGCCGGTCACGTGCTCGGTTCCGAGCCGCTGTACCTGCGTCGGCCGGACGCCGTGCCGCAGGCCGCGCGCAAGCGCGTGCTCGGATGACCGGCCAGTCCGACGACGTCCGCGTCCTGACTCCGGCAGACCTGCCCGCCCTGGAGCGCATGGAGGTCGAGCTCTTCGGGGCGGCGGCGTGGTCACCCGAGAGCCTCGCCTCGGAGATCAGCGGCCCTGGGCGCTGGTACGTCGGCGCGGTCGTCGGCGGTGAGCTGGTCGGGTACGCGGGCCTGTGGTTCGACGGGTTCGACGCGCAGGTGATGACGATCGGCACGGACGAGCGCTTCCAGGGGCGAGGTCTGGGTCGGCGGATGCTGGTGAACCTCCTGGAGCACGCCCGGGCGGTCGGCGCGGCCGTGGTTCTGCTCGAGGTGCGGGTGGACAACGACCCCGCGATCCACCTCTACGAGAGCGCCGGCTTCGAACGGCTCGGCATGCGCCGGGCGTACTACCAACCCGGGAACATCGACGCGTGGACCATGCGGCTGGACCTGCGTGGTCGGGAGGAGCCTGCATGACGAGGGACGCGGTCATCGTGGACGCGATCGCGCTGACGGAGGCCCTGGAGGGTGCCGACCCGCCGGTCCTGCTCGACGTGCGCTGGGCGCTCGGGCAGACGGACGGTCACGACCGCTACCTCGACGGCCACCTGCCGGGCGCGGTGTTCGTGGACCTGGACACCGAGCTGGCCGGGCCGGCCTCCCCGCAGGCCGGCCGCCACCCGCTGCCCGACGTCGCCGGGTTCGAGGCCGCCGCCCGTCGGTGGGGTGTCTCGGGCGAGCGGTCGGTCGTCGCCTACGACGCGGTCGGCGGGACGTCGGCGGCCCGCGTGTGGTGGCTGCTGCGCTGGGCGGGCGTGCGCGACGTGCGGCTGCTCGACGGCGGGCTGGCGGCCTGGACGGAGGCGGGTCTGCCGCTCGAGGCCGGATCCGTGACGCCCGAGCCGGGGGACGTCGTGCTGGAGCCCGGTGCGCTGCCGACGATCGACGCCGACCAGGCGGCGGGCTGGGACGGGTCGTTGCTCGACGCCCKGGCCGCCGAGCGCTATGCCGGTGACGTCGAGCCGGTCGACCCGCGTGCGGGCCACATCCCTGGCGCGATCTCCGTGCCGACGGCCGGGAACCTCGGCCCCGACGGCACGTTCTTGCCCGACGCCGCCCTGCGGGAGCGGTTCGCGTCCGTCGAGGGACCGGTCGCGGTGTACTGCGGCTCGGGTGTGACGGCCGCGCACGAGGTCGCCGCGCTGGCGTCGATCGGGGTCGAGGCGGCGCTGTACCCGGGCTCGTGGTCGCAGTGGTCCAACGACCCCGCCCGCCCGGCCGCTGTCGGGCGCTAGCCGAGCACGACGACGGCCGCGACCCCGGGTCGGGACCGCGGCCGTCGTGCGGGCTCAGACGGTCAGCGACGCCTGCGTGTAGCCGAGCCGCTCGGCGCGGGCCCGGTGCGTGCCGGTGCCCTCGACGTGGCCGACGTTGACGACCAGGAGCGACTTCCAGCCGTTCTCGGCGAAGAACTCCTGGTCGATGGCGTCGGCGTCCATGCCGCCCATCGGGCCCGCCGCCAGGCCGGCGGCGCGCAGGCCGACGATCAGGTAGCCGGCCTGGATGAGCGCGTTGGTGCGCGCCATCGTCTCGCGCTGCTCGGGCTGGCCCTCGAGCGCGTCGGCGAGCGCGGCCATGTGCGGCGCGAGCGTCGGGATGTGCGTGTGGAAGCCGGTGTCGGCCGCCAGGACCAGCGAGACGGGGGCGGCCAGGACGCGCTCGCGGTTGCCCTCGCTCATGCGCGCGGCGAGCCGCTGACGGGCCTCGGGCGTGCGGACGACCAGGAGGCGCAGCGGGATGGTGTTGAGGGCGGTCGGGCCCCACTTGACCAGGTCGTAGACCGCGGTGATCTGCTCGTCGCTGACCTCGTCGGACGTGAACGCGGCGGCGGTGCGCGCCTCGCGGAACAGCAGGTCCGCGACGTCGTCGGCGACTGCGAGTGTGGGCACCCCGAAGTCGAGGCCGTCGAGGACAGTGGTGTCAGTGGTCATGTGTGGTTGAAGCATCAATCACTCTGAGTTGTTCCGGGCACCGGGGTGGCGGTCGTCACACCTCGCGACGCACCTATCCTGGTGCGCATGGCAGACCCCCTCGTCCTCGGGATCGAGACCTCGTGCGACGAGACCGGCGTCGCCCTGGTGCGCGGCTACGACCTGCTGGTCGACGCCGTGGCCAGCTCGGTCGACGAGCACGCGCGGTTCGGCGGGATCATCCCGGAGATCGCGTCGCGCGCCCACCTCGAGGCCATGGTGCCGACGATCGAGCGGGCGCTGGCCACGGCCGACGTCTCCCTCGGTGCGGTCGACGCCATCGCGGTCACGGCCGGTCCGGGGCTCGTCGGACCGCTGACCGTCGGGGCGTCCGCCGCCAAGGCCCTCGCGCTCGCGCTGGACAAGCCGCTGTACGGCGTCAACCACGTCATCGGGCACGCGGTCGTCGACGAGCTGGTCGACGGCGCGTTCCCCGAGCGGGTCATGGCGCTCGTCGTCTCCGGCGGCCACTCGTCGCTGCTGCTCCTCGACGACACCGTGCACGTCACCGAGCTCGGCTCGACGCTCGACGACGCCGCGGGGGAGGCGTTCGACAAGGTCGGTCGGCTCCTGGGCCTGCCGTACCCCGGCGGGCCGCACATCGACCGCCTGGCGCGCGAGGGCAACCCCGCCGCGATCCGCTTCCCGCGCGGCCTGACCGCCGCGAAGGACCAGGCCGCGCACGCCGCCGACTTCTCGTTCTCCGGGCTCAAGACCGCCGTCGCGCGCTGGGTCGAGGCGCGGCAGGACTCCGGCGAGGAGGTGCCGCTGCCGGACGTCGCGGCCTCGTTCGCCGAGGCGGTGGCCGACGTGCTGACCGCGAAGACGATCGCGGCGTGCCGGGTGCACGGGGTGGACACCCTCGTCGTGGGCGGCGGATTCTCCGCGAACTCGCAGCTGCGGGACATGGCCGCGAAGCGGTGCGCCGAGGCCGGCATCACGCTGCGCATCCCGCCCATCCGGTACTGCACGGACAACGGCGCGATGATCGCGGCGCTCGGGGCGGCGGTCCTCCGGCGCGGGCTGCCTCCGTCGTCGCTGGACCTGCCCGTCGACTCGTCGATGCCGCTGACGCAGGTCCTGGTCTGACGCTCAGGCAGCGACCGCCTGCCCGGTGGGTGTCTTCGTCCAGCTGCGCCACACCCGGGCGCCCAGCAGGAACGGCACCGTGAAGACGAGGGCGTAGAACGCGAGCACCTGCCACGTGAAGGTGGACTCGACGGCGAGCGTCCGGCCTTCGGCGATGAACGTCGTGGTCGCGCCGAGGAAGACGCGCTCGAGCGTGCCGCCTCCCATCTGCTCGATCGTGTCGAGGGTCCCCATCGCGTACGCCATCGCGAGGTAGGCGACCGCGCCGACGGCGAGCGCTCCCCAGACCGCGCCGGTGGTCCACCGCGGGACCGGTCGGCCGAGCTCGCTCAGGTAGCCGTCCGCCAGCACCCGAGGATGCCCCAGGTCCGCGACGGCCTTGCGCATGCCGACCTCGGCGGCGGTCGCGGTCAGCTCGGTGCGCAGCTCGCGCACGACCGGCTTGTACTTCGGGTAGTCCTGCATGGCCCAGCTGAAGCGCAGCAGGTAGCGCTCGCGGACGAGGGTGTCGTGCAGGCTCATGAGGACTCCTTCGGGGTGGCGCGGGCGAGCAGGTGGTCGACGGTGACGGCGAGCTGCCGCCACGCGCGTGCGGTGCTCCACAGCTGCTCCGCACCCGTGTCGGTGGGCAGGTAGTACTTGCGGGCCGGTCCCGCGCTGGAGGCGACGAGGCGCGACGAGATCTGCCCGTCGCGCTCGAGGCGGTTGAGGACGGGGTAGAGGGTCCCGGCGCTCAGGTCGTCGAGGCCGCCCTCGTGCAGGCGCGTGACCAGCTCGTACCCGTACGACTCGCGCTCCGTGAGCAGCGCGAGCACGAGCATCGGGAGCACTCCCTTGAGGAGCTGCGGGTCGCGGGGCTCGTCCATGCGTTCAGGCTATGCCCGCTAGTAGGCATAAACAAGTAGCGGGCCAGGCCAAACTCACACGGGTTCCGACGGGGGTCTAGAGGGGTCGTCCGGCCGTGAGCTCGGCGACGAGGGACCGCACGACGGCGTCCAGCTCGCCCGCGTGGCGCCGGGCGACCGCCCGCTGCCGCTGGTACGAGGCGCCGCGGCGCAGGATGACCCGCACCTGCTCGAGCTCGGCCGCGCAGCCCAGCCGCTCGGCGACGGGCGCCAGCTCGACCAGCCAGCGACCGACCGCGTCCGTCACCAGCTCCTCGTCGCCGGCCGCGTTGGTGATGATGATCGCGTCCATGCCGTACCGCGCGGAGCGCCACTTGTTCTCCTGCGCGAACCACGGCGGCAGCGTCGGCAGGGTCTCGCCGCGGTCGAGCATCGAGGAGAAGTGCTCGACGAAGCAGTGCGTCAGGGCGGAGATCGCACCCACCTCGAGCAGGTTCGAGGCGCCGTCGGCGATCCGCATCTCGAGCGTCCCGAACCGCGGCGACGGCCGGACGTCCCAGCGGACCTCGTCGAACTGGTCGATGACCCCGGTGTGCATCATGTCGCCGACGTACTGCTCCAGCTGGGACCAGTCCTCGAACGCGAACGGCAGGCCGGCGGTCGGCAGCTGCTGGAAGAGCAGCGCGCGGTTCGAGGCGTAGCCGGTGTCCTTGCCGCCCCAGAACGGCGACGACGCGGACAGCGACTGGATGTGCGCGAACACCGTGAGCATCGCCCGGGACAGCGGGAGCACCTTGGCGCGGTCCTCGACGCCGACGTGCACGTGCACGCCGTAGATCAGCATCTGCCGGCCCCACCACTGCGTCCGGTCGATGAGCGTGGCGTAGCGCTGCTTGTCGGTGACCTTCTGCTGCGCCCAGTGGGCGAACGGGTGCGTCGCGCCGCCCATGAGCTGGATGCGCAGCGGGGTCGCCGCCGCCTCCACCTCGTCGAGGGCCCGCTGCAGGTCGGCCGTCGCCTCGCTGATCGTGCGGCACTTGCCCGACCGGATCTCCACGGTGTTGAGCAGCAGCTCCTGGGTGATCAGGGGGTGCTCGCCGCCGCCGGCGGGCCGGACGGCCGCGAGGATCGCCTCGGCGGCCTGCCGCAGGTCCCCGGAGTCGGCGTCGACGAGGGCGACCTCCCACTCGATGCCCACGGTCGACCGCTCCGAGTGCCCGAAGGGGACCGTGACCGGCGCGGCCATCAGACCGGCTCCACCACGAGCACCTGCTGGCTGCCCGCCACGCGCGTCAGGATGATCGTCCCCGTGGCGCTGCCCCGCAGGTCGAGCTGGCGTCGCAGCTGCTCCGGGACGACGGCCGTGCCGCGCTTCTTGATGGTCAGCTTGCCCACGTCGCGTCCTCGCAGGTAGGTGCGGAGCCGCTTCAGGCCGAACGGCATGACGTCGAGCACCCGGTAGGCGGTCGCCGTGGGCACGTCGGTCAACGAGTCCGAGGTCACGTAGGCGATCGTGGCGTCCAGCAGCCGGCCGTGCACCTGCGCGGCGGTCTCGCCCACCAGGCCGGCGCGGATGACCGCCCCGTCCGGCTCGTACAGGTAGCCGCCCAGCGCGCCCGTCGGCGGCCGCTCCTCCGACGTCTGCTGCACGACGTGCGCCTCGCCGTCGCGCAGCACGAGCGCCGAGCGGCCCGGCCCCTCCGGCGCCAGCGGGCCGAACCACAGGCCGACCTCGACGACGTCGCCGTCCACCGAGACCCACTGCGCCTGCGCGTCGGCGGGCAGCGCCGTGTGCGGGATGCCGGGACCGAGCTTGAGGCCGAGGGCGGGCACCCGGTCGCGGACCGCGAGCACCGCGTCGAGCGCCGGCTCGTACGCGGCGGGGTCGAACACGCGGCTCCCCGACGACGTCCGGCGCGCAGGGTCCGCGTAGACGCCGTCGATGCCCTCCGCCGCCAGGTCGAGCGCGAGCCCGTCGCCGTGCCGGACCTCGGCGTCGGGGAAGTGTCGCAGGTTCACGGTCGCGATCGCCGCCGTCGCCTCGTCGACGTCGGTCGCGAGCACCCGCAGGCCGATGCCGGCGAAGGCCATCGCGTCCGCCCCGATCCCGCTGGTGAGGTCCGCGACCCGGGTGCTGCCTGCGTCGCGGTACCGGCGCGCGTGGTGCGCCGCGACGCTGAGCCGGGTGGCCTGCTCGAGCCCGGCGGCCGTGAAGAGCATGCCGTCAGCGAACGTCCCGAACTTCCCGGCGGCCTTCGCGCGCAGCCGCGACTGCGTCAGCGCGGCGGCCACCAGGGCCGGGTCGATGCCCTCGTCGCGCATGCGCTCGGACAGGGCGAGCGTGCGGCTCTCGTCGTAGGGCGGCAGCGCCGACAGCAGGGCCCAGCCTGCGGGGCTGAGCAGCTGGGCGATGCCGTCGCGGTCCATGCCGCGATCCTCGCACGCAGGGGCTGTCCAGAACCGCCCGTTGGCACTCGCCTTGACCGAGTGCTAACCGGTTCCTAGAGTGATGGCTGGCACTCTCCCGGTGAGTGTGCCAGCTGCGCTCCGGACCGCGGCACCCGCGACGACGTGGTCCGACAGCGCGCACGAACCTCAGAGAACTACTCACATGCGAAGGGGAGGTCCGCTGTGTCGGTCTCCATCAAGCCCCTCGAGGACCGGATCGTCGTCAAGACGCTCGAGGCAGAGACGACGACCGCTTCCGGTCTCGTCATCCCGGACAGCGCCAAGGAGAAGCCCCAGGAGGGCGAGGTCCTGGCGGTCGGACCCGGTCGTGTCGACGACAACGGCAACCGGATCCCGCTCGACGTCGCCGTCGGCGACAAGGTCATCTACTCGAAGTACGGCGGCACCGAGGTCAAGTACTCGGGCGAGGAGTACCTCATCCTCTCGGCCCGCGACATCCTCGCGATCGTCGTCAAGTGAGCTGAGGGGCGCCCGCGCCCCGCTCGCTCGGAAGGCCCCCACGGCAGCGCCGTGGGGGCCTTCCGGCGTCCTGGGGTGCACCGGACACGCCAGAGCCCCCTCCCCGGTCGTGCCGACGGGGAGGGGGCTCTGGTCGTGCGTGCGGTCAGCTGATGCGAGCGGCGCGGCCACGCTCCTGGAGGACGGCGGCGCGCTCGTCCTCGGAGAGGCCGCCCCAGACGCCGTACGGCTCGCGGACGGCCAGCGACTGGTTGAGGCACTCCTTGATCACCGGGCAGGTCGCGCAGATCGCCTTGGCGGCCTCGGCGCGACGGCGGCGGGCAGACCCGCGCTCGCCCTCGGGGTGGAAGAACAGGTCCTGGTCCTCGTCGCGGCAGGCTCCGTCGAACTGCCACTCCCACAGGTCCATCACCGGTCCGGGAAGGCGCGAGATCTCGGCCATGTGTGTTCCTCCTGAGTCGCTCTGGTGCGGTGCCGCCGTAGCGGGTGCTCCGAAAAGTTGTGAACACGGGTGTCCGGTGATGTCCACCGGGGGTGACGCGTTGGGGAGGACGTTACAACCGCGCCAGAAGTTGTTCAAGGGTGTGTCACACATTCGTGTGATGGCGCGATTGCCGATGTCGTCGCAGGTCGGCGTGTCGCAGGCGACACGCTTAGATCGGGCTGAATCGCGTCGGCCTGGCAGAATCGCGCCATGGTGACGCGCGACGACGACGAACCGGCGGCGACGCCGACGCCCGCGCTCGCCGTCGCCGCAGTCGCCCGTCGCCTCGGTGTCGCCCCCGCGACCCTGCGCACCTGGGACCGCAGGTACGGCCTCGGGCCGTCCGAGCACTCCGCGGGCGCGCACCGCCGCTACTCGGCCACCGACGTGGAGCGGCTGCTGATCATGCGCCGGCTCACGCTCGACGGCGTCGCGCCGGCCGAGTCCGCACGGATCGCGCTCGCCACCGATGTGGTCGCGGGACCGGACACCGCCACCGAGGACGCGGCGCCCACGACGCCGACCGCCGTGGTGGACGCGGCGCTCGCGGGCGACGTCGTGCGGTGCGCCCGGCTGCTCACCCTCGAGGGGCGCCCGGACGTCGTCCTGTGGTGGACGAGCCTGGTCGAGCCGGTCCTCGCCGCCCTCGCCCGGCGCACGGTCGTCGACCTGCCCGGGGTCGACGCGACCTTCGCCGTCCACGCCGGGGTGCTCGCCGCGCTCCGGGACCGCCCCGTCCCGCCTGGCGCCGGACGTCGGCCCGTCGTCCTGGTCCTGGTCGCCGCGCGCGAGGCCCGGCCGCTCGTCGCGCACGTCCTGGCCGGGGCGCTGGCGGCGCAGGGTGTCGACGCCCGCATCGTCGGAGGCCCGGTGGGGCCGCACCACGCGGTCGAGCTCACCGCGATGACCCGGGCGCGGGCCGTCGTCACCGTCGGGGAGCGCGTCGACGCCGACCTGGAGGTGGTGGACCGGCTGGCGAGCGAGCAGCCGGACCTCCCGCAGTTCGTGATGGTTCYCGACCGGGCTGCCGGCGCGGTCCCGCTCGGGCGCTCGGTCCACCGGGCCCGGACGTTCACCGGGCTCCTGCACGAGGTCCTCGCCGTCGCGACTGCGAGCGTGGACGGGTGAGATCGCCGCCCAGCGGGGGAGACATTCCGCTCAGGTGGCGCACAGGCGGACGAAGCCCCGCCCGTCGCGGGTGCGGTTCGCCTCTCCGGCTAACTTCAGCGTGATCCTCGGCCGATAGGACTCAGGTGGCCCGCACGGGGCCCGAGAGGGGAAACAACATGGCGGGAGTCGTGGTCTGTCACGGCTCGGCGGTCGTTCGAGAGCGGCTCGTCGTGACCTCCATCGGCGTGCCCGCGCTCGGTCCGGTGCGAGCGGCGTCCACGGTCGACGAGCTGCTGAGCCTCGCGCGGCGGATGCCGCCGACGGTCGTGCTGCTGGACGCGCACCTCGGGGCGCCGGGCGCGATCGAGGCGATCCGACGGCTCCGCGCCGTGGCACCGTCGGCGGCCATCGTGCTGCTCGCGCTGCCGGACGACACCGTGGCGCTCGACCGGGCGCTCGCCCTCGGGGCGCGTGGCTTCCTCGCGCCCGACGTCGGCCGCGCCGAGCTCTCCGCGGTCGCCGCCCACGTGCTGGCCAGCCCCGTGCTGCCCGCGCAGCCCCCGTCGCGACCGTCGGTGGACGTGCCCAGCCAGGGCAGCTTCCGGGCCAGCGACCTGCGCACCCCGTCGAACGGCAACCCCGCCGTCCTCGCCCCCGACGCGAACGGCGCCCCGGTGGGCGTGCCGACCACGGGCGCGATCCCGGGGGTCCCGCTCACCAAGCGCGAGATCGAGGTCCTCACGGGGATGAGCCACGGCCGGTCGAACGCCCAGATCGGTGCCGAGCTCTACCTGTCCGAGGACACGGTCAAGACGCACGCGCGCCGGCTCTTCCGCAAGCTCGGTGCCAACGACCGCGCCCAGGCGGTCGCGATCGGTCTGCGGCGCGGCCTGATCCAGTAGGCCGGACCTCAGCACGCAGGGCCTGAGCACCCGGGTGTCCGAGTATCCTTGCCGGATGACGGAGCACTCGCCTGCCGACCCGTTCGCCCGCATCGGGCTCACCTACGACGACGTGCTCCTCCTGCCGGGGGAGACCGACGTCATCCCCAGCGAGGTGGACACGTCCTCGCGCCTGACGCGCGAGATCACCGTGCGTGTCCCGCTGCTGTCCGCCGCGATGGACACCGTCACCGAGTCGCGCATGGCCATCGCCATGGCGCGCCAGGGCGGCATCGGGATCCTGCACCGGAACCTGTCCATCGAGGACCAGGCCCACCAGGTCGACCTGGTGAAGCGCTCCGAGTCCGGCATGATCACCGACCCCGTGACGGTGTCGCCCGACGCGACGCTCGCCGAGCTGGACCACCTGTGCGGCATCTACCGCGTGTCCGGCCTGCCGGTGATCGCGGAGAGCGGGCTGCTGCTCGGCATCATCACCAACCGCGACCTGCGCTTCGTGCCCCCGGGTGACTTCGAGACGCGTCGCGTCCGGGACATCATGACGCCGATGCCGCTGGTGACCGCGCCCGTCGGCATCGCGCGCGACGACGCCGCGGCCCTGCTGGCCAAGCACAAGATCGAGAAGCTGCCGCTCGTCGACGAGGCCGGGATCCTGCGCGGGCTCATCACCGTCAAGGACTTCGTGAAGTCGGAGCAGTACCCGGACGCGACCAAGGACGGCGAGGGGCGGCTCGTCGTCGGCGCCGCGATCGGCTTCTTCGGGGACGCCTGGGAGCGGGCGTCCGCGCTCGTCGAGGCCGGCGTCGACGCGCTCGTCGTCGACACCGCGAACGGGCACGCGCGCCTCATGCTCGACATGGTCCGCAAGCTCAAGTCCGACCCGTCGACCCGCCACGTCCAGGTCATCGGCGGCAACGTCGCGACGACCCCCGGCGCGCAGGCGCTGGTCGACGCGGGCGTCGACGCCGTCAAGGTGGGCGTCGGGCCCGGCTCCATCTGCACCACGCGCGTCGTCGCCGGCGTCGGCGTCCCGCAGGTGACCGCCATCTACGACGCCGCCCGCGCCTGCAAGCCCGCCGGGGTCCCGGTCATCGGCGACGGTGGGCTCCAGTACTCCGGGGACATCGCCAAGGCCCTGGTCGCCGGCGCCGACACCGTGATGCTCGGCTCGCTGCTGGCCGGCTGCGACGAGTCGCCGGGCGAGCTCGTGTTCGTCAACGGCAAGCAGTTCAAGCACTACCGCGGGATGGGCTCGCTCGGCGCGATGGCGTCCCGCGGCCGGATCTCCTACTCCAAGGACCGGTACTTCCAGGCCGACGTGTCCTCCGACGAGAAGATCGTCCCCGAGGGCATCGAGGGCCAGGTGCCGTACCGCGGCCCGCTGTCCGCCGTCGCGCACCAGCTCATCGGCGGGCTGCACCAGTCGATGTTCTACGTCGGCGCGCACACGATCCCGCAGCTGCAGGACCGCGGGCAGTTCGTCCGGATCACGGCGGCCGGGCTCAAGGAGTCGCACCCGCACGACATCCAGATGACCGTCGAGGCCCCGAACTACACCGGCCGCTGAGCCGTCGGTGACGGATCCGGCGGACTTCTACACCGGGCTCGTCGCCGAGCTGTACGCGCCCCTGCGGTCCTTCACCTCGGACCCCGCCGAGTACGCGTCGTTCGTCGCGTCGTCCGGCGAACCCGCCCTCGAGCTCGGCTGCGGCGACGGCGACCCCCTGCTGGACCTGCGCGCGCTCGGGATCGACGTCGACGGGGTGGACTCGTCGGCGGACATGCTCGCCCGGCTCCGCGCGTCCGCGGCCACCCGCGGACTGTCCGTCACCGTCCACCAGCAACGCATGGAGGACCTCGCTCTCCCACGCCGGTACCGGTCCATCTTCCTGGCGGGCGCCACGTTCACGCTGCTCGCCACGGACGCTGTCGCCCTGCGCGCGCTCCGGGCGATCCGCGCGCACCTCACCGACGACGGGACCGCGCTCGTCCCGCTGTTCGTCCCTTCCCMGACGCCGGCGGACCAGGTCGGGGTCTTCCGGTCGGTGGTCACCGACGACGGTGCGACGATCCGGGTGGGCGTCGTCGACGAGGACTGGGACGCCGCGAACCGCACCCGGCGGACCACCCTGCGCTACGAGCGGTCGACGGGGGCCGGCGTCGAGCGGGTGGAGCGCGTGTGGCTGCTGCACTGGCACACACCGGCAGGGTTCGGGGCCCTGGCGGCCGAGGCCGGGCTAGAGGTCCTGGACGGTGCGGCCGCCGACGACGCGCAGGAGTTCACGGTCCGGCTCGGCCGCTCCCGCTCCTAGGCGCCGATACTGGGCGGGTGGAGTTCCAGGAGATGCAGGCCCAGGCTCGTGCGGTGCGGGACGCCTACGCCGCGCGGGAGGTCGCGCAGTACGGGCGCAGCTGGAGTGCCGAGGAGCTGATGCTCGGGTTCCTCGGGGACGTCGGTGACCTCGCCAAGCTGGTGCAGGGCAAGGCCGGGGTGCGTCCGCGCGAGGATCTCGACGAGGCCCTCGCGCACGAGCTCGCCGACTGCCTGTGGTCCGTGATGTCGCTGGCGGACGTCTACGGGGTCGACCTGCAGTCGGCGTTCGGCCGCACGATGGCCGAGCTCCGCACGTACCTGGAGGGCGACACTCAGTCGCGGAACGTCTCGATCTGAGCGCCCAGCTCCACCAGGCGGTCCTGGAGCTGCTCGTAGCCGCGGGCGATGATGTCGACATCGCGCAGCACGGACGTGCCCTTGGCGGCGAGCATCGCGAGCAGGATGACGACCGCGGGGCGCAGCGCGGGCGGGCAGGAGACCTCGGCACCGGACCAGTGCGTCGGGCCGCTGACCTGCAGGCGGTGGGCGTCGAGGAGCCGGACGTCCGCGCCGAGCCGGGTGAGGTCGGTGAGGTGGATGGCCCGGCCCTCGTAGACCCAGTCGTGGATCAGGGTGGAACCCTCGGCGCACGCGGCGATGGCCACGAAGAACGGCAGGTTGTCGATGTTCAGCCCGGGGAACGGCATCGGGTGGATCTTGTCGATGGGTGCGCGCAGCTCGCTCGGGTGGACCGTGACGTCGACCAGGCGGGTGCGGCCGTTGGCGGCGGCGTACTCCTCGGAGAGCGTGTAGCGCAGGCCCATCTCGGCCAGGGTCGCCAGCTCGATCTCCATGAACTCGATCGGCACGCGGCCGACGGTGATCTCCGAGCCGGTGACGATGCCGGCGGTGAGCAGGCTCATCGCCTCGACCGGGTCCTCGGACACCGCGTACTCGACGTCCGCGTCGATGGCCGCCAGGCCGTGCACGCGCAGGGTGGTGGTGCCGATGCCGTCGATACGCACCCCGAGCAGCTCGAGGTAGAAGCACAGGTCCTGGACCATGTAGTTGGGGCTCGCGTTGCGGATGGTGGTGACGCCCGCACGGCCGGCCGCGGCCATGATGACGTTCTCCGTGACCGTGTCGCCGCGCTCGGTGAGGACGATGGAGAGGTCCTGCGCGCCGGCACGGGTGACGAGCCCGTGGTAGTCGCCGGCGGTCGCGGTGACGTCCAGGCCGAAGGGGCGCAGGCCGATCAGGTGCGGCTCGACGGTCCGGGTGCCGAGGTCGCAGCCGCCCGCGTAGGGGAGCCGGAACTCGTCCTCGAGCCCGAGCAGCGGGCCCAGGAACATGATGATCGACCGGGTGCGGCGCGCGGCGTCCACGTCGATGGCGTCGAGGTCGAGGTGCCGCGGGACGACGATCTCCAGGTCGCGGCCGTCCGTCGACCAGGTGGCGCGGACGCCGACGGAGCGCAGCACCTCGACGATCCGGTCGACCTCGACGATGCGGGCGACGTTGCGCAGCCGGGTGGTGCCGCGGTTGAGCAGCGACGCGCACAGCAGCGCGACGGCGCCGTTCTTGCTGGTGTTGACGTCGATCCGGCCGCTCAGCGTCTGGCCGCCCTGCACGCGCAGGTGGGTGCGCTGCGGGCCGCCGAGCGTGACGATGGGGGAGTCGAGCGCGGCGCCGATGCGGGTCAGCATCTCGAGGCTGACGTTCTGGGCGCCCTGCTCGATGCGGTGGATGGCCGACTGGCTGGTGGCCAGGCGCTCGGCGAGCTGGGCCTGCGTGAGGCCGCGGTGCTGGCGCGCCGAGCGGACGAGGGAGCCGACGTGCGCGAGCGGGTCCTGGATGACCGGGAAGGATCCGGTGCTCGTCGGAACCGGGGTGATGGTCGTCGTCATGCGGACGACGTTAACTCATGGATGAGATATTGCCACTCTGGGGCGCGTCGGCGAATCGGTCGGATCCGTCGGCGGGCGCCGTGCCGAACTCAGCCGCGATATGACGTGCGTCTCACCAGAGCGTGCCGACGGGCTCCCGCGTGGGCCAGACGTCGGACGCCCCCGGCCCGTCGAAGCCCTGCTCGGTGCGCCAGGCGTTGAAGCTCTCGGCCCAGGCCTGGTGCGCCGTCGACTGGTACTCGTGCAGCGTGTCGAGGTCCAGCGAGGCGAGGTGCGGGAAGCGGCCGACGATCCGCTCGAGCACGTCGAGCGTGGCGACGACGTCGACGTCGGCGGTGTGCAGGTTCCCGGACTCCACGACCTCGTAGTAGCCGCAGAGATCGACGAGCTTGCGCTTGCCGCTGCGCAGCCGGTCCTCCGCGCGGTCGAGCACCAGCGGGTCGATCACGGGACGCGCGTCGCTGCACAGGCGGTCTGGCAGGGTCCTGAGGCGGTGCCGCCGCAGCTCCGCGTCGAGCAGGCACAGGTCGAACGAGGCGTTGTAGGCGACGACCGGGACGCCTTCGCGCAGGGCCTCCGCCAGGTCGGCGGCGATCTCCTCCAGCGCCTCGCGCGGCGGGCGACCGTGCGTGCGGGCGTGCTCGGTGCTGACGCCGTGGATGGCGGCGGCCGCGTCCGGGATGGGGACGCCGGGGTTGATGAGCCAGCTGCGGACGTGCGTGCCGGAGGCGTCGCGACGCACGAGGGCCGCGGTCACGATGCGGTCGTTGTCGACGTCGATCCCCGTGGTCTCGGTGTCGAAGCCGAGCAGTGGCCCGTCCGTCCAGCTCATCGTGTCGCGCTCCTTCGGTGCTCGCGTGCTGCCGCCAGACTCGCACCGACGTCCGACATTGCCGCGGAGGTGGCCCGCGTGCCGCCGTTTCGGGCGGGTGGCCGCCGCCCCGGTAGCCTTGCCCGGTGAGCAACGAGATCGAGATCGGCCGCGGCAAGCGCGGACGCCGGGCCTACTCCTTCGACGACGTCGCGGTCGTCCCGTCACGGCGGACCCGCGACCCCGAGGAGGTCTCGGTCGGCTGGCAGATCGACGCCTACCACTTCGACCTGCCGATCATCGCGGCACCGATGGACTCGGTGATGAGCCCGGCCACGGCGGTCGCGCTCGGGCAGGCCGGCGGGCTCGGCGTCCTCGACCTCGAGGGGCTGTGGACGCGGTACGAGGACCCGACGCCGCTGCTCGCGGAGATCGCGACGTTCGACAGCGCGCGTGCCACCGCACGGATGCAGGAGATCTACGCGGCCCCGATCCAGCCCGAGCTCATCACCGCCCGCCTCAAGGAGATCCGCGCCGCGGGCGTGACCGTCGCGGGTGCCCTCTCGCCGCAGCGCACCAACGAGTTCTGGCGCACGGTGGTCGACGCCGGCGTCGACCTCTTCGTCATCCGCGGCACCACGGTGTCGGCGGAGCACGTGTCCGGCCGCGTCGAGCCCCTGAACCTCAAGCGGTTCATCTACGAGCTGGACGTCCCGGTCATCGTCGGTGGCGCCTCGACGTACACGGCGGCGCTGCACCTCATGCGCACCGGGGCGGCGGGCGTCCTCGTCGGCTTCGGCGGCGGTGCCGCGCACACCACCCGGCTGTCGCTGGGCATCCACGCGCCGATGGCCTCGGCGGTCGCCGACGTGGCCGCGGCCCGGCGGGACTACCTCGACGAGTCGGGCGGCCGGTACGTGCACGTCATCGCCGACGGCGGCGTGGGCCGCTCGGGTGACCTGGTCAAGGCGGTCGCGTGCGGTGCGGACGCCGTCATGCTCGGTGCCGCGCTGGCCCGGGCCACCGAGGCGCCCGGCCGCGGCTGGCACTGGGGGCCCGAGGCGCACCACCCGAAGCTGCCGCGCGGCGAGCGGGTCGAGGTCGGGACCGCCGGCTCGCTGGAGCAGATCCTGTTCGGCCCCGGGCACACGGCCGACGGGACGCTCAACCTCGTCGGGGCGCTCCGGCGCGCGATGGCGACGACCGGCTACTCGGACCTCAAGGAGTTCCAGCGCGTCGAGGTCGTGGTGAGCCCGTACCAGCCGCACTGACGCCTCCGACGACGCCCGGTGGCGCCCCGAAACGGGCGCACCCGGGCGTCTTTGCGTGTCCGGGCGTGTGGGCAACGGACTCCTGACCAGGAGTGATGCCCGAATCAACATTTGAATACCGCCGAATATGTCCGAATGTCTTGACATGGCGGCGTGAGGGGGCGCACCCTGGACGAAGTGGACGCCGGAGTCAGGGCCGGCGCGCGGGACGACGGAGTCGATGTGTACGCACCCGAGCGGCACCAGCAGATCCTGGCCACGGCACGCGCCGACGGCCGGGTCGACGTGAACCGGCTGGCCGAGGACCTCGACGTCACCCCCGAGACCATCCGCCGCGACCTCACGGTCCTCGAGCGCCACGGGCTGGTCCGCCGGGTGCACGGTGGCGCGATCCCCGTCGAGCGGCTCGGCTTCGAGCCCGGCGTGGCGGACCGCGAGACCCGGTTCGCGGGGGAGAAGGAGCGCGTCGCCAAGGCCGCGCTCGACGAGCTCCCCGACGGCGGCGCCGTGATCCTCGACGCCGGCACCACGACCGTCCGGCTCGCCGAGCTCCTGCCGTCGGACCGCGAGCTCACGGTGGTGACCCACGCCCTGCCTGTCGCGATGGTGCTGGCGATGCGGCCGAACCTCACGCTGCACCTCGTCGGCGGGACCGTGCGCGGCCGGACGCTCGCCGCCGTCGGGTCGTGGGCGGAGCGCGAGCTGGCCGACATCCACGCCGACGTCGCCTTCCTCGGCACCAACGGGCTGAGCGTCGAGCACGGGCTGACCACGCCGGACCTCGCGGAGGCCGCAGTCAAGCGGGCGCTCGTCGCCAACGCGCGGCGCACCGTCGTGCTCACCGACCACTCGAAGATCGGCCGCGTCGAGTTCGCGCACGTCGTGCCGCTGTCCCAGGTGGACACGATCATCACGGACAGCGGGGTGGAGCCGGAGCTCGTCGAGGAGCTCGAGGCCGCCGGCCCGCGGGTGGTGACCGCATGATCATCACGCTGACGCCGAACCCGAGCCTCGACCGGGCGCTCGAGGTCGACCGGCTGCGCGTCGGCGAGGTCAACCGCGCCCACGGCGGGCACCTGCACCCCGGCGGCAAGGGCATCAACGTCTCCCGCGTCCTGGTCCGCCACGGCGTCCCGACGCTCGCGGTGCTGCCGACCGGCGGTGCCGACGGTGCCCGCCTGGTGGAGATGCTCGCCGAGATCGACGTCCCGACCCTGGCCGTCCCGCTCGTCGACCACAYCCGCAGCAACCTCACGCTGGTCGAGGGCACGGGCGTGACCACCAAGATCAACGCCCCGGGACCGAGGCTCACGCCCGACGAGGTCGACGCACTGCTGGCCGCCCTGGAGACGCAGCTGGCCACCAGGCCCGCCGCGCTGGTCAGCGCGGGCAGCCTGCCGCTCGGCGCACCGGAGACGTTCTTCGTGCAGGTCGCGGGACTGGCTGCCCGGTACGGCGTGCCGTTCATCCTCGACACCTCCGGGGTGCCGCTGACCCGAGCCGTCCGGCAGGGCGGTCTCACGCTGGTGAAGCCCAACGACGAGGAGCTGGCCGAGCTCGTCGGTCGCGAGCTCACGACCGTGGGGGACGTCGTCGACGCCGCCCGTGAGGTCATCGCGGCGTGCACCCGGGCCGTCCTGGTCAGCCTCGGCGCGCACGGTGCGCTGCTCGTGCTCGCCGACGGCGTGTGGTGGGCGGGCGGTCCCGCGCTCGTGCCGCTGTCCACCGTCGGCGCGGGGGACTCGACCCTCGCCGGCTTCCTCACCGCGGACGGGTCGCCCGCCGACCGCCTGCGCACCGCGGTCGCCTTCGGCCGCGCGGCGGTCCTGCTGCCCGGCACGGCCGTCCCCGACCCCACCGACATCGACCTGGACGCCGTCCGGGTCGTGGAGAACCCCGATCCCCGACTCGCCCTCAAGGAGCTGTGACGTGAGCACCCCGCTGATCACCCCGGACCTGGTCGCCGTCGACCTCGTCGCCACGGACCGCGACGACGCGACCCGCCAGCTGATCGACCTGCTGTACGCCGCGGGCCGAGTGACCGACGCCGACGGGTTCCACGCCGACGTGCGTGCCCGTGAGGCGCAGATGGCCACCGGCATGCCCGGCGGCATCGGCCTGCCGCACGCCCGGTCCAGCCACGTGACCGTGCCGAGCCTGGCGGTCGGCAAGGTCGCGGCCGGTGTCGACTTCGGCGCCCCCGACGGCCCCGCGACCCTGGTCTTCCTCATCGCCGCACCCGACGCGGGCGACGGCGACCACCTCAAGATCCTCGCGGCGCTCGCCCGCCGCCTCGTCCACGAGTCCTTCCGCACGTCGCTCAAGGACGCTCCTGATGCAGCCACCGTCGCGGAGATCGTCACCCGAGAGGTGGTCCCCTCATGAAGCTCGTCGCCGTCTCCTCCTGCCCCACAGGCATCGCGCACACCTACATGGCCGCCGAGGCCCTCGAGCAGGCGGGCAAGGCCGCCGGGCACGAGGTCCACGTCGAGACGCAGGGTGCCGCCGGCTCGACGCCGCTCGACCCCGCGATCATCGCCGCGGCCGACGGGGTCATCTACGCCGCCGACCTCGAGGTCAAGGACAAGGACCGGTTCGCCGGCAAGCCGTTCATCGACGTCGGCGTGAAGAAGGCCGTGCACGACGCCCCGGGCGTCATCGCGGCCGCCGTCGCCGCCGTCGAGGCGGGCGTGCCCGCCGGTGGTCCCGCGGCACCTGCCGCTGCTCCGGTGACGAAGGTCGACCGGAACGCGGGCGTCGGCACCAAGATCCGCCAGTGGCTCATGACCGGGGTCTCGTACATGATCCCGTTCGTCGCCGCCGGGGGGATCCTCATCGCGCTGGGGTTCATGGTCGCCCAGTTCGCGGGGGGCTCCGACGGCGTCATCGCGGTCACCGACATCCCCGTCTCGCACCTCCTGAACGACTTCAACGCCACCGTGGGCATGGACTGGGCGGCGCTGCTCTTCCAGACCGGTGTGGTCGCGTTCGGGTTCCTGGTCCCGGTGCTCTCCGGGTTCATCGCCTACGCGATCGCCGACCGGCCCGGGCTGGTGCCCGGCTTCGTCGGTGGCGCGATCTCCGTCGCCGTCGGCGCCGGCTTCCTCGGTGGCCTGGTCACCGGCTTCATGGCCGGGTTCCTCGCGCTGTGGATCAGCCGCTGGAAGGTGCCGAAGGGCGTCCGCGGCGTGATGCCGGTCGTGGTCATCCCGCTGCTGTCGACCTTCGTCGTCGGCCTGGTGATGTTCCTCATCATCGGGCAGCCGATCGCGAGCCTCATGGACGGGCTGAGCAGCTGGCTCAACGGCCTCTCCGGCTCCAACCTGATCCTCCTCGGCGCCCTGCTGGGCGCGATGATGGGCTTCGACCTCGGTGGCCCGATCAACAAGGTGGCCTACACGTTCGCGGTCACCGGCCTGGCGACCGAGGGGCTCGCCACGGACGCCGTGCAGTACCGGATCATGGCCGCGGTCATGGCCGCCGGCATGGTCGCCCCGCTGGCCATGGCGCTCGCGTCGACCGTGCGCAAGAAGCTGTTCACGCACGCCGAGCAAGAGAACGGCAAGGCCGCGTGGCTGCTGGGGCTCTCATTCATCTCCGAGGGGGCCATCCCGTTCGCGGCGGCCGACCCGTGGCGCGTCATCGTGTCCTCGCTCGTGGGCTCCAGCGTCACCGGCGCCCTCGTGATGGCGGTCGGCTCCGGCCAGCGCGCCCCGCACGGTGGCATCTGGGTCCTGCCGCTCATCTCGAACCCGCTCGGGTTCCTCATGGCCGTCGCCATCGGCACCGTGATCTCCGCCGGGCTCGTGATCGCCCTGAAGAGCGCCAAGCCGAACGAGATCGTCAAGGCCGAGCAGGCCGCCGACGCCCAGGCGCTCGTCGCCACTGCCGCCTGACCCTCACCTGACCTCGATCGGAGAACGTCATGCCTCAGCGCACCGTCGCCGTCGCCTCCCGCGTCGGCCTGCACGCCCGCCCCGCCATGCTGTTCACGCAGGCCGTCGCCGAGACCGGGCTGCCCGTCACTATCGCCCGCCCGGACGGTGAGCCGGTCGATGCCGGCAGCATCCTGTTCGTCATGTCGCTCGGCGTCCCCAGCGGCGAGGTCGTCACCCTGACCGCCGAGGGGGAGGGGGCCGACGCCGCGCTCGACGGGCTGGTCGACCTCCTGGCGACCGACCTGGACGCGGAGGAAGCCTCATGAGCACGACGAGCACGGCGCGTGTGCTCCAGGGGGTGGGGGTCGGCCGCCGCGCGATCGTCGGTCCCGTCGCCCAGGTGCGGCCCGCGCCGCACGTCGCGGCCGATGCGCCGTTGCTGGTCGACGGGGTCCCGGCCGACATCCCCACCGCGCACGCCCACGTCGAGCAGGCGTTCGCCGGCGTCGCCGCGCGCCTGCGTGAGCAGTCGGGACGGTCCACCGGCACGGTCAAGGACGTCCTCGCGGCCACCGCGCAGATGGCCGACGACAAGGCGCTGCGCAGTGGCGTCCTGAAGCGGATCGACGCGGGCGAGCCTGTGGTCAGCGCCATCGACGGCGTCGTCGAGATGTTCGCGACGATGTTCGAGCAGGCCGGCGGCTACCTCGCGGAGCGCGTCACGGACCTGCGCTCGGTCCGCGACCGTGTGGTCGCCGCCGCGATGGGTCTGCCCGCCCCGGGCGTGCCCGCGCTGGACCGGCCGTCGGTGATCGTCGCCAAGGACCTCGCCCCCGCCGACACGGCCGCGCTCGACCTGGCCAACGTGCTCGCGATCGTCACCGAGCTGGGCGGGCCCACCGGCCACACCGCGATCATCGCGGGGCAGCTCGGCCTCCCGTGCATCGTGCGTGTGGCGGGCGCGACGGCGCTCGCGGACGGTGCCGACGTGGCCGTCGACGCGGCCGACGGCACCGTCACCCTCGACCCGTCCGAGGACCAGCGTGCCGAGCTGGAGCGGCGGGCGACCGTCGAGCGGACGCTGGAGTCCGACACGGCTCCGGGCGCCACGGCGGACGGCCGGGCTGTCGCGCTGCTGGCCAACATCGGCACCGCCGAGGACGCCGCACGCGTCTCCGGGGGCGGCGTCGAGGGTGTCGGCCTGTTCCGGACCGAGGTGCTGTTCCTGGAGAGCACGACGGCGCCGACGCAGGAGGACCAGGCGGCCGTCTACACGCGTGTGCTGCGCTCGTTCGGCGACCGCAAGGTCGTCGTCCGCACGCTCGACGCGGGTGCCGACAAGCCCCTGGCGTTCGCGACGCAGCCCGACGAGGAGAACCCGGCGCTCGGCGTGCGCGGCTACCGCCTCGTGCGGACGCACCCCGAGCTCCTGGACACCCAGCTCGAGGCCCTCGCCCACGCGCAGGCCGCGACCGGGACCACCCCGTGGGTCATGGCGCCGATGATCGCCACGGCCGCCGAGGCACGGGAGTTCGCGCGGAGGGCACGCGCCGCGGGCGTCGCGACCGTCGGCGTGATGATCGAGGTGCCCGCGGCCGCCCTGCGCGCGCAGGAGATCCTCGCCGAGGTGGACTTCGTCTCCCTGGGCACCAACGACCTCGCGCAGTACACGATGGCGACCGACCGCCTGCGCGGCGAGCTGGCCGACCTGCTCGACCCGTGGCAGCCGGCCGTCCTCGACCTCGTCGACGCGACCGCCCGCGCGGGGCTGCAGGCGCGCAAGCCCGTCGGCGTCTGCGGCGAGTCCGCGTCCGACCCGGTGATCGCGCTGGTGCTCGTCGGGCTCGGGGTGACCAGCCTGTCGATGTCCGCCGGGGCCGTGCCCGCGGTCCGGTACGCGCTGCGGCACCACACCACCGCCGAGTGCGCCACCATGGCGGCCGCCGCGCTCGCCGCCCCGTCGGCGGCCGAGGGCCGTGCCGCGGTCGTCGGGCTGCTGCACGTGGACGTGCGGGAGACGTTGGGCGTCTAGCGCGACAGGCCGGGAGAGGGCACGCGCGCGGATTTCTGCGGACGCGCGCGTACCCTCGCGGTTATGGCGCACGACCCGGGACACATCGAGCTCCACGACCCCGAGACCGACCCGCTCGCGACGTACGTCCTCGAGCCGGACGACGTCCGCCCGCTCCTGAGACGCGTGGTCACCTCGCCCCGCGCGGGGGTGTTCACGTCGCACGCACCGTTCACGGGCAGCCCGATCGCGGCCATCCCGCTGTCGACGCCCGACGACGTCGCGCGCGCCGCGAAGAACGCTCGCGCCGCCCAGCGACTGTGGGCGGCGCGCCCGTTGCGCGAGCGGACGGCGGTCCTGTCCCGCGTGCACGACCTGGTGCTCGAACGCCAGAGCGACGTGCTCGACCTCATCCAGCTGGAGTCCGGCAAGGCGCGGGTCTCCGCTTTCGAGGAGGTCTGCGACATCGCCCTGGTCGCCCGGCACTACGCCGCGCGCGCCGGCCGCTACCTCGCGCCCCGTCGGGTGCCGGGCCTGCTGCCGGGCCTCACGAGCGTCCGCGTGCTGCGGCACCCCGTCGGCGTCGTCGGGATCGTCGCCCCCTGGAACTTCCCGCTGACCCTCACGCTCGGGGACGTGCTGCCCGCGCTGGTGGCCGGCAACGCCGTCCTCCTGCGGCCCGACCCGCAGACCGCGCTCACGTCCCTGTGGGCCGCGGAGCTGCTGGAGGAGGCCGGGCTTMCGGACGGGCTCCTGCAGGTGGTCGTCGGCGACGGCCCGACCGTCGGGGCGGCCGTCGTGGAGAACGTCGACCACGTGAGCTTCACCGGGTCCACCCGCACCGGCCGGATCGTCGCCGCGCAGGCGGGGGAGCGGCTGGTGACGGCCACCCTCGAGCTGGGCGGCAAGAACCCGATGTACGTCGCGGAGGACGTGGACGTCGAGGTCGCCGCCGAGGGGGCCGTCCGCGCGTGCTTCGTCGGCGCCGGGCAGGTCTGCGTGAGCATCGAGCGGATCTACGTGCACGAGGACGTGGCCGACGAGTTCACCGCGGCGTTCGTCCGCCGGACCCGCGAGATCCGCCTCGGGTCGGGGCTCGACTACCGCTCGGACATGGGCTCGCTGACGTCCGCGGCGCAGCTGGCCACCGTCGTCGAGCACGTCGAGGACGCCGTCGGGCACGGCGCGACGGTGCTCGCCGGCGCCGTCCACCGCGCCGACCTCGGGCCGTGGTTCTACGAGCCGACCATCCTCGCCGACGTGCCGAACGAGGCGCGGCTGGTGCGCGAGGAGACGTTCGGGCCGGTCGTGAGCATCTACCGGGTGGCCTCGGACGACGAGGCCGTGGCGGCGATGAACGACAGCGACCTCGGCCTGAACGCGAGCGTCTGGACCGCCGACACCCGCCGGGGCGCGGCGATCGCCGCCCGGGTCCGGGCCGGCACCGTGAACGTCAACGAGGGCTACGTCGCCACCTGGGGCTCGGTCGCGGCGCCGCAGGGTGGCGTCGGCTCGTCGGGCATCGGCAGCCGGCACGGGCGCGAGGGCCTGTGGGAGACGACCCGGTTGCAGACGGTCGCGGTCCAGCACGGCGCGCACGGCATCCTCGGCGCTCCCGGCATCGGCCTGCACCGGCTCTTCGACCTGGGCACGGACACCTGGCCGCGCGTCTACACGGAGGTCCTGCGCACGATGAAGAGGCTCCGCCTCCCGTGACGTGCTGCTTCACCTGCGCGCGGCGGAACTCATGGCTTGCTCGCGTGAGGATCGGGACGTGCCCGCCGACCGTCAGGCGTGGCCCGTAGCCGCCGGGGCCGGGTCGGACTCGTCGCTCGTGCCCTCGTAGCCGGCCGCCTCGATCGTCGCGACGGCCTGACGGGCGATCGCCAGCTCCTCGTTGGTCGGGACCACCATCACCAGGGTGCTGGTCCAGTCCGGGGAGATGATCGTCGGCTCCTTCTTGCGGCCCGCGTTCCGGTCCGGGTCCACCGCGATGCCCAGCGGCTCCAGCCCTTCGAGCGCGCGGGCGCGGACGACCGGGTCGTTCTCGCCGACGCCCGCCGTGAACGTGATGACGTCCACGCGGCCGAGCACGGCGTAGTAGGCGCCGATGTACTTGCGCAGCCGGTGCAGGTACACGTCGAGGGCCAGCGCGGCGTCCTGCGAGCCCGCGTCGACCAGCTTGTGCAGCTCCCGGAAGTCGTTCTCGCCGGCCAGTCCCTTGAGCCCGGAGCGGCGGTTGAGCAGGTCGTCGACCTCGTCCACCGACAGCCCCGCGTTGCGCTGCAGGTGGATGAGCACCGCGGGGTCGAGGTCGCCCGAGCGGGTGCCCATGACGAGGCCCTCCAGCGGGGTCATGCCCATCGACGTCTCCACCGCGACGCCGCCGCGGACCGCCGAGGCCGACGCCCCGTTGCCGAGGTGCAGCACGATCTGGTTGAGGTCCTCGATCCGCCGGCCGAGCACGCGCGCCACCTTGCCGGACACGTACTGGTGCGACGTCCCGTGGAACCCGTACCGGCGCACCCCGTGCTCGCGCGCCACCTCGCGGTCGATGGCGTAGGTCGCGGCCGCCTCGGGCAGCGTGCGGAAGAACGCCGTGTCGAACACGACGACGTGCGGCACGTCCGGAAGCAGCTCGCGCGCCACCTGGATGCCGGTGAGGTTCGGTGGGTTGTGCAGGGGCGCCAACGGGGAGAGGGCGTCGATCTGCGCGACGACCTCGTCGTCGACGATCACCGGTGAGCCGAAGACGGAGCCGCCGTGCACCACCCGGTGCCCGACCGCGACCACGTGCGCCTGGGCCAGGTCCGGACCGACCTCCTCGAACAGGGCGAGCACCGCCCGCAGGCCGGCACCGTGGTCGGCGACCGGGTCCGTGCGCTCGGTCGTGTTGCCGCCGTACGTGTGCCGCACCGAGCCCTCGTCCTCGCCGATCCGCTCGACGATCCCCGACGCGATGGCCTCGCCGCCCACGGGGTTGACCAGCTGGTACTTGATCGACGACGAGCCCGAGTTCACGACGAGCACGCTGCCGTGCGCTCCGTGGGCCGATCCGGGCGTCGGCTGGGAGACGGGGCTCATGAGGGGTCCTCCGCTTGTGCCTGGATGGCCGTGATCGCGACGGTGTTGACGATGTCCTGCACCAGTGCGCCGCGCGACAGGTCGTTGACCGGCTTGCGCAGACCCTGCAGGACCGGGCCGATGGCGACGGCACCCGCCGAGCGCTGCACCGCCTTGTACGTGTTGTTGCCGGTGTTCAGGTCGGGGAACACGAACACCGTCGCGCGTCCGGCCACCGCGGAGTCGGGCATCTTCGTCTTGGCGACGGAGGCGTCGACGGCGGCGTCGTACTGGATGGGCCCCTCGACGGACAGGTCGGGCCGGCGCTCGCGGACCAGTGCCGTCGCCGTGCGGACCTTCTCGACGTCTGCGCCGGAGCCGGACTCGCCGGTGGAGTAGGACAGCATCGCGATGCGTGGCTCGATGCCGAACTGCTGCGCGGTTCCCGCTGACGAGATCGCGATGTCGGCCAGCTGCTCCGCCGTCGGGTCCGGGATCACGGCGCAGTCGGCGTAGACGAGCACCCGGTCCTCCAGGCACATGAGGAACGCGCTCGACACGCTGGAGACGCCCGGGCTGGTCTTGATGATCTCGAACGACGGCTTGATGGTGTGCGCGGTGGTGTGCGCGGCCCCGGAGACCATGCCGTCGGCGAGCCCGAGCTGGACCATCATCGTGCCGAAGTACGACACCGACGAGACGATCTCCCGCGCGCGGTCCACGGTCATGCCCTTGTGCTTGCGCATCTCGGTGTACTCGACGGCGAACCGCTCGAGCAGCTCGCCGTCGTGCGGGTCGATGATCGCGGCGTCGTCGAGGTCGAGACCCAGCTCGGTGGCGCGGGTGCGGATGGCGGGCTCGTCGCCGAGGATCGTGAGGTCCGCGACGCCGCGCTGCAGCAGGGTCGACGCGGCGCGCAGGATCCGGTCGTCGCCGCCCTCGGGGAGCACCACGTGCTGGCGGTCGGAGCGTGCCCGGTCCAACAGCGCGAACTCGAACATCAGCGGGGTGACCACCTCGGGCCGCTCGACGTCGAGCGCGGCCAGCAGGGCGGCACCGTCGACGTGCTGCTCGAACAGCGACAGCGCCGTGTCGACCTTGCGCTGCGAGTCGGCCGTGAGGCGTCCGTGCGTGTCCCCGACGGCGCTCGCCGAGCGGAAGGTGCCCAGCTCGGTGGACAGGATCGGCAGCCTGCTCCCGAGCCCGTTCACCAGGCGGGTGATCAGCGGTGCCGGGTGGAAGCCGCCGTTGAGGATGATGCCGGCCAGCGACGGGAACCCGTCGGCCTGGTGGGCCATGAGCAGCCCGAGCAGCACGTCGGACCGGTCGCCCGGCGTGATCACGACGGACCCGTCGGTCAGCTTGCCCAGCAGGTGCTCGACGGACATCGCACCGACGATGACGTCCAGCACCTCGCGCGACAGCAGGTCCTCGTCGCCCGCGATGAGCGTGCCGCGCACCGCCTCGGACAGCTGCCGGACCGTCGGTGCGGTGAGCAGCGGGTTCTCAGGCACGGCCCACGACGGCAGCCCGGTGCTGTCCCGGAGGGCGTCGCGGACTCCGCTGACCGTGCCGGGTGCGCACCGGTTGGCCACCACGGAGACGACCTGGGCGTGGTTGGCGTGCATCTCCGTGACGACGACGTCGGCCACCTGCGCGACGACCGCGGGCTTGCGGTGGCTGCCGTTGATGACGAGCACCACGGGCGCACCGAGGTTCGCGGCGATGCGGGCGTTGTAGGCGAGCTCGGTGGGACCGGCGACGTCGGTGTAGTCGGTGCCGACCACCACGACCGCGTCGCAGCGCCGCTCGACGTCGTGGTACCGGGACACGATCTCCGCGAGCGCGGCCTCCGGGTCGTCGAGCACCTGCTCGTACGTCACCCCGACGCACTCGTCGTAGGTGAGGTCGACGCCGTCGTGGTGGAGCAGGAGCTCGAGCACGTAGTCGCGGACGTCCGTGGACCGGGCGACCGGGCGGAACACCCCGACCCGCTGGACGGTGCGGGCCAGCAGGTCCACCAGGCCGAGCGCGACCATGGACTTGCCGGAGTCTCCCTCAGGGGAGGTGACGTAGATGCTGCGGGCCACGGTGGGAGTCTCCGATGCGGTGGTGCGGTTGTGGTGCGGGACCGTGGGGCGGGCAGCGGCGCCCGCCCCACGGACGAACKGGGTGCTACTCGTTGTCACCGCCGGTCGACAGCGTCGCCGCCACCTGACCGGAGTCCGACTCGTCCTGCGCGTCGGGCCAGACCCAGTCGCGCACCTCGGGCAGGTCGTCGCCGAACTCGCGGGTGTACTCACGGGCCCGGAGGCGCTCGTCGACCATCTTCTGCCGCAGGTTCGCCTGCGCGGAGCCGAGGGACGGCACGTTGTCGATGACGTCGATCACGAGGTGGAACCGGTCGAGGTCGTTGAGCATGACCATGTCGAACGGCGTCGTCGTGGTGCCCTCCTCCTTGTAGCCGCGCACGTGGATGTTGGTGTGCCCGTGGCGGCGGTACGTGAGCCGGTGGATGAGCCAGGGGTACCCGTGGTACGCGAAGATCACCGGCCGGTCGGAGGTGAACAGCCCGTCGAACTGCGCGTCGGACAGCCCGTGCGGGTGCTCCCGCGCGTCCTGCAGGCGCATGAGGTCGACGACGTTGATGACGCGGACCTTGAGGTCGGGCAGCTCGCGACGCAGGATGTCCGCGGCCGCCAGCACCTCGAGCGTCGGCACGTCACCGGCGGCACCGAGCACGACGTCCGGCTTCTCGCCGGGCACCTCCGAGCCCGCCCAGTCCCAGATGCCCAGACCGCGCGTGCAGTGCGCGATCGCCTGCTCCATCGTCAGGAAGTTCGGTGCCGGCTGCTTGCCTGCGACGACCACGTTGACGTACTGCCGGCTGCGCAGGCAGTGGTCGTACGTGGACAGCAGCGTGTTGGCGTCCGGCGGCAGGTAGACCCGGACCACGGAGGCCTTCTTGTTGACCACGTGGTCGATGAACCCCGGGTCCTGGTGGCTGAAGCCGTTGTGGTCCTGCCGCCACACGTGGCTGGACAGCAGGTAGTTGAGGCTCGCGATCGGGCGGCGCCACGGGATCTCGTTGGTGACCTTCAGCCACTTGGCGTGCTGGTTGAACATCGAGTCGATGATGTGGATGAACGCCTCGTAGCAGTTGAACAGGCCGTGCCGCCCGGTCAGCAGGTAGCCCTCGAGCCAGCCCTGGCACTGGTGCTCGCTGAGCATCTCCAGCACGCGGCCGGCGCGCGCCAGGTGCTCGTCGACGTCGGCCCCGAAGAACTCCGCGTTCCACTGCTTGTCCGTGGTCTGGAACACCGACTGCAGGCGGTTCGACGCCGTCTCGTCCGGGCCGAAGATCCGGAAGTTGTCGGGGTTCAGGCGGATCACGTCGGTCAGCCAGTCGCCCAGCACGCGCGGCGCCTCGCTCATCGAGCCGCCGGGCACCGGCACGTCGACCGCGTACTCGCGGAAGTCCGGCAGGCGCAGGTCCTTGAGCAGCACCCCGCCGTTCGCGTGCGGGTTGTCGCTCATCCGCAGGGGCCCGGCCGGCGCCAGGGCGCGGATGTCGTCGTGCAGCCGGCCGTCCTCGTCGAACAGCTCGTTGACCCGGTACGACTCGAGCCACTGCCGCAGCACGTCCAGGTGCTCCGGGGTGTCCCGCGCGTTGGCCAGGGGCACCTGGTGCGCCCGCCACGACCCGGTGGTCTTCTTGCCGTCGATGTAGTCCGGGCCCGTCCACCCCTTGGGGGTGCGGAACACGATCATCGGCCACTGCGGGCGCTGCTCGTTGCCGGCGTGCGCGCTGCGCTTGATCTCCGCGATCTCGTCGAGCACCTCGTCGAGCAGGGTCGCGAACCGGCGGTGGATGTCCTCGTGCGACTCGTCGTCGAACCCGGCGACGAACATGTGCGGCTTGTGGCCGTAGCCCACCATGAGCGAGGCGAGCTCGTCGTCGGGGATCCGCGCGAGCACCGTCGGGTTCGCGATCTTGTACCCGTTGAGGTGCAGGATCGGCAGCACGACGCCGTCGTTCTCGGCGTTCACGAACTTGTTCGAGTGCCAGCTGGTGGCCAGCGGCCCGGTCTCCGCCTCGCCGTCGCCGATGACCGTCGCGACGAGCAGGTCCGGGTTGTCGAACGCGGCACCGTAGGCGTGGCTCAGCGCGTAGCCCAGCTCGCCGCCCTCGTGGATCGACCCCGGCGTCTCCGGCGCGACGTGGCTGGGGATGCCGCCCGGGAACGAGAACTGCCGGAACAGCCGGTGGATGCCCTCGGTGTCCTCGGTGATGTCCGAGTAGAACTCCGAGTACGTGCCGTCGAGATACGCGCTCGCGACGAGCCCGGGACCGCCGTGGCCCGGCCCGGTGACGTAGATGGTGGACTGCTCGCGCTCCGCGATCGCGCGGTTCAGGTGCGCGTAGAGGAAGTTCAGCCCAGGGGTGGTGCCCCAGTGGCCGAGGAGCCGTGGCTTGACGTGGTCGCGCGTGAGGGGTTCGCGCAGGAGCGGGTTGTCCAGCAGGTAGATCTGCCCCACCGACAGGTAGTTCGCAGCCCGCCACCACTGGTCGATGCGGGCCACGGTCTCGGCGTCGACCACCGAGCCGCTCCCGGTCTGCCACGTGTTGCGTGCCGACGTCGTCGTGCTCATCGCGCTCCCCAGTCGTCGTTCCGGTCTGCCACCGGCGCGGTGCCAGCCTTCCGTCGGGCGCACGGCGCGGACGAGGGTCCTTGGTCCTGTGTCGCGCGAGCGCGAGCCCACTTGTCATACAACCGCACTCCGCGCGTCGGCGCAGTAGGTGTGGGCGAACGCACGCCGAACGTCCCGTGGTGCACGGACCAGGTCGATGCGCAGGTCAGCGGGGTTGTGGGGCGCCCCGGGGTGCCCTTCCGGGTGCTCGTGCGGGTGCCAGTCGCGCCTGTGCTGCGGGGTACCGTGAGACGTGACCGAGCCGACCCCCGCTGCCGTCGCGCGCGAGCGTGCGCCGGGGCTCGGGCCCGACGCCGGGGACCGCCCGTCCCCGGCGCACGACCACACGGTCGCCGCCGCACCCGACGAGACGCCCGCCTCCGCCTGGGCTCAGGCCGAGCGACGCCCTCCGACCACGATGCTCCGTGCTGCGGTGCGCCCCCGGATGCTCGTCCTGCTCGTCCTGCTGCTCGCCGCCGCAGCGCTGTGCGCCCGGCTCGGCGCGTGGCAGCTGGACCGTGCCCAGGTGCACGGCGCCGCCGCCGCGGAACGCCACACGGCCGAGCTCGTCGCCGCTCCCGCCGTCCCGCTCGACGACGTGCTGGTCCCACAGACCACGTTCACCGGCGACCTCGTCGGCCGGAAGGTGGCCGTGACCGGGACCTACGACGCCGACGGCCAGCTGCTGGTGACCGGCCGCGCGCACGACGGGACCACCGGCCTGCTCGTCCTGACGCCGCTGACGACGACCGACGGCGCCGTGCTGCCGGTGGTCCGGGGCTGGGTGGCGACGCCGGCCGACGCCGACGACCCGCCGTCCGGGACCGTGGACGTGACCGGCTACCTGCAAGCGTCCGAGCAGGCAGGCACCGGGGTGGCCGACGGGCAGACCGACGCGATCAGCTCCGCGGAGCTGCTCAACTCCTGGGGCGGCCCGATCTACACGGGGTACCTCGTGGTCTCGGCGTCGGACCCCGCCCAGTCCGACGCCGTCGCGCTGCTGGACCCGCCGACCAAGCCCGGCGCGGGGCTGAACATCCAGAACCTCGCCTACGCGGCCCAGTGGTGGATCTTCGGTGCGTTCGCGGTGCTGCTCTGGCTGCGGCTGGTCCGCGACGAGGCCCGCGGTTCGGGGCCGGAGGCCGTCGTCAGCCCAGCGGGGGACGGCGCCGCAGCTCCTTGACCGCGCGGCGCTTCTGCTCGCCCTGGACACGGCGGACCTGCGACCCCCGGCTCGGCCGGGTGGCGCGCCGCGTCGGGCCCGGGGGAGCGAGCGCGTCGTCGAGCAGCGCGTGCGCGCGTGTGAGGGCCGCCTCCCGGTTGCGCAGCTGGGACCGGTACTCCTGGGCGCTCAGCGTGAGCAGCGAACCGCGCAGGCGGCCGGCCAGCCGGGCCAGGACGCGGTCCTGCTGGGTCGGGCTGGTCCAGGCGATGCGCGCGAGGTCCACGGTGAGCTCGACGCGGGAGTCGGTCGTGTTGACCGACTGACCTCCGGGTCCGCTCGAGCGCGAGAAGCGCCACGCGAGCGCGTCGTCGGGCACGACGATGCCGCCGCGCAGGGTCAGGGGGTGGACCATGCGTGCATTCTCCACCGCCGTCCGGTCAGTCGTGCTGTCGTGCTGGTCGACGGGCGTGCTGGGCGACGAGGGTCAGCGCCAGGCCGAGCAGCAGGGTCGTCCGCTCCCGGGCCCACCTGGAGGATCCCGGAGACGGCAGGGGCCACGAGCGCGGACGCGGCCAGGGCGGCCTGCACCCGCGCGTTCGGTGACCGGTGGGGTGCACGCGAGAGAAGCTCCTCACGCAGCCTCACCGATTCGCACCGATCGGCGTGGCGAGCCCGCACGCACCTCCGTCCGGGCCGCCAGGGTCGGGTCCTCAGACGGCGTCGTGCTGCCAGGAGTGCCACAGCGCGGCGTAGTCGCCCCCGGCCGCCACCAGCTCGTCGTGCGGGCCGATCTCGGTGATCCGGCCGCCGTCGACGACCGCCACCCGGTCCGCGTCGTGCGCGGTGTGCAGGCGGTGCGCGATCGCGACCACGGTCCGTCCCGACAGCACCGCCGACAGCGAGCGCTCGAGGTGCCTCGCCGCCCGCGGGTCGAGCAGCGAGGTGGCCTCGTCGAGCACCAGCGTGTGCGGGTCGAGCAGGACCAGCCGCGCCAGCGCGATCTGCTGGGCCTGCGCCGGGGTCAGCGCCGCCCCGCCCGAGCCGACCTCGGTCTCCAGACCCTCGGGCAGCGCCTGGACCCACTCCCAGGCGTCGACCGCCCGCAGCGCGCGCTCGAGCGCGGCCGCGTCGGCGTCCACCTGGGCCAGGCGCAGGTTGTCCGCCACCGACCCGACGAACACGTGGTGCTCCTGGGTGACCAGGGCGACGTGCCCGCGCAGGTCCTCCAGCGGCAGGTCGATCAGCGGGACGCCACCGACCGTGACCGTGCCGTCGGTGGGCGGGTGGATGCCGGCGAGCATCCGCCCGAGCGTCGACTTGCCCGCGCCGGACGGCCCGACGACGGCCAGCCGCTCGCCCGCGGCCAGGTCGAGGTCGATCCCGTGCAGCACGTTGTGGCCCTCGCGGTACGCGTACACCAGGCCCCGGGACGCGATGTCCTCGTCCACCGGCGTCCCCGCACGCGTCTCGCGGTCGGGCTCGACCAGCTGGACGCCCACGATGCGCGCGAGCGAGGTCGCCGCCACCTGGATCTCGTCGACCCAGAAGATCAGCTCCCACACCGGGCCGGTGATCTGGTACGTGTACAGCACGATCGTGGTGACCGCGCCGACCGTGACGTAGCCCTCCGACGCGAGGTAGCCGCCCCAGAGCAGCACGGAGGCCGGTGCCAGGACGAACGCCGCGTCGATGCCCGGGAACAGGATCGTGCGCAGGCGCAGCGTCACCTTCTCCGCCTCGAACGCCTCCCGCAGGTCGGCGTCCACGCGGCCCATCCGGCGCCGGCCCAGCCGCAGCGCGTCGACCGTGCGCGCGCCCTCCACGGACTCCGTGATGGTCCCGTTGAGCACCGCGTACGCGGCCGACTCGCGCTGGTAGGCCGGCGTCGCACGCCTGAGGTACCAGCGCACGACCAGCAGCAGCGTGGGCACGCCGATGAACATCGCGATCGAGACGACCGGCGAGAGGACCAGGCACGCGACGATCGTCAGCGTGATCGTCACGACGGCGACGATCACGCGCGGGACACCGAACCGCACCGCGTGCTGGAGCTTGTTGACGTCGTTCGTCGTGCGCGCCACCAGGTCGCCCGTGCCGGCCCGCTCGACGACGGACAGCGGCAGGGCGGTGACCTTCTCGATGAACTCCTCGCGCAGCTCGGCGAACACCTCCTCGCCGAACACCATCGAGGCCCGCTGGGCGAAGCGGATGAGCACGGTCTGCGCGAGCACGGCGACGACGCCGACGGCGATCAGCGTGTTGATGTACGTCGCCGTCGTGCCGCCCGTGACGGCGTCGACCAGCATGCCCAGCAGCCACGGACCTGCGAGGCCCGCCGTCGCGGCCAGCGTGTGCAGGACCGCGATGAGGATCAGGGGGCGACGGTGCTTGCGGAAGAGGACGCCCGTGTACGCCCGGACCGTCGCCGTGTCGGCGATGGGGAGCTTCATGACTGTCCTCCGCTCTGCTGGTCGACCATCAGTTCCTGGTACAGCCCCTCGTCGTCCGCGAGGTCCTCGACGGACTCGTCCTCCATCTGCCGGCCCACGACGGCGCCGTAGGCGCGGGCGACCTCGAGGTCGCCGTGCGCGAGCAGGTCGTCGTGCCCGGCGCGGGCGCGCACGACACCGTCCTGCACGAACGCGACCTCGTCGACGTGGTCCAGCACCAGCGGGCTGGCCGTGACCAGGAGCGTCGTGCGGCCGCGCCGGACGTCCGCCAGCCGCGCGGCGATCCGGGCCTCGGTGTGCGCGTCGACCGCACTGGTCGGCTCCACCAGGACGAGGATCTCCGGGTCGATGAGCAGCGCCCGGGCGAGGGCGACGCGCTGCCGCTGCCCGCCGGACAGCGAGCGGCCCTTCTCGGGGAGCTCGCCGGCCAGGCCGTCGGGCACCGAGTCGAGCACGTCCTGCGCGTCGGCCGTGGCGATCACGCGCAGCAGGTCGTCCTGCGTGGCCGCGCCGCGCACGTCGAGCTCGTCGGTCAGCAGGCCGGAGAACAGGTGCGGAGTGGCCTCCGCGACGACGATCCGCTCCCGCACGACGTCCTTGTCCAGCTCGGACAGCAGCACGCCACCGAGCCGCACCGGGGTGTCCTTCTCCGCCGCGTCGTCGAACCGGCCGAGCCGCGTGGCGATGCGCGCGGACTCGTCGGGGTCGGCGCTCACCAGGGCGACCACCCGGCCGGGCTCGAGGGTCAGCCCGCTGACCTCGTCGACCAGCGGCACGTGCGGTCCCGGCGCGGTGGCGGTGCCGGGCGTGGCGCCGGTGGCCGGGACGACCTGCAGGACCTTGACCACCTTGGTGGCGCCGATGTGCGCACGCGTGGCGGCCTGGAGCATCTGCGTGGCGTTCTGCACCGGCCACGACAGGAACGCCGCGAAGCCGTACGTCGACACCAGCTGGCCGGGCGTGATGGTGCCCGCGAGGGCCATGTGGGCGCCGAGCCAGATGAGGGTGACGACGAACGCGCCCGGCAGCAGCACCTGGAGGGCGTCGAGGACCGACTGCGTCCGGGCCACCTCGACGCCGCGGCGCCGGGTCTCCTGCGACTGCGCGCGGTAGCGCCCGGTGAAGACGGTCTCGCCGCCGATGCCCCGCAGGATGCGCAGGCCCGAGACGGTGTCCGCGCCGAGCGTCGTCAGGCGGCCGGACGCCTCGCGCTGCGCCGACTGCCGGCGGGACAGCGGCTTGACCAGCAGGCCGAGGATCGCCGCGACCGTCGGCAGGCCCAGGACGACCACGAGGCCGAGCGGCACGGACACGCGCAGCATGAGCACCGCGACGATGCCGTACGCGACCAGGCTGCCGAGGAAGTGGGCGGCGAGCGCGAAGACCTCGCCGATGCGCAGCGCGTCGTTGGCGACGGCCGAGACGACCTCGCCCGTCGGCAGCTCCTTGGTGATGGTGTGCCCCGACCGCGCCACGGTCCGGCCGACCAGCTGCGACGACGTGAACGCGGCCCGCAGCCAGTTGTTCACGTCGTACCGGTGGCCGATGGCCGACGTGGTGATGATCACGGCGCCGAGCGCCAGCAGGGTGCCGCACGCGCGCCACAGGTCCGGGCCGAAGCCGCTGTCCAGACCGTCGTCGATCGCGCGGCCGACGACGAACGGGGTGAACGCCTGGGCCGCGAACTGCAGGATGCCGAGCCCGACGGCCGTCAGGAGGATGCCCCACTGCCGACCGGCCAGCCACCAGAGCAGCGCGACAGGCCCGCTCAGGGGCGGGGTGCCGGGGTCGTCGAGGGGGAGAGAACGCACGAGCGTCAACGTTACGGGCCGGTACCGACACGGCCCGCATGGTTTTCCGACGCCGGACGACGCACGTCCGCCGCGTGCGGACCGGGCTCGACCGACCGTCTGGCCCCACCGTCTGCAGGCTAGGGTTCCGGACGATGCGCCTCGTCGACGTCTCCTGGACGCGGCCCTCTCCGGTCCCGGCCGACCGGCAGCACGATCGTGCGTCCGTCCGCTCCCTCGAGACAGGTGTCCCTGGTGCGCAGATCTGCCCCCGTCCTCCTCGCCGCCGCGCTCCTGCTGACGGGCTGCACGTCGCCTGACGACGTACCGTCGCCGACCGAGCCCGTGACGGCGTCGGCGAGGACGACGCCGCCGGGGGCCGGGCCTGTCACGGTCGAGGTCGAGCACCTCGGGCTGCCGATCGAGATCACGGTGCACCCCGTCCAGGTCACGGACGAGGCCGCGCTCGTCACGATCGACTTCGCGATGCCCGACGACGCGCCGGAGGGCACGTCGCTCGCGCTCAGCCTGTTGCTGCACGACCCGGCGTCGATGTTCAACCTCGGACAGGTGCGGCTGCTCGACCTGGCGGCGTCGACGATCTCCGACCCGGCCCAGGACGCGAGGAGCAGGTCCGTCTCGACGTCCGAGCTGCTCACCCTGACACCGGGCGCGTCGGTGTCGGCCGAGGTCGTCTACGCCGCACCGACGTCGCCGAGCGTCTCCGTCCTGTTCCCCTACCTGGGGCTGGTGTCGGGCGTGCCGGTCACGGACGTCGAGACCTTGCCGACGACGCCGGAGGACCTCGGCGCCGAGGGCGAGGTGACGTACCCGCAGGCCGGCATCGACGCGTTCACCGTCGCGTACGACGACGGGTCGAGCGCCCGTGTCGAGGGCGAGGCCGCGACCGTCACGCTCKCCTCGGACGTGCTCTTCGCCACCGACCAGTTCGTGCTCACCCCGGAGGCGGCCGCCGTCGTCGATGCCGCGGGCGGGCAGATCGTCTCCAGCGGTCAGGCCGGCGAGGTCACGGTCGTGGGGCACACCGACGACGTCGGCACCGACGAGTACAACCAGGAGCTGTCGGTCAAGCGGGCGCAGTCGGTGGCCGACCGCCTCATCCCCCTGCTCGGAGCCGACTTCACGGTCGTCGTGGACGGCAAGGGCGAGAGCGAGCCCGTGGTCTCCGGCACGTCTCCCGAGGAGCGCGCCGTCAACCGCCGCGTGGAGATCCGGTTCACCACGACGGACGCGGGAGCCGCGGTGGACGTCCCCACGGTCGCGCCCGTGCCGGAGCCGGTGGGTGGTGTGTCGTCGGGCGCGGACCCGGTTCCGGTCGTCATCGACGACGGCGCCTACGACGTCTCCGTCACCTCGGTGCTGCGCGACCAGGGCTACCTGGTGGGAACGCTCGAGATCGAGCGGACGTCTCCGGGGACGGGGCAGATCGTCGGGCTGTTCGGGAGCTACGCGGAGGGCAGGGACCTCCAGCGCGGTCTCGGTTCGTTCACGACGACGGCTGGGGCGTACGCGGTCACCCTGCTGGGCGCGGGAGGGCGGCTGTACCCCGGGGACTACGTCGTCGAGGTGGGGGTCGACGGTGCCAGCGACCGACGGGCTGTCGTCGCCGACAGGTTCGTCGACCAGATGGTCGCCCAGGGGGAGTCCCTCCAGGTGACGGTGGTGTGGCCCGACAGGGGCGGCGACACCGTCGACATCGACGTCCCAGGGCGGTTCCGGATCACCGACGTCCCCGTCACGGAGCCGTGATGCTCGTCGCCGTGCACGCTCACCTCCGAGCGCCGACTACCCTTGCGGCGTGACGCAGACGCCTGACCCGGCCGCCACCACGACCCACCGTCCCGTGCTCGTCGTGGACTTCGGCGCGCAGTACGCGCAGCTGATCGCGCGACGCGTCCGCGAGGCCAACGTCTACTCCGAGATCGTGCCGCACACCGCGTCCGTCGCGGACCTGCTGGCCAAGGACCCGGCCGCGATCATCCTGTCCGGCGGACCGTCGTCGGTGTACGCCACCGGTGCCCCGTTCGTCGACCCGGCGCTGTTCGAGGCCGGCGTCCCCGTGCTCGGCATCTGCTACGGCTTCCAGGCGATGGCCGCCGCCCTCGGCGGGACCGTCGCGCAGACCGGCCAGCGCGAGTACGGCGGCACGGCCGTCGAGGTCACCTCCGCCGGCACGGTCCTGTCGGGGAGCCCGGCCTCGCAGACCGTGTGGATGAGCCACGGCGACGCGGTGCACGCGGCGCCTGAGGGCTTCGAGGTGCTCGCGACGTCGTCCGGCAGCCCTGTCGCGGCGTTCGAGGACCGCACCCGTCGCCTGTTCGGCGTGCAGTGGCACCCCGAGGTCAAGCACTCGCCGCTCGGGCAGAAGGCGCTCGAGAACTTCCTCTACGAGGGCGCCGGGCTGACCCCGGACTGGAACGCGGGCAACGTCGTCGCGGAGCAGGTCGAGAAGATCCGCGCGCAGGTCGGCGACGCGCGCGTGATCTGCGGGCTGTCCGGCGGGGTCGACTCCTCGGTCGCCGCGGCGCTCGTGCAGAAGGCCGTCGGCAGCCAGCTGACCTGCGTGTTCGTCGACCACGGCCTGCTGCGGTCCGGCGAGGCCGAGCAGGTGGAGAAGGACTTCGTCGCCGCCACGGGCGTGCAGCTCAAGGTCGTCGACGCCCGCGAGCGGTTCCTGCGGGCGCTGGCCGGGCACACCGACCCCGAGACCAAGCGCAAGATCATCGGCCGCGAGTTCATCCGCGTGTTCGAGGACGCCGCACGGGAGATCGTCGAAGGGTCCGACGAGGAGGTCAAGTTCCTCGTCCAGGGCACGCTCTACCCCGACGTGGTCGAGTCCGGCGGTGGTGAGGGCGCGGCGAACATCAAGTCCCACCACAACGTCGGCGGTCTCCCGGACGACCTGCAGTTCGAGCTCGTCGAGCCCCTGCGCACCCTGTTCAAGGACGAGGTGCGCGCGGTCGGCCTGGAGCTGGGCGTGCCCGAGGGCATCGTGTGGCGCCAGCCGTTCCCCGGCCCGGGCCTCGGCATCAGGATCATCGGCGAGGTCACGGCCGAGCGGCTCGACATCCTGCGGGCGGCCGACGTGATCGCCCGCGAGGAGCTCACTCGTGCCGGCCTCGACCGCGACATCTGGCAGTGCCCGGTCGTGCTGCTGGCGGACGTCCGGTCCGTCGGGGTGCAGGGAGACGGCCGGACGTACGGGCACCCCGTCGTGCTGCGGCCGGTGTCGTCGGAGGACGCGATGACCGCCGACTGGACCCGCCTGCCGTACGACGTGCTGGCCGTGATCTCGACGCGGATCACGAACGAGGTGCCGGAGGTCAACCGGGTGGTCCTCGACGTCACGAGCAAGCCGCCGGGCACCATCGAGTGGGAGTGACGCAGTGAACGAGACCCCGACCACGACCAGCACCGACCCCTGGGTCCGCAAGGCCCGGGGAGCGACGCTGCGCTACCGCGTGATGGCCTGGATCACCGGGACGCTGCTGCTGCTGCTGTGCGTCGAGCTGATCCTCAAGTACGTGTTCCACGCCAACGGGGTGGACGCCGCGGGCACGCCCAACCCCGTCATCGGCGCCTGGATCGCGTACGCGCACGGCTGGGTCTACGTCGTCTACCTGGTCACCGTCTTCGACCTGTGGTCGAAGATGCGCTGGCGGGTCGGGCGGCTGGCCACCATGGCCGCCGCCGGCGTCGTCCCCGTCATGTCGTTCGTGCTGGAGCGCACGGTGCACGCCCAGGCGCTCGCGCGCATCGAGGCCGCCGGCGGCGCACGCGGGTGATGTGGGCGGGATCGTGAACAACCGTCCGGTTCACGCCGTTACGGTGGCCCCGTGCTGATCGTCCACGTCTCCGACTGCTACGCGCCGCGTACCGGCGGGATCGAGTCCCAGGTGGGTGACCTCGCCGCGCGCCAGGCCGCCGCCGGGCACGAGGTGCACGTGCTGACCGCCACTCTGGGTGTCGGCGGCGAGCGCGGTGGGGTCGTGGACCTGGAGGACGGGGTGCACGTGCACCGCCTCGGGGCACGGCTCCCGTTCGACCTGCCGGTGAACCCGGTGGGCCCGCGGCTGATGCGGTCCGCGTTCGCCGACCTGCGGCCCGACGTCGTCCACGTGCACGCCGGGGTGCTCTCCCCGTTCGCGTACGACGGTGCCCGGACCGCGCTCGACGCCGGGCTGCCGACCGCGATCACGTGGCACTGCATGCTCGACGGCGTGGTCGGCGCCCTGCGGACGCTCGTCCACCGCACCCACTGGCAGCGGACGCCCGCCGCCCTCAGCGCCGTGAGCCACGCCGCGGCCGCGCGCGTGCGCGAGGTGTTCGGCGCCGACGTGTCCGTGATGCCGAACGGCATCGACCTCGACCTCTGGGCGCCCACCTCGCTGTCCGAGGGGCGGGGCCGGCCCGGCGAGCGCGGCCCGCTGCGGCTGGTGTCGACCATGCGGCTGGCCCCCCGCAAGCGCGCGGTCCCGCTGATCGAGCTCGTCGGCCAGGCTGCCCGGCGGCTGCCGCCGGACCGGCTGCGGCTGTCGATCATCGGCTCCGGACCCGCGCAGGGCAGGGTCGCGTCCGCCGTCGCGGGGCAGGGTCTGCAGCACGTGGTGGAGCTGCGCGGGCGGCTCACCCGTCCGCAGGTGCGGGCCGCCTACACCGACTCCGACGTGTTCCTGGCGCCGGCCGAGCTGGAGGCGTTCGGCATCGCCGCGCTGGAGGCGCGCACCGCGGGCCTCGCCGTCGTCGCGCGGCGCGGCACCGGCATCGCCGAGTTCGTCGAGGACGGCATCGACGGGCTGCTGGTGTCCGACGACGCGGAGATGACGGAGGCCGTCGTCCACCTCGCCCGGGACAGCCGGCTGCTCGACGGGATGCTCGCGCACAACCGCGTCGTGCGTCCCCGCTTCGGGTGGGAGGACGTGCTCGGCGCCGCCGAGGCGGAGTACGCCCGCGCCCGGGACCTAGCCCGCGTCTGAGAGACAACCGGCGATTCGCCGTGTTCGTCCAGGTCACATGTCACTAGAGTCGATCTCGTTGGGCGCTTTGTCATGGGTCGCGTGCGGCCTACCGGGTCCAGGGGGTTCGGACCCGTCCGTCGGGGTTCGGAAGGGGAGACATGACGACGACAACGACCACGGGGGGCTCGAAGGCGGTCCGCGTGCTCGGACTGCTGACGATCATCTTCGGGATCATCTTCATCATCGCCGGTGGTGTGACCTGGGGGGCTGTGGCCAGCAACCTCGCCGCCGAGAAGATCACCGTCTCGGACGACGCCCAGGCGTTCGGGGGACAGCTGGTCGACACGCCGTGGGAGGCCTGGTTCCAGGCCGACATCATCAACACCCACGCGCTGGAGGCCTCGGGCGGCAAGACGTACGCCGAGCTGGACCAGGACGACCCGACCCGGCAGACCGTCATGACCGCGTCGTTCCTGCGGGCGTCGCTGTTCACGTCCGTGGTCGCGTTCGGCGTGGCGCTCCTGGTGGTCGGCATCGGCGTGGTGTTCATCCTCATCGGGTGGGCGCTGCGCAAGGCTGCCGTCGCCAGCGGTGTCGTGGCCTCGCCGGCCACGTCGACCGGCTCGGCGGCCTACCCGGACCCGGTCCCGGCGGGACGGCCGACCGCGCCGCCCGCACCGACCTCGTCGACGACACCGCCGCCGGCCCCGACAGGCCCGAAGGCCTGACGGAGACGACGACGTCCGAGCAGTCGCGGCACAGGGGCCGTGGCTGCTCGGACGTCGTGCGTCCCGGGCCGGTCAGCGGCGGGCGGCGCGTGCTCCGCTGACGATCGACCCGACCAGCAGCGCGGTGCCGGCGACCGCGAGCAGCACGATCATCGCCAGCTGGAAGTCGATCGCGACGCCGGCCGCCCACGCCAGCAGGCCGACGCCGATCGCGGCGATGACCAGGCCCCAGACGACGGTGCCGACGCGGAGCCGACGGCGCGGCGGGTCGACGACCACCGGGGCAGCCTCGACGACCGCGTCGGGGTCGACGCGGTCGGCGGGCGCCGGTCCGGGTCGGTCGGTCGGCGCGTAGAGGACACCGATCGGGGACGTGTACGGCTCGGGCTCGTCCTGCGACGTCCACGCGGAGGTGGCCGGGTAGGGGAGGGCCTCGTCGGTGACCGGCAGCGACCGCGTCTCGTCCGGTGCGACCACGGTCGTGTCGTCCTCCTCGACCGGGAGGAGGGCCGTGTCGTCGGCGGCCGGTGTGGTCTCGTCGACCCTCCCGACCGGGAGGACGGCGGTGTCGTCGGTGCCAGGCGTGGTCCCGTCGGTCTCCGTGAGCGGGAGGACGGCCGTGTCGTCGGCCTCGGACGGGCGTGCTGTCGCGTCGTCGTCGGCGGCCGTCGTGGGATCCTGGTCGGTGACCGGCAGGGCGAGCGTCTCGTCGCCGTCGCGCGGGGTGTTCTCGGTGGACATCAGTTCTCCTCGATGATCGAGACGTCGCCGGCGCCGATCTGGACCTGCAGCGCGAGCTGGGGTCCGTCGTCGTCGATCGCGCCGGCGGTGAAGGTGCGCGGGTTGAGGCCGACGCCGTCGACGCTCTTGCTCTCGCCGTCGACGTCCCAGCGCACGGTGCCGGCGCCGGCGTCGACATCGGCGGAGATGCTGGCGTCGCTGGGGACGACGATGGTGAGGTCGCCGGCCGCGAGCGAGATGGGGACCTCGAGGGTCTCGGAGGTCATCGGCACCTCGCTGAGGTCGATCGTGACGTCACCGAAGCCCATCGAGTAGCCGTTCGCGGCCTCGGAGCGGTCGGTCACGACGACCGTGCCATCGGCGGAGAAGTCGTGCTGCGAGTCGCTCGACCAGATCCAGCTGGCGTTCTGCACGGCCCCGACGGGAACCGCGACGAGGATGCCGACGACGGCCAGGCCGCCGAGTCCGCCGCTGGTCCGACCCCGCAGTCCGGAGATGATGATGCCCAGGCCGCAGAGCACGATGCCGACACCGAGCGCGGTCAGGCCGACCGGGCCCGTGAAGTCGCCCTGCCGCTCCGCGATGAGCAGGACCGCGAGGCTGAGCAGGCTGAGGGCGACGACGACACCGACGGTGCCGACCCCGGCGCCGGGGGTGCGCGGACGCGGCGGGGTGACCGGGCGCGGTGGCTTGGGCGCGGGGCGCTGGGCGGCGGGCGCGGGGGCGTACGAGGCCGACCACGCCGGGGGTGCCGGCGGGGTGTCCACGGTGGGCGGTACGGGCTGCACCGGCGGGACGCCGTAGGCGGGCGCCGAGGAAGTGACCGGAGCCGACGGGTACGTMGCCGCGGGGTACGTCGCAGGGGGCACGTACGGCCCGGAGGTGCCGCTCGGCGGTCGCGGCTTCGAGGACTGCTGGTTGGAGACGATGGCGATCAGCATCACGACGCCGCCGATGAAGGAGATCCAGAGGATCGCCTGCACCCACTCCGGCGGAGCCCAGAAGAAGAACCAGTTGTCGCCGCGGCCGAGGCCGACGATGACGAAGGCCAGCGCACCGAGCAGGGCGATGTCGAAGCGGCCGAGGAACATCTCCTCGAGGTGGATGCGACCGTCGCGGCGCTCCGGCAGCAGCGCCCAGGCGATGCCGTAGGCGACGATGCCGAGGCCGCCGAGCAGGAGCGTCGCGAAGAAGATGCCGCGCACCAGCAGCGGGTCGATGCCGAACCGGTCCCCGAGGCCACCGCTGACGCCGCCGATCCAGCGGTCGTCGGAGCGGGTGATGCCGAGACGGCGCACGGCGGCGAAGAAGCTGTTCGGCGTGTTCTGGTCCGGCGCGGGGCTGTCCGGTGCCGGGTCGGGTCCGGCGGGGCCGGTCGGGGTCGTCGTGTCCATGTCTCGATCCTGGCGGTCGCGACGAGCGCGGGGCATCGGGTGGTCCCCTGACCGCACCCTGAACCTGGTGCCGGGCGCCCCTGAACGGACCCCGGACCCGACCCCGGAACGGCTCAGGGCATGTGACGATCGGACCGTGCACCCCGCCCCGACCGTCACCGCGCGCCGCCGGCTGCCGCTGCGCCGACCCKAGCGCGGGCGGCTCGTCGGCGGCGTCGCGCTGGGGCTCGCCGCGCACCTCGACGTGCCGGTCGGCCTGGTGCGGCTGGCGTTCGTCGTCCTCGCGCCCGTCGCCGGCGTCAGCCTCGTGCTGTACGTCTTCTGGTGGCTGGCGATCCCGGCCGGAGACCCCGCCGACGCGGCGCAGGAGGTGCGCCCGAGCGCGCTGACGCGGCTGGCGCGCCGGCAGGCGATCATCGAGCCGGGCCGACGGATCCCGGTGACGGACATCGCCATCGGCGGGGTCCTCGTCGTCGCGGCGGCGCTGATGATCGCGGTCCGGTCCGGTGCGGACGTGCAGGCGGACTGGCTGCTGCCCGCGGTGATCGTCCTGGCGGGCCTCTGGCTGGCGTGGAGCCAGCTGGACGCGGTGCAGCGCGGTCGCCTGAAGGACCGGGCGGGCGGGCGGACGCCGGTCAGCCTGCTGCGGGTCGCCGGCGGGATCCTGCTGGCGGGCGTCGGGGTGCTGCTGTTCGTCGGGCTGGCGTCGGGGGAGGGCGTCGAGGCGGCGACGCTCGTGCAGTCGATCGTCGCGGCCGTCGTCATGCTCGGCGGGGTGGCCCTGGTCCTGACCCCGTGGTGGCTCCGGCTGGTGCGCGAGCTCGGCGACGAGCGCGCGGCCCGTGCGCGCGAGTCCGAGCGCGCCGACATCGCGGCCCACCTGCACGACTCGGTCCTGCAGACGCTCGCCCTCATCCGCTCCCGGGCCGACGACTCCGCTGAGGTCGCCCGCATGGCGCGCGCCCAGGAGCGCGAGCTGCGCGAGTGGCTCTACGACGACCGGCCCGCGCCSGGCACCTCGGTCGCGGCSKCGCTGCGGGGGATCGTCGCSGAGGTCGAGGACTCCCGGTCCGGCCCCACGGGTGACCCGGTGGCCATCGAGTCGGTCGTGGTCGGCGACCGGGTGCCCGACGCCGACACAGAGGCACTGCTCCAGGCCACGCGCGAGGCGCTGGTCAACGCGGTCGTGCACGGCCGCCCGCCCGTCTCGCTGTACCTGGAGGTCGGGACGTCGGAGGTCGAGGTCTTCGTGCGCGACCACGGCGACGGGTTCGACCTCGACGAGGTGGGGACCGACCGGTTCGGGGTGCGCGAGTCGATCATCGGGCGGGTCCGACGTCGTGGGGGCACGGCGAAGGTGACCAGCAGCCCCGAACGTGGGACCGAGGTGCACCTGGTGGTGCCCATCAGGACGCCGGACGAACAAGGAGTGCAGTCATGAGCGAAGCCGTCGACGTCGTGCTGGTCGACGACCACCACATGTTCCGGACCGGCGTGAAGGCGTCGCTCGACGCGGGCGTGCGGGTGGTGGGAGAGGCGGACACCGTCGACGACGCCATCCGCCTCGTCCGTGAGCTGAAGCCGCCGGTGGTGCTGCTCGACGTGCACCTGCCCGGTGGCGACGGGGGCGGCGGCGCGGAGGTCATCAAGGCCTGCACCGACCTGCTGGGGGAGACCCGGTTCCTTGCCCTGTCCGTGTCGKACGCGTCCGAGGACGTCGTCGCGGTCATCCGCGCAGGCGCCCGCGGGTACGTCACCAAGGCGATCGACGGCACCGACCTGTCCGACGCGGTGCGCCGCGTGGCCGGCGGCGACGCCGTCTTCTCGCCGCGCCTGGCGGGGTTCGTGCTCGACGCGTTCGGTGCGGCGGCGGGGGACGTCGCGATCGGCGACGACGAGCTGGACCGGCTGTCCGCCCGCGAGCGCGAGGTCATGCGGCTGATCGCGCGCGGGTACTCCTACCGCGAGGTGGCTTCCGAGCTGTTCATCTCGATCAAGACGGTCGAGACGCACGTCTCGGCGGTGCTCCGCAAGCTCCAGCTGTCCAGCCGGCACGAGCTGACGCGCTGGGCGGCGGCACGCCGGCTGCTGTAACGTAGGTACGTACCTACATCTGATCGCTGCCGAAGTGAGGTGATCGCGTGCGCATGACGTCACGCGAGTTCAACCACGACGTGTCGGCGGCCAAGCGGGCTGCGCGATCCGGCCCGGTCGTGATCACCGATCGAGGTGTGCCGTCTCACGTCCTCGTCACGTTCGACGACTTCGAGCGGATGACAGGCCCGCACTGCGTCTTCAGCGAGGCGTTGCGGATGGATGACGCCACCGACATCGAGTTCGATCCGCCCCGCGTCGCCGTGTCCGCCCGTCCGGCGGACCTGTGAGCCATCTGCTCGACACCAACGTCCTGTCCGAGCTGCGCAAGCGGGACGCCGACCGCGGAGTCGTGGCGTGGGTCGACTCCCGGCCGAGCGGGAGCCTCTACGTCTCGGCGATGACGCTGTTCGAGATCGAGCTCGGGATCCTCGCCAGGGAACGGCGGGATCCCGTCCAGGGGGCGTCGTTGCGCGCGTGGTTCGTCGGCAAGGTGCTTCCCCAGTTCGCGGAGCGGACGCTCCCGGTCGACGCCGAGGTCGCCGTCCGAGCGGCCGGTCTGTCCGATCCCGACCGACGCCCGCACACCGACGGCCTGATCGCGGCGACCGCGCTCGTCCACTCCATGGCGATCGTCACGCGCAACGTCCGTGACTTCGCCGGTGTCCCGGGGCTGGCGATCGTGAACCCGTGGCAGCAAGAGCCCGACTGACTGGACGGCCCTAGGCTCGTGCGGGTGAAGCTACGCGTCGCCGCCTACGCCGTCGTCGTCGAGTCCGGGCGGGTGCTGCTCGCGCACTGGGTCGAGGGTGGCCGGTCGGGGTGGACGCTGCCGGGCGGCGGCATCGACCCGGGCGAGGACCCCGCCGACGCCGCGGTCCGCGAGGTCCTCGAGGAGACCGGGTACGACGCGGTGCTCGACGAGCTGCTCGGGATCGACTCGATCGTCGCCCCGGCCGCCCTGCGCCTCGACCCGAGCGAGGGCCCGCTGCACGGGCTGCGGATCGTCTACCGCGCGCACGTGGTCGGCGGTGAGCTGCGCGACGAGGTGGACGGCAGCACCGACACCGCGGCGTGGTGGGACCTGACGGAGCTGGCGGCGCTGGACCGGGTCGAGCTGGTCGACACCGCCCTGCGGATGGCGGGGTTCCCGGTCCTCGCCGACGACGACCGGGCGGCCGGTGCGCAGGGTCTGCTCACGCTCGCCCGCCGGACGGGAGGCGCCGCCGACCCGCGCCACTGAGGGTCACGCAGCGAGCGAGCCGTACAGCGCCTGCAGGTAGGCGTCCGAGCGGGGTGAGCCGAGGATGCCGGGGGACATGCGGTTCATCACGTAGGCGAACGTGAGGCCGCGGTCGACGTCGTTGACGACGATCGAGCCGCCCCAGCCGCCCCAGAACGCGACGCGTCCCTCGGGGATGTACGGGGTGCTCGCCGGGTTGGACACCGCGTAGCCCAGGCCGAACCGCAGCGGGAGCCCGAGGACGAGGTCGACGTTGTCGGTGTGCTGCGCGAACACCAGGTCGACGGTCTCGGGGGACAGCAGGCCACCGCCGCCGTTGGTGAGCACGGACTGGGCTGTGGCGACCGAGCGGGCGTTGCCGTGGCCGCCCGCTCCGCCGATCCCGGCGGCCTTCCAGGCGCGGGTCCACGTGATGGAGGCGTCGAGCCCGGGGCCGCCGAGGGTGCGACGCGCGGGGGCCTCGGGCGGCAGCTGGGACAGGTCGAGCTGCGACGGCGGCGGGGGGACGACGTGGCTGACGCGGGCGTCCTGCGACTGCGGCAGACCGAGCCAGAAGTCGGCGTCGAGGGGTTCGGCGATCTCGGCGCGGAAGTACTCGCCGAGCGTCCTGCCGGTGACGCGCAGGACGAGCTCGCCCACCAGGTGCCCGTAGTCGAGCAGGTGGTAGCCGGACAGGGTGCCCGGCGGCCACCAGGGTGCCTGCGTCGCGAGGCGGGCGGTCGCCGTCGGCACGTCGAGGATGTCCTCGCCCGTGACGGGCTGGTCCCAGCCGGAGACGCCCGAGGTGTGCTGGAGCACGTGCCGGACCAGCACGCCCTCCTTGCCGGCTGCCTTGAACTCCGGCCAGTACGTGCCGACGGGCTCGTCGGGGTCGAGCAGGCCGCGGTCGATGAGCACGAGCGCCGTCAGGGACGCCATGGTCTTGGAGATCGACCAGACGTTGGTCAGCGTGTCCGCAGCCCACGGCGTCGTCCGCGCCTGGTCGGCCCAGCCGCCCCAGAGGTCGAGCACGAGCGTGCCGCGCTCGACGACGGCGAGGCTCGCACCGAGCTCGTCGGCGCTGTCGAGGTGCTGCTGGAACGCGTCGCGCAGCGGGGCGAAGCGCTCGTCGGCGGCTCCCTGGACCGGTGTGCTCGTCATCGAGCGTCTCCCTGACCTCGGCGATGGTGTGTACTGTGGCGGCAACATACCGCGCGGTCGGTATGCGTGACAACGACGTCGACTCCTGGAGGTACGCGTGCAGATCGTCGGTGCGGTGCTGGAACGCTCCGGTGCGCCCGCGCCGTTCGCGCGGTCGAAGCCGTTCACCGTCGGCCCGCTGGAGCTGGACGGCCCCGGCCCGGGCGAGGTGCTGGTCCGGATCGAGGCGGCCGGCGTGTGCCACTCCGACCTGTCCGTCGTCGACGGCAACCGCGTCCGGCCCACCCCGATGCTGCTGGGCCACGAGGCGGCGGGGATCGTCGAGGCGCTCGGTGACGGCGTCGACGACCTGGCGGCGGGCGACCGCGTCGTCATGACGTTCCTGCCCCGCTGCGGCGACTGCCCGGAGTGCGCGACCGACGGGCGGCTGCCGTGCCGCGTGGGCAGCGCGGCGAACGGTCTCGGCCTGCTCGTCGGCGACCACCGACGGCTCTCCCGGGACGGTGAGCCCGTCCACCACCACCTCGGCGTCTCCGCGTTCGCCAGCCACGCGGTCGTCAGCCGCACCTCCGTCGTCCGCGTCGACCCCGACGTCCCGCCGGAGGTCGCGGCGCTGCTCGGCTGCGCGGTGCTCACCGGGGGCGGCGCGGTGGTCAACGCCGGCCGTCCGCGGGAGGGTGACACGGTGATGGTCGTCGGGCTCGGAGGGGTGGGCATGGCCGCCCTGCTGGTCGCCGTGGCGCTCGGGTTCGAGGTGATCGGGGTCGACGCGCTCGCGGACAAGCTGTTGGCTGCCCGCGAGAACGGCGCGGCGGCCACCTACACGCCCGCCGAGCTGGGCCACGTGCGCGCCCCTGTGGTGATCGAGGCTGCCGGCAATGCGCGCGCCTTCGAGACGGCCTTCGCGGCGACCGCGCCGGGCGGCACGACCGTGACCGTCGGCCTGCCCGCGCCGGACGCCCGCGCGTCGGTCAGCCCGCTGACGCTGACCGCCGAGGCGCGGACGGTGATCGGCAGCTACCTCGGGTCGGCCGTCCCCGCGCGCGACATCCCGCTCTACGTCGACCTGTGGCGGTCCGGGCGGCTGCCGCTCGAGCGCCTGGTCTCCTCCCGCATCACCCTGCACGACCTCGACGTCGCCATGGACCGCCTCGCGGCCGGTGGCGAGCTCCGCCAGCTCATCGTTCTCGACGAAAGGAACGCCCCCCGATGACAGAGACCAGAACCGCCCTCGTGACCGGAGCCGCCCGTGGCATCGGCGCCGCGACCGCCCTCCGGCTGGCCGCCGACGGGTACCGCGTGGCCGTCCTCGACCTGCGCGAGCAGGACTGCGAGGAGACCGTCGACGCCATCCGCGCGGCCGGCGGGGACGCGCTCGCACTCGGTGCCGACGTGGGAGACACCGACGCCGCCGCCGCGGCGGTCGCGCGCGTCGTCGACGAGCTCGGTGCCCCGACGGTCCTGGTGAACAACGCCGGGATCCTGCGCGACAACCTGCTGTTCAAGATGACCGAGAACGACTGGGACTCCGTCATGTCCGTGCACCTGCGCGGTGCCTTCCTCATGACCCGCGCCGTGCAGAAGCACCAGGTCGAGGCGGGCTGGGGCCGGATCGTGAACCTGTCGAGCACGTCGGCGCTGGGCAACCGCGGGCAGGCCAACTACGCGACGGCCAAGGCCGGGATCCAGGGGTTCACCAAGACGCTCGCGTTCGAGCTGGGCCGGTACGGGATCACCGCCAACGCGGTGGCGCCCGGGTTCATCGGGACCGACATGATCCGGCAGACCGCGGAACGGATGCACATCACCTACGAGCAGTTCATCGAGGCCGCGGCCAAGGAGATCCCGGTGGGGCGGATCGGGGTGCCCGAGGACATCGCGAACGCCGTGTCGTTCTTCTGCTCGGACGCCGCGGGCTTCGTCAACGGGCAGGTCCTCTACGTGGCGGGCGGGCCGAAGGCATGATCGCGGTCGACACCCCTGCCGGGCTGCTTGACGTGGTCGGCCAGGACGCGACCGCCGACGGTTKGTTCGCGGTCGAGCAGGCGCGCATCGACGCGTTCGCCGACACCACCGACGACCACCAGTGGATCCACGTCGACCCCGAGCGCGCCGCGGCCGGTCCGTTCGGCGCGACGGTGGCGCACGGGTACCTCACGCTGTCGCTGATCCCGTCGCTCACCGACGGGCTCGTCGAGGTGGGCGGGACCGGGCTGGTGGTCAACTACGGCCTCGACCGCGTGCGGTTCCTGCAGCCGGTCACGGCGGGCTCGCGCATCCGGGCGCGGTCCACGGTGACGTCGGCGGAGCCGACCCCGCAGGGCGTGCGCGCCACGTTCACGGTCACGATCGACATCGAGGGCGCCACCAAGCCGGCGCTGATCGCAGAGACGGTCGTCCTGTACTTCGCCGCCTGACCCGACAACGTCCGAGGAAGTGGCCGCCACAGCGGCCACCTCCTCGGACGTTGCTCTGTCACAGACCGCAACGTCCGAGGATGTGAGGGCGATAGCGGCCATTTCCTCGGACGTTGCAGGTTGTTCGGGGTCAGGAGACGCGCTCGACCACCATCGCCATGCCCTGGCCGCCGCCGACGCACATGGTCTCCAGACCGAACGTGGCGTCACGCGCGGCCAGGCCGTGCAGGAGCGTGGTGGTCAGGCGGGCTCCGGTGCTGCCGAACGGGTGGCCGACGGCGATCGCGCCGCCGTGCACGTTGAGCTTCTCGTGGTCGATGCCGAGCGCCTTCGCCGAGGGCAGCACCTGGGCGGCGAACGCCTCGTTGAGCTCGACGAGGTCGATGTCGTCCATCGAGAGCCCGGCGCGCGCCAGCGCCATCCGCGACGCGTCGACCGGGCCGAGGCCCATGATCTCCGGCGACAGGCCGCTGACCCCGGTGGAGACGATGCGGGCGAGCGGGGTGAGCCCGAGCTCGTCGACGATCCGGTCGCTGACCACGACGATCGCGGCGGCGCCGTCGTTGAGCGGGCAGCAGTTGCCGGCCGTGACGGTGCCGTCGGGCCGGAACACCGGGTTGAGACCCGCCAGCGACTGAGGCGTGACACCCGCGCGGGGGCCGTCGTCGGCGGACACGACCGTGCCGTCCGGCAGGGTCACCGCCGTGATCTCCTCGGCCCAGAACCCGTTGGCCAGCGCCTTCTCGGCGCGGTTCTGGCTGAGTGCCGCGAACTCGTCCTGCGCGGCGCGCGTGGTGCCGGTGAGCGCGGCGACGTTCTCCGCCGTCTGGCCCATCGCGATGTAGGCGTCGGGGAGCAGACCGGTCTCGCGCGGGTCGACCCACGCCTCGTCGGACACCGCCCGCGCGGCCGTGCGCCCCACGGCTTCTGCGAACCGCGGGTTCTCCAGCGTGGCCCCGGGGATGTAGTCGGAGTTCCCGATCGCCGACCGGCTCACGCACTCGACGCCCGCGGAGACGAACACGTCGCCCTCGCCGGCCTTGATCGCGTGGAACGCCATCCGGGTGGTCTGCAGCGACGACGAGCAGTACCGGTTGACGGTCGTGCCGGGCACGCCGTCGAGCCCCAGGAGCACCGAGACGATCCGGGCCATGTTCATGCCCTGCTCGCCGCCAGGCATGCCGCAGCCGAGCAGCAGGTCCTCGACGCGACCGGGGTCGAGCTCCGGCACCTGCGCGAGGGCGGCGCGGACCATCGACGCGGCGAGGTCGTCGGGCCGCACTGATGCGAGCGACCCCTTGAACGCGCGGCCGATGGGGGAGCGGGCGGTCGCGACGATGTACGCCTCGGCCATCAGACGAACGCCGCGATGCCGGTGATGGCACGCCCCACGATGAGGTTGTTCATGTCGTGGGTCCCTTCGAACGAGTAGACGGCCTCGGCGTCGGCCATGTAGCGCGCGACGCCGTGGTCGAGCTGGATGCCGTTGCCGCCGAGCGTCTCGCGGCAGAGGGCCACGGTCTCGCGCATGACGGACGTCGTGTACGCCTTGGCGAGGGCGGAGTGCTGGTCGAACTGGCGGTCCTCGTCCTGGAGCTGGGAGACCCGCACGCACATCGCGATGCTCGCGGTGATGTTGCCGAGACACCGGGCGAGCCGGTCCTGGACCAGCTGGAACGACGCGATCGGCTTGCCGAACTGCTCGCGCTCGAGCGCGTACCGCACGGTCGCCTCGTAGGCGCCGACGGAGACCCCGACCGCCTGCCACGCGACCTCCGCGCGGGTCAGGCGCAGCACGATGGCGACGTCCTTGAACGAGTGGATGTTCGGCAGCCGGTCCGACTCGTCGACGACCACGCCGTCGAGCAGGATGTCGGCGTTCTGCACGGTGCGCAGCGCCTGCTTGCGCTCGATCTTCGTCGCGGTGAACCCGGGGGTGCCGCGGCGGACCAGGAAGCCCTTGACCTGGTCGTCGGCGGTGTCGCGCGCCCAGATGACGACGACGTCCGCGAACGTGGCGTTCCCGATCCAGCGCTTGGCGCCGTTGAGCACCCAGGTGTCGCCCGTGCGGTGCGCGGTGGTGCGCAGGCCGCGGGCGGTGTCGGAGCCGGACAGCGGCTCGGTCAGGCCGAAGCCGCCGATGACCTCGCCCCTCGCCATCGGCGGGAGCCACTCGGCGCGCTGCTCGGGGGAGCCGCCGACGCCGATCGCCCCCATCGTCAGCCCGTTCTGCACGCCGACGAACGTCGCGAACCCGGGGTCGACGCGTGCGAGCTCGAGCGCGACCCACCCGCGGTACAGCGCCGTGTTCTCGAAGCGCTTGGTCTCCGGCCACACCGGCCCGAGCATGCCGAGGCGCCCGACCTCGGGGATGAGGTGCATCGGGAACTCCGCGCGGTCCCAGTAGTCGTCGGCGATGGGCCGCAGCTCGCGTTCCAGGAACTCCCGGATCTCCATGACGTGCGCGTTCTCGTCCGGGGTGAGGAGGTCCTGGAACGAGTAGAAGTCGCTCGTCAGGAGGGCATGGGAAACATCGGTTTGAGTCACGTCATGGCTCCGCTCGTGGATCGGCTCTGATCTCACCCTCGAGTGTGCATCATTTTCTGAGATGTTGCATAGCCCCCGGCGGAGAGGAGTAGGTTGCCGCCATGTCGAACCTTGGCGTGATCGGAGACGGGCTCGGCCGCATCGGCACCCGCGTCGCCCCCTCGTGGCTGTCCCAACGGCTGGAGGACGGTGAGCACGCGGATGCCGTGCGGGCCTTCGTCGCCGCCCGAGCGACCTTCATCGAGGGCGCCCGCATCGACATGGGCCGCCTTGCGACCAAGCTCGGCGTCGACCGGACGTCGCTGTTCCGCTGGGTCGGCAACCGCGACGCGCTGCTCTCCGAGGTCCTGTGGTCGCTGGCCGTCCCCACGCTCGAGCAGGCCGAGGCGGCGACGCGCGACACCCAGGGTGCCGCCCGCGTGGCCGGCGTGCTCACGCACTTCGCCGGCGACCTGATCACCGCCGACTACTTCCGCGGCTTCCTCCAGCGCGAGCCCGCCCGCGCCCTGCGGCTGCTGACGACCAAGGAGAGCGAGATCCAGCGACGGTACGTCGCGGTCGTCGAGGCCCTCGTGCGCCAGGAGCTGGGCGACGACCCGTTCGGGCGCGGCGTGACGGCGCACGACCTGGCCTACCTGCTGGTCCGCATCTCGGAGTCGTTCACGTACGCCGACCTGATCAACGGCGACCGGCCGAGCGCGGAGCGGGCGCGCGCGGCCTTCGAGCTGGTGCTGCGCCCGTGACCTACCCGCACACCGCTGCGTTTGCGACGCGCTGGAACGACAACGACGTCTACGGCCACCTCAACAACACCGTCTACTACGAGGCGATGGACACGACGATCAACGTCTGGCTCATGTCGGCGGCCGGTCTCGACCCGACGGGCGGGGGCCCGATCGGCGTCTGCGTCTCCTCGTCGTGCGAGTTCAAGGCGTCCGCCGCGTTCCCGGAGCCGCTCGAGGTGGGCCTGCGCGCCGGTCGCGTGGGGACGTCGAGCGTGACGTGGGAGCTCGGCATCCTGCGCGACGGCGAGCTGCTCGCCGAGGGGCGCTTCGTGCACGTGTTCGTCGACGACGAGACGCGTCGTCCCGTGCCGATCCCCGCCGGGATCCGTGCGGCGATCGAGCGCGACCTGGTCGTCTGATCCGGTAGCATACCGACCGGGCGGTATGACGACGTGCCACCCGGAGAGGTGGTCGACGATGACTGGTGCCCGGAACGCGACCCGACGCATGCCGGACCCACCCGGGCTCGACGTGGCACGGCTGGAGGCGTACCTGCGCCGCGAGCACCCGGACGTCGTGGGTGACGGTGCGTTGTCCGCACGGGTCATCGCCGGCGGGCGCAGCAACCTCACGTACCGGGTCGACGGAGGCCTCCGGCCCCTCGTGGTCCGCCGGCCACCGCTCGGGCACGTGCAGACCACCGCGCACGACATGGCCCGCGAGCACCGCGTCATCTCCGCGCTGCGCGGGTCGCGGGTGCCCGTCCCCCCGACGGTCGCGCTGGTGGAGGACCCGTCGGCCGGGACCGGGACCGTGTTCTACGTCATGGACCTCGTCGAGGGCACCGTGCTCGCCCACCCGTCGCAGAACACCACCTACACCGCCGACGAGCTGCGCGCCGTGAGCCTCGAGCTGGCCACCCTGCTGGCCGAGCTGCACGCGATCGAGCCTGCCGACGTCGGGCTGGCGGACCTGGGCCGGGCCGACGGCTACCTCGACCGCCAGCTGCGGCGCTGGCGGACGCAGCTCGACGGGTCGCGCTCGCGGCCGGTGCCCGTCCTCGACGACCTCCAGGACCGCCTGGCCGAGCGCGTCCCGGCCACCCGGCGCAGCAGCATCGTGCACGGCGACTACCGGCTGGACAACGTGCTGGTGGGAACGTCGACCAGCAGCAGCCCGCGCATCACCGCGATCCTCGACTGGGAGATGGCGACGCTCGGCGACTCGGCCGTCGACCTGGGGATGCTCGGGCTCTACTGGCACATCCGCCGGATCGAGGGCGGCGGCAGCGTCGCGCCCAGCGCGGTCGACCCGGCCGCCGGCTACCCGGAGTTCGACGAGCTGGTCGACGCGTACAGCGCCCGCCTGGGCAGCAGCGTCCCGGAACTCGGCTGGTACCGGGCGTTCGCCGCGTACAAGCTCGCGGTCATCCTCGAGGGCATCCACTTCCGGTTCCTCGGCGGCGACACGGTGGGGGAGGGCTTCGACAAGATCGGCGCCCTCGTCACGCCGCTGGCCGACGAGGGACTCGCGCAGCTGGCCGGGGTGGTGCGCTGATGGACTTCGCCCCCGACGCGGTGACGGTCGACGTCGTCGCGCGCGCACAGAGGTTCCTCGACGAGCACGTCTACCCGGCCGAGCCGGTGCTGGAGGCCGAGCTGGCCGCGACCCCGACCGAGTGGGGCACGCGGCCGGTGGTCCGGCGCCTGCAGGGGCTGGCCAGCGAGCAGGGTCTGTGGAACCTGTTCCTGCCGAGCGTCCTGACCAACCTCCAGTACGCCCCCGTCGCCGAGCTCACCGGCCGCAGCCCACGCCTGGCCCCCGCCGCGTTCAACTGCGCCGCCCCGGACACCGGGAACATGGAGCTGCTGACCGAGTTCGGCACCCCCGAGCAGAAGGAGGAGTGGCTCGAGCCGCTCCTGGACGCCGAGATCCGGTCCGCGTTCTGCATGACCGAGCCGGACGTGGCCTCGTCGGACGCGTCCCAGATCGCCACCCGCATCGTCCGCGACGGCGACGAGTACGTGATCACCGGCCGCAAGTGGTGGTCGACGGGTGCGATGAACCCCGACTGCGCGCTGCTGGTCGTCATGGGCGCCACCGACCCCACCGCCGAGCGGCACCGTCGCCAGAGCATGGTGCTGGTTCCGCGGGACACGCCGGGGGTGCGGATCGTGCGGCCGCTGACCGTGTTCGGCTACGACGACCGGGACCACGGAGGGCACGCCGAGATCGTCTTCGACGACGTGCGCGTCCCCGTGAGCAACATCGTCGCCGGCGAGGGCGAGGGCTTCGCGATCGCGCAGGCCCGGCTCGGCCCCGGCCGGATCCACCACTGCATGCGGTCCCTCGGGATGGCGGAGCGCGCGATGGACCTCGTCGTCGAGCGTGCGACGTCGCGGATCGCGTTCGGGCGGCCGCTCGCGGACCAGGGGGTCGTGCGCGAGTGGGTGGCCGAGTCCCGCCTGCAGATCGAGGCGCTGCGGMTGCTGGTGCTCAAGACCGCCTGGCTCATGGACACCGTCGGCAACCGCGCGGCGATGACCGAGATCCAGGCCATCAAGATCGCGGTCCCGCGGGCCGTGCAGCAGATCCTCGACCGCGCCATCCAGCTGTTCGGCGCGGGCGGCCTGTCCGGCGACCAGCCGCTGGCCGAGATGTTCGCCGGCGCCCGGGCCCTGCGCCTGGCGGACGGTCCGGACGAGGTCCACCTCGCCTCACTGGGGCGAGCCCAGCTCTCCAAGGGAAAGGGAAACCGATGACACACGACGCAGCCCTCGACGGTGCGGGCTACGGGAGCATGTCGGTCGCGGCGATCCTCGCCGAGACCGCCCACCGCGCCCCCGACCGCACGGCGTTCTTCATGGGCGACCAGGTGGTCCGCTACGGCGAGCTCTGGGACCAGACCCGTGCCTACGCCGGTGCCCTTCGCGCCCGCGGGATCGGACCGGGTGACCGGGTCGCGATGATCGTGCCGAACGTGCCCGACTTCGCCCGCGTCTACTACGGCGTGCTGGCCCTCGGCGCGGTCGTCGTGCCGGTCCACCTGCTGTTCAAGGCCGAGGAGATCGAGTTCGTCCTGCGCGACTCGGGCGCGACGGTCCTGGTCGCCGCGGCGCCGATGCTCGCCGAGGCCGCCCCCGCGGCCGCACGCGTGGGCATCCCATTGCTGACGGTGCTCGTGCCGGACGGGATGGCCGTCCCGTTCCCGCGCCTGGAGGACGAGGCCGCGGCGGCACAGGCGATCGACCTGTACGAGTCCGTGCACCCGATCAGCCCCGCGACGATCCTCTACACCAGCGGCACCACTGGGCGGCCGAAGGGTGCCGTCGGGTCGCACCTGGCGATCATCGAGCAGGTCAACGTGGCCCTGATCGACCTGTTCGACATGGTGCGCGACGACGTCGTGTTCGGTGGCCTCCCGTTGTTCCACACGTTCGGCCAGGTGTCCGTCATGAACACCGCGTTCCGCCGCGGTGCCGCGGTGATCCTGCTGCCCAAGTTCGACCCCGACCAGGCGCTCGCGCAGATGGTGCAGCACGGCGCGACCGTGTTCACGGCCGTCCCGACGATGTACATCGGGCTCATCCAGGCCGCCGCACGCAGCACGCAGCGCCCGCCGCTGCGGTACGCCGTCTCCGGCGGGGCTGCGCTGCCCGTCGCGGTGCTCGAGGCGTTCGCCCGGGACTTCGGCGCCGAGGTGCACGAGGGCTACGGCCTGACCGAGACCTCGCCCGCCGTCGCGTTCAACCACGTGGGCGAGCCGATCCGGCCCGGCACCGTGGGGCGGCCGCTGTGGGGCGTCGACATCGAGATCGCCGACGCGAACATCGACGACCGCATCGAGCGGCTGCCCGTCGGGGAGCTGGGCGAGATCGTCGTGCGCGGTCACGCCCTGTTCAAGGGGTACCTGGGCAACCCGGACGCGTCCGCCGCCGCGGTGGTCGACGGCTGGTTCCGCACCGGTGACCTGGGCACCAAGGACGCCGACGACATCGTCACGATCGTCGACCGCAAGAAGGACATGATCGTCCGCAACGGCTACAACGTGTACCCGAGCGAGGTCGAGGACGTCATGATGCGGCACCCCGCCGTCGCGTTCGCCGCCGTCTTCGGGCTCCCCGACGAGGCGCGCGGGCAGGAGGTCCACGCCGCGGTCGTGCTCCTCGACGGGCACGAGGCCACGCCCGAGGAGCTGGTGGCGTTCGTGCAGGAGCGCATCGCCGCGTACAAGTTCCCGCGCGTCGTCCACCTGGTCGAGGCCCTCCCGCTCGGGGGCAGCGGCAAGGTGCTCAAGCGCGAGCTCGTGGCGCAGTTCTCCACCAGCGCGTCGCGCGCCTGACACACCGGAGGCCCGGTCCCCTCGTGGGGGACCGGGCCTCTGTCGTGCGTGCGGGCCTCAGGCGGTCGGGATGCCGTCCCCCTCGAGTGCCACGGGCGAACCGGTGTACGGCTMGACGGGACCGCTGCCGGCGTCCGTCGTGTAGATCTCGCCGTCGACGTAGTCCTGGACGCCCTTGTCGACAACGGTGATGCCGACGCCCTGGAACGCGGCGTGGCTGTCCTTGGAGAAGCTCAGCGGCACGATGCCGTTGCCCGGGAGGGCACCCACCTCGAGCGCGTCGAGCAGGCTCTTGCGCGTCGGGTCGTCGCCGGCCTTGGCCAGGGCCTGCGCGAACAGGTAGCCGACCGACATGCCGTACACGGTGTTGCCACTGAACGGGGCGCCGTCGTTGTACTCGTCGTTGATCTCCTGGAAGAGCGAGACCCACTCGTCGTCCGGGCTGAACGGCAGGTAGTTGGAGCTGACGAAGCCCTGGAGCAGCAGCGGCGCGATGTCCTCACCGAGGTAGCCGACCAGCGTCGGGTAGTCCCCGCCCGACGACGACGACACCCACTGCGCCGGGTACTTCATCTTGGCGGCGGTGCCCAGCGCGAGCGCCGTGAAGCCGTTGACGGTGGCCAGGAAGTTGACCTCGCAGCCGGCCGCCTGCATGGCGCCGACCTGGGCGACGACGTCCTGCACGGACACCGAGTAGGTCTGCGTCGAGGCGAGCCCGTCGTTGCCGAGCACCTGGAGGAGGCCCGTGGTGAAGTCGGTGCCGAAGTCGTCGTCCTGGCCGAGGACGCAGAACGTCTTGTCCGGCCAGGTCTCCTGGGCGTAGGCGGCCAGCGCCTTGGCCTCCACGATGTAGTTGGCGTTGTAAGCGAACGTGTTCGGGAACGTGCCGGGCTGGTCCCACTTGGGGCTGCCCGACGCGACGAACAGGTCCGGCACGTCGTTCTCGTTGAGGTAGTCGACGACGGCCGAGTGCGTGGGCGTGCCCAGGCCGTTGATGACCGCGAAGACCTCGTCCTCCTGGACCAGCTCGCGGACCACGGTCGAGGTGGTCGCCGGGTTGTACCCGTCGTCCTTGACGATGTAGTCGATGCTGCGTCCGTTGATCCCGCCGTTGGCGTTGACGTACTCGAAGTACGCGTTCGTCGCGGCGGAGATGGACGAGTAGCCCGCTGCGGCCGGGCCGGTGAGGGGGGTGTGCGTGCCGACCGTGACCGTGTCCTCGGTGATGCCGGGGGAGGGCTCGGGGGTGCTGCAGGCGGCGAGGCCGGCAGCGAGGAGGGCGGTGGTGGCGATCAGCGCGACGGACCGGGAGCGTTGTGACATCGGTGTCACCTCTGTTCTTCGGTAGGGACGAGGACCTTGCGCGGTGCGGGTTCTTCTGTGGGGCGAGGGACATCAGGGGAAGGGCGACGACGGCGGGCGACGAGCGCCCCGTGCAGTCCGTGCGGGGCGACCGCCATCACCGTGATGAGCAGGAGCCCGAAGACGAGGACCGCGAGGTTCCCGTCGAGTCGCTGCGCGGCGTCGGCCGGGAGGCCTGCCGTGAGCCGGCCGATGAGCCAGGGCAGGAGCACGATGACGACCGAGCCGAGCGCGGCACCGAGGATGCTGCCCAGCCCGCCGATGACGACCGCGACCACGAGCAGCAGCGAGAACCCCACGGTGTAGGCGCCGGGGCTGACGGTCTGCGCGACGAAGCACAGGACGGCTCCGCCGATGCCGGCCGCGACCGAGCTGGCCGTGAACGCGAGCACCTTCACGCGACCGGCCGGGATGCCGCTCAGCCGGGCGGCCACCTCGTCGTCGCGCACCGCGAGCATCCGCAGCCCGAACCGCCCGCCGCGCAGCAGCGTCAGACCGGTCACGACCGCCGACGTGACGACGACGGCCACCATCGCCTGCCACTGCTCGAGGGCGACCACCCGGCGCAGGCCGTCGGGCACCCCCTCGAACGCGATGTGCACGCCCTGGTCGCCGTGCAGCACGGTCGACCAGGTCGACGCGACGGCCGGCAGGGCGACCACGACGGCGAGCGTGAGACCGGCCAGGTACGGCCCGGACAGGCGGGCCGCGGCGAGCCCGAGGAGCAGGCCGACGACGGCCGCCGCGAGCGCGCCCGCCAGGAGCGCCAGCACGAAGGCGGGGAGCCCGTCGAACGGCAGCGCGTTCCGGGTGAGCGCGAACCCGTACCCGCCGACGGCCATGAGCGCGGCGTGCCCGAGGGAGAGCTGGCCGGTGGCGCCGACGAGCACCGTGAGCCCGGCGGTCGCGCACAGGTACGCCGCCACGAGCGCGAGCTGGTAGTTGCGGAACGGGTCGAGGGCGAACGTGCCGCCGAGGGCCACGGCGGTCCAGCCCGCCGCGAGGACCAGGGTGCGGGTCAGCGACCGCTGTCCGGGGAGTCTCTGCCGGCCGGTCATGCGCGCCTCGCCTCCGCCGCCGCGAACAGTCCTGCGGGTCGCAGGAGGAGCACCAGCACGAGCAGCACGAGGACCGCGATCGGCACCAGGCCGGCGCCGAGGTAGCCGGTGACCAGGCTCATCGCGACGCCGACCACCACGCCGCCGACCAGCGCGCCGACCGGCGAGTCGAGCCCGCCGACCACCGCGACCGTGAAGCCGAGGACGAACAGCGAGTCCGTGGCGTGCGGGTTCAAACCGAGGCTCGTCGGCACCAGGAGGATCGCCGCGAGGGACCCGACGAGGCTGGACAGGACCCAGCCGACGGTCACGGTGCGCGAGACCCGGACACCGAGCAGCCGGGAGACCTCGGGGGCGAACGCCGCGGCACGCATCTGCAGGCCGAGCGACGTCCACCGGAACAGGACGGCCAGCGCCCCCATCACCACCACGGCGACGACCAGCACGAACAGGTCGTACGGCGAGAGCAGCGGCACCCCGCCGACGACGATCGCGCGGTCGTCGAACGGCACGCGCATCGGCCGGTAGTCCGGGCCGAAGATGATCCCGAGAGCCGACTGCAGCACCATCACCAGCCCGATCGCCAGGATGACGCCGGACAGCGGCGAGGCCGGCGACGCGAACCGCATGACCCCGCGCTCGACGGCGAACCCGAGCAGCCCGCCGGCGAGCAGGGCGGCCAGCAGGCCGAGCCAGTAGCTGCCCGTCAGCGACGTCACCTCGAACGCGACGTAGGTGCTGACCACCGCCATGGCGCCCTGCGCGAAGTTGACGACGCGCGCCCCGCGCCAGATGAGGACGAGCGCGAGGGCGAACAGCGCGAGGACGGCACCGCGCGCGAGGCCGGTGCCCAGGAGGAAGACGAGTCGGTCCATCAGAACCCCAGGTAGGCGTGGCGGAGGCGGTCGTCGGCGGCGAGCTCGTGCGCGGGCCGGGACGCGACGACCTCACCGAGCCCGAGCACGACGCCGTGGTCGGCGACGGACAGCGCCCCGACGACGTTCTGCTCGGCGAGCAGGACGGTGAGCCCGGTGCGGTCGGCCAGGGAGCGCAGGACGCCCATGATCTGGGCGACGACGCGCGGCGCCAGGCCGAGCGACGGCTCGTCGAGCAGCAGGACGGTGGGCCGCGCGACCAGCGCCCGGCCGAGCGAGAGCATCTGCCGCTCGCCGCCGGAGAGCTGGTGGCCCGGGTTGTCGCGGCGGCGGGCCAGCGGCTCGAACAGCTCGTAGACCTCGGCCACCGCCGCGCGGCGGTCGGGTCCGCGCCACAGGCCACCGAGCCGCAGGTTCTCGTCGACCGTCAGCTCCGCGACCACGCCGCGGCCCTCCGGCACGTGGGCGAGCCCGCGCCGGACCCGGTCCTCGACGCTGATCCCGGCGAGGTCCTGCCCGGCGAGACGGATGCTGCCGTGCGTGAGCGGCACCAGCGCAGAGAGAGTCCGTAGGAGGGTCGTCTTGCCGGCCCCGTTGGCGCCGACGAGGGCGACGATGCTTCCGGCCGGCACGTCGAGGTCGACGTCGCGCAGCACCGGCGCGCCGCCGTAGCCGACGGTCAGCCCCCGCACCTCCAAGAGCGCGCTCACGAGGTGGTCACCTCGATCCCCAGGTAGGCCTCGTCGACCGCCGGGTCGCCCGCGACCTCGTCCGGGGTGCCGGACGCGATCACGCGCCCGAAGTCGAGGACGACGACGCGGTCGCACACGCTCATGACGAAGTCCACGTGGTGCTCGACCAGCAGGACCGCGCAGCCGGTCGCGGCGGTGTGCCGGACGAGGTCGCCGAGCGCGGCGATGTCCTCGGCGCCGAGGCCGCCCGCGGGCTCGTCGAGCAGGAGCAGGCGCGGCTGCGCGACGAGCGCCCGGGCGAGCGCGACCTTCTTCTGCTCCGGGTAGGGCAGGTCGCCGACGGGGCGGTCGGCGTGCGCGGCGAGGTCGAGCGCGTCGAGCTGCCGCTGGGCGTCCGCGCCGGGGTCGGCGGCGTGCAGGTGCCCGGCGAGCACGTTCTCCCGGACGGTCAGGCCGCGGAAGAGGCCGAGGCCCTGCAGCGTGCGGGCGACGCCGCGGGAGGACAGCCGCGTCGGGTCGGCGGGGAGCGGGACGCCCTCGACCGTGATCGTTCCCGCGCTGGGGCGGACGAGCCCGCAGACCGCGTTGAACAGCGTGGTCTTGCCGGCGCCGTTGGGGCCGATCAGGCCGACGACCTCGCCCTCGTCCACGTGCAGGCTCACGTCGTCGAGGGCGCTCAGGCCCCCGAAGCGGACGCTCAGGCCGCGGACGGCCAGGTACGGCTCACCGCCCGTGCTGACGGGCGTCATCTGTGCGGACATCGGCACCTCTTCGTGTCGGTGAGGACGAAAGTACAACAGAAACCGACCGGACGGTATGGAGATCAGGACACGGTTCGATCACGTCGTTCGTTCGGCGCAGGCGCCCGGTCTAGGAGTGCGGGACGCCCGCGATCATGCCCCCGTCGACCACCAGCTCGGTGCCCGTCGTGTAGGCCGAGTCGTCGCTCGCGAGGAACACCACGGTGCCCGCGACGTCCGCCGGGAGCGCCGGCCGACCCAGGGGGATCGGCACCGCGGTCGGGTCCAGGCGGGAGGTCATCGACGTCTGCACGAAGCCCGGGTGCACGGAGTTGACCCGGATCCCGTCCGGACCCAGCTCGACCGCGAGCGACTTGGTCAGGCCGCGCACACCGAACTTCGAGGCGACGTAGCCGTGCAGGTGGGAGCCGCCGAGCATGCCCTCGACCGACGAGATGTTGACGATCGAGCCGCGGCCCGCCGCCTTCATCGTCGGGACCACCGCCTGCACGCCGAGGAACACGCCCGTGAGGTTGACCGCGATGACGGCGTCCCACTTGGCCAGGGGGTAGTGGTCGATCGGCCCGGCGTTGGCGATGCCGGCGTTGTTGACCAGCACGTCGACCGTCCCGAAGGCGCTGCGGGTGGCCTCGACGGTCGCCGCCCAGCTCTCCTCCGACGTGACGTCCAGGTGGGTGGCGAGCGCGCGGTCGCCCAGCTCGGCCGCCAGGGCGCCGGCGTCGTCGTCGAGCAGGTCCGCGACGACCACGCTCGCTCCGGCGGCGTGCAGGGCGCGCGCGAAGGCTGCACCGAGCCCGCGCGCGGCACCGCTGACGACGGCGACGCGTCCGTCGAGCCTGGTGTCGGTCATGAGACGCGCACCACGACACGGCCCGTGGTGGCGCCGTCGGCGAGCCGCTGCACCGCGGCCGGGGCGTCCTCGAACGCGACGACGTCACCGACGACCGGCCGGACCTGCCCGGCGTCGACCAGCCGGGTCAGCTCCGCGTGCGCGGCGTCGACCAGCCCGGGCCGACGCTGCGCGTAGAGCGCCCAGTGCAGGCCGAGCACGCTGTAGTTCTTCACCAGGGCGTGGCCCGCGTTGACCGCCTGGATGGTCCCGCCCGCGAAGCCGACGACCACGATCCGTCCCTCGAACGCGATGCACTTGGTGGACTGCTCGAACGCGGTGCCGCCGACGGGGTCGAACACCACGTCGGCACCCGCACCGCCGGTCTCGGCCTTGACCACGGCGACGACGTCCTGGCTCGACCGGTCGACGACGACGTCCGCGCCGGCCTTCCGGGCGACCTCCGCCTTCGCCGCGCTGCCGACCACCCCGATCACCCGCGCACCCGCGGCCGCCCCGAGCTGCACAGCGGCGGTGCCGACGCCTCCGGCCCCGGCGTGCACCAGGAGGGTCTCGCCCTGCTGCAGGGTCGCGCGGCGGTGCAGGCCGAACCAGGCGGTCTGGTACCCGATCGTGAGGGCGGACGCCTCCACGTCGTCGAGCGCGGCGGGCGCGGGGAAGACCTCACGCTCGTCGAGCACGGCCAGCTCGGAGAGGACCCCGATCCGCGACCCCACCACCCGGTCGCCGAGCGCGGCGCGCGTGACCCCGTCGCCGAGGCCGACCACCTCGCCGCACAGCTCGATCCCGGGGGAGAAGGGCAGCGGAGGCCGCACCTGGTACTCCCCGCGGGCCAGCAGGACGTCGGGGAAGTTCACCGCGACCGCCCGCACCCGGACCAGCACCTGTCCCGGGCCGGGGGTCGGGTCCGCCACGTCCACGAGCCGCAGGACCTCGGCCGGCTCGCCGTGCTGCACCACCTGCCACGCGCGCACCGGCTCAGGCCTTGATCGCGACGAGGAAGAGGTCGGTCAGCTGCTTCGCGAGGAGCACCTTGTCCTCGGCACCCTCGGGGGAGTACCAGTTCGACAGGTAGTGCACGTCGGAGAAGAAGTGCGCCACCAGGACCGCGCGGGGGATGTCGGTCCGGTAGAGGCCCTCCTCCTGGCCGCGCTCGATGAGGCTCGCGAACACGTCGTGGTACTGCCGGCGGCGGCGGGTGACCTCCTTCTGGCGCGGCTCCGAGAGCATGTGCACGCTGCGGAAGAACACGGTGCCCTCGGGCAGGAAGTCGATCGACGTCTCGATCACGTCGACGCACACGTCGTGCAGCGTCTGCGCGGTCGGCGTGCCACGGCCGACGATCTCCTCGAGGTGGCTGGTCTGCAGCGAGAGCATCCGCTCGTACACCGAGAAGAGGAGGTCGTCCTTCGACTCGAAGTAGTGGTACATCGCGCCCTTGGTGACGCCGGCTGCTTCGACGATCTGCTGCACCGAGGTGTTGGCGTACCCCTGGGTGGAGAACAGGTCGACGGCAGCGCGCGTGATGTCGTCGACGACGCTGGAGGTTGCCATGGGTGCCTCTCGTTCTGTGCTGGAGCTAGCCGACGGCGACGGCACTGGCGCCGCCGTCGATGGTGAGCGTATGACCGGTGATCCATGCGGCGTCGTCGGACAGCAGGAACGCCACCGGTCCGGCGACGTCCTCGGGCTCCCCGATGCGACCGAGGGGGTAGGCCGACGCGAGAGCAGCCTCCCGGTCGCCCTCGTACAGCGCCTGCGCGAGCCGCGTGCGGACCACCGCGGGGGCCACGGCGTTGACGCGGATGCCGGGAGCGAGCTCGACCGCGAGCTGCTGGGTGAGGTTGAGGAGGGCGGCCTTGGACACGCCGTAGAACGCGACGCCGGGGCTGGCCGACAGGCCCGCCACCGAGGCGGTGTTGACGATCGAGCGGCTCAGCCCGGCGTCCACGGCGGACCGTGTCCAGTCGAGGGCCGCGACCACGTTGACCTCGAGGATCTTGCGGACGACCGCGCTCTCGATCTCCAGGGCGGGGCCGTACGCCGGGTTGATGCCCGCGTTGTTGACCAGGTGGTGCAGGCGGCCGAACCGCTCGCTGACCTGCGCGAAGACGTCGGCTCGGTGGTCGGCGTCGTCGGCCTTGCCCGCGATGCCCACGGCGTGCCCGGGTTCGATCGCGTCGAGCTGCTCGACGGCCGCGGTCAGCGACTCCGGCTTGCGTCCGGTGATGACGACCGTGGCACCCTCGGAGACCAGCCGTTCCGCGACGGCCAGACCGATCCCACGGCTCGCCCCGGTGATCAGGGCGACTCTGCCCTCGAACCTGCGCATCGTTGCACCCTTCTCGATACCGACTGTTCGGTATGTCGCCAGACAGTAGCGCATGCAGACGCCGAAGTTTTCTGACTCTGCGTCAGATACGGCTAGGCTGCGTTCCATGGATCTCGTCTACAACCTGCTCGTCGTCCTCCACCTGCTCGGCTGGGCCATCGTGCTCGGCGGCACCCTGGTCAACCTGCGCACCCCCAAGATCGCCACGGGCGTGCTGCACGGCATCCTCACCGCCCTGGTGACCGGCATCCTCATCGTCGGCATCGCGTCCGCGGGCCTCGCCGGCCACGAGCCGAACACCACGAAGGTCGCGGTCAAGCTCGTCGTGGCCCTCGTCGTGGCCACGCTCGTGATCCTCGGGGTGCGCAAGCCGTCCCGCGTGACCACCGGCTACCTCGGCGCCATCGCGGGCCTGACCGCCCTGAACGTGGCCATCGCGGTCCTCTGGCGCTAGTCGGGCAGTAGCGCTGGTCGGGCAGTACTGTCCACCCCGTGAACTCCGTGGGTGACCTCCTGGTCGGGCTCGTCGTGCTCGTCGGCCTGTTCGGCGTCGTGGTCCAGGTGCTGCCCGGCGGGCTGCTCGTCGCCGGAGCGATCGTCGTCTGGGGTGTCGTCACCGGGGGTGCTGCGGGGTGGACGGTCGTCGCGATCACGGTGGTCGTCACGGTGCTCGCGGGCATCGGCAAGTACCTGCTGGCCGGGCGCCACCTCAAGCGCGCAGGGGTGCCGTCGTCCACGCTGATCTGGGGTGGGATCGCGGGCGTGATCGGGTTCTTCGCGATCCCCGTGGTCGGCCTGTTCGTCGGCTTCGTGCTCGGGATCTACCTCGCGGAGTGGCTGCGCTCGCGCGAGCCCAGACCTGCGTGGCGGGCCACGGTCGCGGCGCTGCAGGCCACCGGTCTGACCATCCTCGTGGAGCTCGCGGCGGCCCTCGTGTCCACAGGTGCCTGGCTGACCGCGCTGGCGCTGACCTGACCGGCGCGCTCCACAGGCAGCACCTCTCTGTCAGTCGCGGCGCCTATCCTTGAGGGGCCATGACGTCGCTCTTCGAGAACCTCGCCCTGCCCATCCCGGGCGCCTCCGCAGACCCCTCGGGCGAGGCGGCTGCGGCCCGTCGCCGGGGCGAGGCCGAGGCGCTGCTCCGCGGTCTGAACCCCCAGCAGCGTGAGGCCGTCCTGCACCAGGGCGGGCCCCTGCTGATCGTCGCCGGCGCCGGCTCGGGCAAGACGCGGGTGCTGACCAACCGCATCGCGTACCTGCTGGCCACCGGCCGCGCGCGGGCGGGCGAGGTCATCGCGATCACGTTCACCAACAAGGCCGCAGCGGAGATGCGCGAGCGCGTCGAGGGGCTCGTCGGGCCGGCCGCGGGCCGGATGTGGGTGTCCACGTTCCACTCCGCGTGCGTGCGGATCCTGCGGCGTGAGGCGGCGACCCTGGGCCTGCGGTCCAGCTTCTCCATCTACGACTCCGCGGACTCCCAGCGCCTGCTGACGCTCGTCGCCCGGGAGCTGGACCTCGACCCGAAGCGCTACCCGGCTAAGGCGCTGCAGAACAAGATCTCCTCGCTCAAGGACGAGCTCGTGGACCCCGAGACGTTCGCGGCCACCTCCGGGGGCGGCGCGGCCAACGACTTCGACACCGCGCTCGCGCAGGTCTACACGCGCTACCAGGCCCGGCTCAAGCAGGCGCACGCCCTCGACTTCGACGACCTGATCATGACGACGGTCCACCTCCTGCGCGCCTTCCCGGCCGTCGCGGAGCACTACCGACGGCGGTTCCGGCACGTGCTCGTCGACGAGTACCAGGACACCAACCACGCGCAGTACGCGCTGGTGCGGGAGCTGGTCGGCTCGTCGCGGGGGATAGTCGACGACTCGACGGACATGGAGCTGCCGCGCGGCGAGCTCACGGTCGTCGGTGACGCGGACCAGTCGATCTACGCGTTCCGGGGCGCGTCCATCCGCAACATCCTCGAGTTCGAGGTGGACTACCCGGACGCGCGGACCATCCTGCTGGAGCAGAACTACCGGTCCACGCAGACCATCCTCTCGGCCGCGAACGCGGTGATCAGCCGCAACCCCGGCCGCGAGAACAAGCGCCTCTGGACCGACTCCGGCGCGGGGGCCCAGATCGTCGCGTACGTCGCGGACACCGAGCACGAGGAGGCCCGGTTCGTCGCCGAGGAGATCGACCGCCTGGGCGACTCCGACGGCGTCCGGCCCGGTGACGTCGCCGTGTTCTACCGCGCGAACGCGCAGTCCCGGGCGCTGGAGGAGGTGCTCATCCGCGTCGGCCTGCCGTACAAGGTGGTGGGCGGCACCCGGTTCTACGAGCGCAAGGAGATCAAGGACGCGGTCGCCTACCTGCGCGCGCTCGACAACCCCGACGACGACGTGAGCCTGCGCCGCATCCTCAACGTGCCCAAGCGCGGGCTGGGGGACCGGTCGGAGGCGATGGTCGCGTCCTACGCCGAGCGCGAGCGCATCTCGTTCGGCGCGGCGCTCGACCGGCTCGACGAGGTCCCGGGCCTGGGGACGCGCGCGATCACCGGGCTGTCGGCGTTCGCGGCGATGATGACGGACCTGCGCGTGCTCGCGTCCAGCGCCGGACCCGCCGAGGTCCTCGGCGCCGTTCTCGAGCGCTCCGGCTACCTCGCCGAGCTGCGGGCCAGCGACGACCCGCAGGACGGCTCCCGGGTGGAGAACCTGGCCGAGCTGCACGCGGTCGCCTCCGAGTTCGAGCAGAGCGACCCCGAGGGTGTCCTCGCCGACTTCCTCGAGCGTGTCTCGCTCGTCGCGGACTCTGACCAGATCCCGGACGACGACGGCGGGGACGACGACGGCGAAGCCCGTCCGGACCCCGGCGTGGTCACGCTGATGACCCTGCACACCGCCAAGGGCCTGGAGTTCCCCGTCGTCTTCCTCACGGGGATGGAGGACGGCACCTTCCCGCACCAGCGGTCCCTGTCGGACGCGCAGCAGCTCGAGGAGGAGCGTCGCCTCGCATATGTGGGACTGACCCGGGCGCGGGAACGTCTGTACATCTCACGCGCCGCCGTCCGTACGGCCTGGGGCGTGCCCAACGAGTTCCCGCCCAGTCGCTTCCTGGACGACCTCCCGGACGAGCTCATCGACTGGCGTCGTCGCGAGTCCTCCACCTCGCAGCTGCGCGGCGGATGGGGCTCGGGCTACGGCTCCGGCGGCGGTGGCTACCGGGCGACCTCAGCGCCGCGGGTCGAGCGCGAGACGCGTCCCACGCTGCCGTCCACCGGAGCGACCTTCGGCTCCGCGAAGCCCCGGCCGGACTCCGCCATCCCGCAGCTGTCGGTGGGTGACCGCGTCACGCACGACTCGTACGGGCTGGGCACCGTCATCGCGCTCGAAGGAGCCGGCCCGAACGCGGTGGCCAAGGTCGACTTCGGCACCGACGGCGTCAAGCGGCTCCTGCTGCGGTTCTCCCCGGTCACCAAGCTCTGACGCGTCGACGCCCACGCCCGGGTCCGCAGGACGGTCGACAGCGTCCAGGTGGTCATCGTCAGCCGACCGGTACGTCGGCCCACACCGCGGTGACCGCCTCGCGCACGGCGTCCGGTCCGACGCCGACGGCGGCGAGCGTCCGGTAGGCGGAGGTGTCGTCCAGCCGGACGGCCGCGAGCAGCAGGTGACCGCTGTCGATCCGGCGGTGCTTGCAGCGGATGGCCTCACGCAGCGCGACCTCGAGCAGCTTCTTGGCGGAGGGATCGAACGGCAGGTKCCCCTTCCTGGGGCTCGACCCCGTCGCGGCGTCGAGCGCACCCGGGCCGAACGACGCCTCGACCTCCGTCCGCACCGACGCCAGGTCGATCCCGATCCCGGCCAGCGCGTCCGCGTCGATGGCGTGCGCCGGCAGTGCCCGGACCGCGGCGAGCAGCGTGGAGTGGTCGACACCGAGCCGTCCCAGCGCCTGCGCGGCCACGGTGCCGGGTGCCCGCACCGTGCCGAGCAGCACGTGCTCCGGCCCGATCCGGTCCGCACCGAGCGATCGTGCCTCGTCCTGGGCGTGAACCACGGCCTCGCGCGCGTCCTTGGCGAACTTCTCGAACATCAGCCGAACCTCTTCCCGTACTTCTTGTGGACCGCCTGCCGGGAGACCCCCAGGGCGGCGGCGACCTGCTGCCAGGACCAGCCGAGCCGGCGGGCGCGCTCGACGTGCAGGGCTTCCAGCCGGTCGGCCAGCGCGCGCAGCGAGCGGACGGCCCGCAGACCGTCGGCGGGCTCGGCCGCACCGGCGGCGGCGGTCATGAGCTCATCGGACATGGATGTCAACCTACGTTGACGCGCGGAGATGTGTCAATCCACGTTGACGCGGTCGCGACCGAGCGCGACGTGCGAGTCAGGGGCCGTACATGGCACAGGTGACCTGTTGCACGTTTCGGGCGCCGCGAGCACCCTGAAGCCAGATCCAGTGCCGGGTCGGGACGCTGGACGAGTGGACTGGGGAGGTTCACGGTGGACGTTCGACGCGCACGCAGGATCAAGATCGGGCTGGCAGGACTGGCGGTTCTCGGCGTGGGCGCAGCGCTCACGAGCGCCGCATGGACGGACGTGGTCTTCTTCGACGCCGACGTCACCACCGGAAACTTCAACCTCCAAGGTGCACTTCCCGCCGACCAGGCAGCGCCTGACGCGCCGCCGGACGGCGCGGCATGGGAGGAGTCCGACGACATCACCGCGATCACGCTGACCTTCGACGAGATCCAGGTCGCGCCCGAGGAGTCCGTCGTGCTGACCGGCTACGTGCGCAACGACCCGGCGAGCACATGGACGGCGGACCTGACCGCGATCGGGCTCGACCCCACGTCGTCCCTGCCTGCGGGGGTCACCGCCGTCGTGGCCTTCACCGACCCGATCCCGCCGGAGGACCTGGCGCCCGGGGATGTGGCCACCTTCACGCTCACCGTCTCCGCCGACGACACCGTGGTGGAGGATGCGGCAGGCACCATCATCGTGCGGGCCGACGGGGAGTCCGTCGACCCCGTCACCGCGCCCTGATCCTCGCCGGCGCGTCGAGGTCACGCAGTGCTCGGTAGACCAGCGCAGTCCCACGTCGGGGGCGCGGCCCTCGTCGTGGTGCTCGCTGCCACGCTCATCGCTGCCCTCCCGGGGGCGGCGGTGCCCGCGCGTGCGGGCACGGTCGTCGCGGCCGTGCCGGACCCGCGCGTGTCGCCCGGCACGCTGCAGTTCGAGCGGATCGAACCCGGGACGACCGAGGTGCGCACGGCGACCGTCACCCCCGACGCGCCCGACGGTGCGGCGGTCGTCCGCGCAGTCGTGTCCGGTACGGGTGAGCTCGCCGCGTACCTCACGACGCGGGTGGAGGTGTGCGCGGTCGCGTGGACGGCCCAGGGGTGCAGCGCCGGCGAGGTCGTGCTCGTCGCGGGCTCGGTCGGTGCCGGGATGGACGCCACTCTCGACGTGCCCGTCCCGGAGAGTGGTGTCGCGTACCTGCGGGTCGGGATCACTGCGGACAGCGCGGCCCCTGCCAATGCGGCGAGCAGGGTCAGCTACGAGCTGCACCTGCTCGCACCCGACGCGCCGCCGCCGACGCCCGCTCCGTCGCCGTCGGCTCCTCCCGTGGCTGGTGGGGGAGGGCCACCCGCCCCCGCCGGCCCGGGGTACCTGCCCACCACCGGCGCCGAGATCGCCGCGCTCGGGGCAGCGGCGCTCGCGCTCGTCGCGCTGGGCCTGACGCTGCGTACGTGGGGTCGGGAGCGTCGGCGGGCGGGGTCGACGGGGTGGACGTCGTGACGAGGACGCGCAGGATCAGACGACGCTGGGCCGTCCTGTCGGTCGCGGTCGTCGGCATCCTGCTCGCGGTGGCGGCGCTCGTGCCGAGCATGACCTCGGCTGCCTGGCAGGACCAGGTGTACGCCGAAGCCGACGTGCTGATCCTCCCCGCCCTTGTCCCGAACGAGCTCGATGCCGGTCTCGGCTTCACCTGCGCTCTCGTCGTCGGAGACATGTGGTGCTGGGGCGAGGGCGGCGACGGCCAGCTCGGCGTGGGCAGCACCGCCGACGCCGATGTCCCGGTGTCCGCGGGCAACGGCGTGACCGCGATGGCGGTGGGCACGGCCGACCACGTGAGCGCGGGGAACGGTTACGCGTGCGGTGCCTCCGGCGGTCGCGCGTACTGCTGGGGAGCCGGTGGAGGGAAGCTCGGGAACTTCAACGTCGCGGAGCCGTGGCAGTCGCCGTCCGTGTCCGTGCCCACGGCGGTGTACGACCTCCCCGCCGGCACCGGGAACCAGTACCAGTCACCGCTCGACGGTCGGGTGGTCCGCGAGGTCGTGGCCGGGCAGGACATCACGTGCGCGGTGACGGAGCTMGCTCCGCTGCAAGCCACGCCCGGAGCGTGCTGGGGGCTGCAGGTCGGGCTCACTCGCCCGGCCCMCCCGGCGCCGCAGAGCTGGGCCAACGCGCCGATCGCGTTGCCCAGCGTCGCCCAGGACCCGGGAAGCCAGCTCCCCGCGGGGGTGCCGATCTCCTCACTCACGTCGAGCTTCGAGGATGCCTGCTTCATCGCAGCCGGCGTCGACTACTGCTGGGGCACGAACGAGCAGGGCCAGCTCGGCGTCGGCACCGTCAACGTCGCATACACCTCCCCCGTCCAGGTGCTGCAGGGCGCGATGCCGGCGGCACCGGTCGACGCGATCACGGCGGGGGTGTTCCACACCTGCGCGATCGCCGCCGCGCAGGTGTACTGCTGGGGACTGCGATCGGGTGGGAGGCTCGGTGTCAACGACGGCGAGAGCGGAGCGCTGACCGAGCCCGGACTGGTCGTCGGGCTCACCGGGCGCACGATGGTCGCCGTCTCCGCCGGTATCGACTCGAGCTGCGCGCTCGACAGCACCGGCCAGGCGTGGTGCTGGGGCTCGAACTTCCAGGGGCAGCTCGGCACCACGGCGGTGCCGGTCCGCCAGAGCAGCCCGGTCCCCGTGGCGGTCCAGCAGCCGGGCGGAGTCCTGTTCACCTCGATCTCGGTGGGCGGGAACCACGCCTGCGCCATCGCCGACGACGACGACATCTACTGCTGGGGTGCGGCGGGCACGCTCGGCACCGGTGCGGGGCAGGAGATCGCGCCGGTGCCCGCGGTCCCCGTCACCGCCACCTGGAGGGCACCGTGAGGGCGCTGCGCATCCTGGCCGACGCGCTCCTGACCGTCGCMGCGGTCGTCGGGGTCCTCGGGTTCGCGCTGTTCGTCGCTGTCCGCCTCGGCGCCGTGCAACCCCTCGTCGTGACGTCGGGCTCCATGCGCCCCACCTACGAGACGGGCGACCTCGTCGTGTCGCGCCCGGTGGCCGCCGACACCCTGACGGTGGGCGACGTCGCGACGCTCCGGAGCGCAGACGACCGGCTCATCACCCACCGCGTGGTGTCCGTGACACCCGCGGCGCAGAGCTCGAGCGAGGGCGTGGTCGCCGTCCAGATGCAGGGGGATGCGAACGACGCGGCCGACCCCCAGCCGTACGTCGTCCGTACAGCCCTCGTCCCGGTCGTCACCGTCCCCGGGGTCGGGCCCCTGGTGGCGACGGCGCAGCGCCCCGCCGTCGCGGTACCCGCGCTCGTCGCGGTGGCCGCTCTCGTCGCCATCGCCTTCGTGCCGAGCGGCCACCCGCCCACGCCCGCCGTGGACCAGGGTCCTGACCTGGCGCGACGCAGGCCTGCCCGTGCCGGCGGGGACTCCCCTGCGCAGTGAGGACCGCGACGCCGGAGGGCTCAGGGTCAGGGGTCGAGCATCACGCGCGGGCGGGTGAGGTTGCGGTTGTCGACGACGACCGTGGCGCGCGTCGCCGGGCGGCACGCGGCGAGGTAGTGGCGCTGCCCCTCGACGTAGCGCGCGTTCGCGGGGTGGGTCGGGTCCGGCGAGCACCCGTCGCGGACGGCCATGCGGGCGAACGTCTCGGCGAAGTCGACGTCCAGGTACACGGAGAAGTCCCACCAGGCGGCCAGCTCGTCGCGGTGCAGGAAGATCCCGTCGACGATGAGCACCGTGCTGTCGGTGCCGTGCTCGCGCGGGAGGTCGAGCGCCGTGTCGCTGGCGACGTCGCGGACGGCCCGGCGGAACCGGCGGGACCCGCCGGGCGCGAACGGCTCCAGGACCTGGGTGCGCAGCGCGTCGTAGTCGTAGGAGTCGGCCCAGAAGCCCTCGGGGGAGTGCCGGCCACGGCGGTAGCGCTCGTCGCGCGGGCGGTGGAACCCGTCGACGCTGATCCGCACGACGGTGCGGCCTGCCCGCAGCAGCTCGGCGGCGAGCTCGTCGGCGAAGACGGTCTTGCCCGCGCCGTCCATGCCGTCGATCCCGACCAGGACGGGCCGCCCGAGGGCTCGGGGGTCCGCGATGCGGTGCGCCACCTCGCGCAGGACGGCGAGGCGCGCGACCGATGCCGTGGGCGCCGTGTCCGAGGGCGCGCTCATCGGTCGCCGAGCAGTGCAGCCACGACCGTCACCGGATCCATGCGGGGAACGTAGCGGATCGGGACGATTCGGGGGAGGGGTTGCGGAGAATGTGTGGACGATCCGGCGTTGCGAACGCCACATCTCTCGATGTGAAGAGATCTCCGCGTGCCCGCTACCATCGACCGGGGCGTTTCGGCCGCACAGAGGCCGTCGAATGCCGGTGATGAGAGGACCCAGACCAGGTGGACCTGTTCGAGTACCAGGCACGTGACATCTTCGAGAAGCACGGCGTTCCCGTGCTCGGCGGCGTGGTCGCCACGACTCCCGAGGAGGCCCGCGCCGGCGCGGAGCAGCTCCTGGGCGGCCAGCCCGGCGTGGTCGTCGTGAAGGCGCAGGTCAAGGTCGGTGGCCGCGGCAAGGCCGGCGGCGTCAAGCTGGCCCGGTCCGCGGACGACGCGGCCGAGAAGGCCACCGAGATCCTCGGCATGGACATCAAGGGCCACACGGTCCACCGCGTGATGATCGCCGCGGGCGCCAAGATCGCGACCGAGTTCTACTTCTCCCTCCTGCTGGACCGCGCCGAGCGCCGCTACCTGGCCATGTGCTCGGTCGAGGGCGGCATGGACATCGAGCAGCTCGCGGTGGAGCGTCCCGACGCCCTGGCCAAGGTCGCGGTGGACCCGCGCACCGGCATCGACCAGGCGAAGGCCGACGAGATCGTCGCCGCCGCAGGGTTCGCGCCCGACATCGCCCCCAAGGTCGCCGCGGTCCTGCAGACGCTGTGGACCGTCTACCGCAGCGAGGACGCCACGCTCGTCGAGGTGAACCCGCTGGTCCTCACCGAGGACGGCGAGATCGTCGCGCTCGACGGCAAGGTCACGCTCGACGAGAACGCGGGCTTCCGCCACCCGGAGCACGCCGACCTCGAGGACGCCGCCGCGGCGGACCCGCTGGAGGCGCGCGCCAAGGAGAAGGACMTCAACTACGTCAAGCTCGACGGCGAGGTCGGGATCATCGGCAACGGCGCCGGGCTCGTGATGAGCACGCTCGACGTCGTCGCCTACGCCGGCGAGGCGCACGGCGGGGTCAAGCCCGCCAACTTCCTCGACATCGGTGGCGGCGCCAGCGCCGAGGTCATGGCCGCGGGCCTGGACATCATCCTCACGGACCCGCAGGTCAAGGCCGTGTTCGTGAACGTCTTCGGTGGCATCACGGCGTGCGACGCCGTCGCCAACGGCATCGTCGCGGCCCTCGAGATCCTCGGCGACGAGGCCTCCAAGCCGCTCGTCGTGCGCCTGGACGGCAACAACGTGGTCGAGGGTCGTCGCATCCTCGCCGAGGCCGGCCACCCGCTGGTCACGATCGCGGACACGATGGACGGCGGCGCCGACAAGGCGGCCGAGCTCGCCCACGCCGCGGCCTGAGCCCGCTGACCGAGACTGACTGAGACAGACCCAGAGAGAAGCAGACACCACCATGGCGATCTTCCTGACCGAGGCATCCAAGGTCATCGTCCAGGGCATGACGGGTTCCGAGGGCCAGAAGCACACGACCCGCATGCTCGCGTCCGGCACGTCCGTCGTCGGCGGGGTGAACCCTCGCAAGGCGGGGACCTCCGTCGCGTTCGGTGACACGGATGTCCCCGTGTTCGGCTCCGTCGCCGAGGCGATGGACGCCACCGGTGCGGACGTCTCCGTCGTCTTCGTGCCGCCGGCCCACACCAAGGCCGCGGTCGTCGAGGCGATCGAGGCGGGCATCCCGCTCGTCGTCATCATCACCGAGGGCGTCCCGGTGGCCGACACCGCCGAGTTCTTCGCGCTCGCGCTGGAGAAGAACGTGCGGCTCATCGGCCCCAACTGCCCCGGCCTGATCAGCCCCGGCAAGTCCAACGTGGGCATCATCCCGGCGGACATCACCGGCCCGGGCCGCGTGGGCCTGGTGTCGAAGTCGGGCACGCTGACCTACCAGATGATGTACGAGCTGCGGGACTTCGGGTTCTCCACGGCCATCGGCATCGGCGGTGACCCGATCATCGGCACCACGCACATCGACGCCCTCGCGGCGTTCKAGGCGGACCCMGACACCGAGGTCATCGTGATGATCGGTGAGATCGGCGGTGACGCCGAGGAGCGTGCCGCGGCGTACATCGCCGAGCACGTCACCAAGCCCGTCGTCGGCTACGTCGCCGGGTTCACGGCGCCCGAGGGCAAGACGATGGGCCACGCCGGCGCGATCGTCTCCGGCTCGTCGGGCACCGCGCAGGCCAAGAAGGAGGCCCTCGAGGCCGCGGGCGTCAAGGTCGGCAAGACGCCGTCCGAGACGGCCGAGCTCGCGCGCCAGCTGCTCGGCTGACACCCCACCCCGTCGACCCCGGTGAGCCGCGCTCACCGGGGTCGACGTGTCTGACCCGACAGCCGACGCGCCGCGCCGGGTTCGTCCTTCCGGCGAGCCCGGCAGGGACCATGGCACGGTGAGCGCCACCGGCCCCCGCACGGGGGGCACCCCCGTCGTCGACCGTCGCCGTCGCCGCACGCTGTCCGACGAGCCGGCGCCCACCTTCTTCACGAGCGCGCTCGACGGTGCGCCGCGCTGGGTCGCGGGCATCCTGTCCGCGCTGCAGGCCGCGCTGCTCTCGTTCCTGGTCCTGACGCTGCCCGCCGTCGCGGCCTACGTCGCGACGTCGGCGGACCCGTCCAACAGCGGGGTCGGCTGGTTCMGCTCGGTGGGCGTGGGCTCGTCGCTGTGGTTGCTCGGGCACGGGGTGCCCGCGCACGTCGGCCCCGTCGTGGTGACCCTCGTGCCGCTCGGGGTGACGCTGCTCGCGCTCTTCGTCTGCTACGCCTCGGCCCGCCGGTCGGGGCTGGCGACGTGGTCGGCGTACGCGGCGGGCGTGGGCACGTACACCCTCGTCGCCGTCCTGCTGGCGCTCGTCACGGGCGTCGCGGGGGCGGACCTGGCTCGTGCCCTGGTCGGAGGTGCGACGGTGTCCGCGGTCGGTCTCGGCGCCGGGCTGCTCGCGCGTCCCGAGGCGCCGTCGTGGCGAGCGCTCACCCGACCCGTGTGGTCCCGCTGCCCGTCACCCGTGCGGACCGGCGCCACCGGCGGGGTGCTCGCGTCGGCCGCGCTGGTGCTCGTCGCCGCCCTGCTGACCCTGCTGTGGATCGTGGCCGGCCGGGCCACCATCGGGGACGTCGTGCGGGGGCTCGGGCTGGACGCCGTCGGCGGCGCGGTGCTCGCGGTCGCCGAGCTGGCCTACCTGCCGAACCTGGTCGTCTGGGCGCTCGCGTGGCTGACGGGTGCCGGTTTCGCGGTCGGTGAGGGGACGCACTTCGCGCCCGACGACGTGGTCGGGGGTGCGCTGCCCGCGGTGCCGATGCTCGGCGCGCTCCCGTCCTCCGACGTGCTCGGACCGGCGACGAGCCTGGCCCCGCTCGTCCTGGTGGTGGTCGGCACCGTCGTGGGGCTCTACGTCCACCGCCGGCTGGTGCCGCAGCGGTGGTGGGACACGGCGCTCGCGTGCGCCACTGCCGCGACGTGCGCCACCGCCGTCGTCACGCTGCTCGTCACCCTGGCGAGTGGCGGGATCGGCTCCGACCGGCTGGCTGACGTCGGGGCGCAGGGCCTCGTCGTCGGGCTGCTTGCCGGTGCGGGTGTGCTGGTGGGGTCGCTGCTGGTGGCGCTGCCCAGCGACGCGCTTTTGCGGGCACAGCTCGGCCGCGCTCTGCGCGCGACCGTGCGGCGCGACGGGGACTGACGGCGGTCAGGACCCCGTGCCGCCGGGGTCCAGCCGGGTGCGGACCTCCTGCTCGTACTGCGACTCGCACGCGTTCGTCGCGCTGATGGTCAGCGCACGCTGCAGGCACTCCTGCCGGGCCTGCTGCACGGGCCAGAGCGTGAGCTGCACGCTCAGGTACAGCGTCCACACCAGCGCGAGGACCGAGCCGACGGCGAGCATGGGCACCAGGCCACGGCCCCGCGAGCGGACGGCGGCCACCAGGGCCCAGGCGCCGACGACGATCGCGGCGAGCGCGAAGACGAGCGAGGCCGCCTGCCAGGGGAGCGGCAGCGTCCCGACGAGCACCGAGCTGAGGATCAGCACGCCGAACAGGCGCGCGTGCTTGGTGGCGAGCGCCACGGCCTCCGGGTCCGGAGGCTCGGGCTGGGCGGCCACGGCGTTCTCCGGCCGCTGTGCGGGCRGCGGCCACTCGGGGGCGCCGTAGGCGCGGGGGGCATCCGTCTGCTCGCCGTCCGGCGGGCGCGGACGGTCCTCGGGCGGCGCGTACGGGTTGCTCACCCGTGCATTCTCGCGCACGAACGGCGGACGCCGGACGGTCCGGCCGCTCCGAGCCCCGCGCCGGTAGGGTCGGCCGCGTGACGCACGAGACGCCCCCGCGCCCCGCCCCGGCCACCCGCGAGTCCGGCCGGCTGGTCGTCCTCGTCTCGGGCACCGGCTCGAACCTGGCGGCGCTGCTGGCGGCCCACGACGACCCCGCCTACGGTGCGCGCGTCGTGGCGGTGGTCGCGGACCGACCGAACATCCGGGCGCTCGACATCGCGCGCGAGGCGGGCATCCCGACGGCGGTGGTGTCGGTCAAGGACTTCGACGACCGGGCGGCGTGGGACGCGGCGATCGCCGAGACGGTGGCGGTGTTCTCGCCCGACCTGATCGTGCTCGCCGGGTTCATGAAGCTCTTCGGTGCCACGTTCCTCGGCCGGTTCGGCGGGCGGATCGTCAACACCCACCCGGCGCTCCTGCCGTCGTTCCCCGGTGCGCACGGCGTGCGGGACGCGCTCGCGCACGGTGTGAAGGTCACCGGGTGCACGGTCATGGTCGTCGACGAGGGCGTCGACACCGGGCCGATCCTGGCGCAGGCGGCCGTCACGGTCCTGCCGGACGACGACGAAGGCACGCTGCACGAGCGGATCAAGGCGGTCGAGCAGCCGTTGCTGGTCGAGTGGGTCGGACGGATCGCGCGCGGCRGGCTGCGGGTCGACGGGCGGCACGCGATCGTCGGCTGACGCCTCGGCTAGACTCGGCCCCGGTCGTGACTGGCGCAGGTGGGCTCAACCACCGGGGAGCGGCCGCAGTGCCCCGCCTCGCACCGCCCGCCTGGGTGCATGGGTCCGCCCTAGCCGACCCTGCATCAGGAGCCGCCGCGCATGTCCTCCACCGAGAACCAGCGACCCGTCCGTCGCGCCCTCGTCAGCGTCTACGACAAGACCGGCCTGACCGACCTGGCTGCCGCGCTGCACGCCGCCGGTGTCGAGATCGTCTCCACCGGATCGACGGCCGCCACGATCGCCGGCACCGGCGTCCCGGTCACGCGCGTCGAGGAGCTCACCGGCTTCCCCGAGTGCCTCGACGGCCGCGTCAAGACGCTGCACCCGCGGGTGCACGCGGGCGTGCTCGCCGACACGCGGCTGCCGGAGCACCTGGCGCAGCTGGACGAGCTGGGCATCGCGCCGTTCGAGCTGGTCGTCGTGAACCTCTACCCGTTCACGGCCACGGTCGCGTCCGGCGCGGGGCCCGACGAGTGCGTCGAGCAGATCGACATCGGCGGCCCGTCGATGGTCCGCGCGGCCGCCAAGAACCACCCGAGCGTGGCCGTCGTCGTCGACCCCGCGCGCTACGACGAGGTCGTCGCCGCCGTCGGGGCCGGGGGCTTCACGCTGGCCGCCCGCCGCCTGCTCGCGGCGGACGCGTTCGCGCACACCGCCGCGTACGACGCCGCCGTCGCCAGCTGGTTCGCCGCCGACTACGCGCCCGACGAGCAGGCCGCCGACTCGGGCTTCCCGGCGTTCACGGGCACGACGTGGGTGCGCGGCGAGGTGCTGCGCTACGGCGAGAACCCGCACCAGCAGGCCGCGCTCTACCTGACGCCCGACGGCGCCGCGGGCCGCGGGCTGGCCGGCGCGCAGCAGCTGCACGGCAAGGCGATGAGCTACAACAACTACGTCGACGCCGACGCCGCGTGGCGCGCCGCGCACGACCACGCCGACCCCGCCGTCGCGATCATCAAGCACGCCAACCCGTGCGGCATCGCGGTGGGCGCCGACGTGGCCGACGCCCACGCGAAGGCGCACGCGTGCGACCCGGTCTCTGCGTTCGGCGGCGTCATCGCCACCAACCGGACCCTCACGGCCGCCGCGGCGGAGCAGATCGCGCCGGTGTTCACCGAGGTCGTCGTCGCCCCCGGCTTCGAGCCCGAGGCTCTCGAGATCCTCGCGCGCAAGAAGAACATCCGGCTCCTGCAGGTGGCCCCGGTGGACGGCGTGCGCACCGAGCGGCGTGCCGTCAGCGGCGGCCTGCTCGTCCAGGAGCTCGACCAGGTGGACGCCCCCGGCGACGACCCGTCGGCCTGGACGCTGGCGGCCGGTGCTGCTGCCGACGACGCCACGCTCGTCGACCTGACGTTCGCCTGGCGGGCCGTGCGCGCCGTGAAGTCGAACGCGATCCTGCTCGCCGACGCGGGAGCGTCCGTGGGCGTCGGGATGGGACAGGTCAACCGCGTGGACTCGTGCCGGCTCGCGGTCGAGCGCGCCAACGCCGGGGACGCCGAGCGCGCCCGGGGTGCCGTGGCGGCCTCGGACGCGTTCTTCCCGTTCGCCGACGGTGCCCAGGTGCTCATCGACGCCGGCGTGCGGGCCATCGTGCAGCCGGGCGGGTCGGTCCGGGACGAGGAGGTCATCGCCGCGGCGCAGGCTGCCGGCGTGACGCTCTACCTGACAGGCACGCGGCACTTCGCGCACTAGACGACGGAGGCCTCCCGCAGGGGCCGCCCCGGGTCGCGCGCCAGCGTGCGGTCGAGCCGGGGCAGTCCCGGCGCGGTGAACAGCCTGCGAGCCGCGCCGACGTCGCGCGGGCGGTCGACGGTGAGGATCGCGCCGACCTCGTCGGAACCCCGCCGGAACCACAGCGCGCCCCAGCCGTCGCCGTCGGCGGGGACGCCGCGCAGGACGACCTCGTCGTCGATGTGCGGGCTGCCGAACAGGGCCAGCTCGTGGCCCAGCTGCGTGGAGAACACGTAGGGCGCCACGTCGGTGGTCCCCGGGTCGCCCAGCAGGTCGGCGACGAGCGCGGCGGGTCCCCGCAGCGCGCCGTCCCAGTGCCCGCCGGGCACCCAGCCGTGCCGGGAGGACCGGCGCAGCGCGACGTCCCCGACCGCCCGCACGCTGCCGGGTGCGCCGACCACCCGGTGGTGCTCGTCGACCCGCAGCGAGCCGTCCTGCTCGAGGGGGAGCGCACCGGCCAGCCAGCCGGTGCTCGGGCGCGCCCCCACCGCCGCGAGCACGACGTCGGCGGCGACCATCTTGCCGTCCGCGAGGCTCACACCGTTGGTGCCGACCTCGACGACGTGCTCGCCGGTCAGCAGCCGGACACCGGCCGCGGCGTACCAGGGGACCGTCAGCTCCCCGACGGTGGGGCCGAGCGCCGCCACGAGCGGGGCACCGTTCGCCTCGACCACCACGACGTCGACCCCCGCGGCGGCGGCGACACCGGCCACCTCCGCGCCGATCCACCCCGCGCCGATCACGACGAGCCGGGCGCCGGGCGCCAGTGCCGCCCGGAGCCGCTCCGCGTCGGCGGCGGTGTGCAGGGTCAGGGCAGCCTCCCAGCCCGGCGGCCGGACGGCGTGGGCGCCGCTGGCCACGACGAGGGCGTCGGCGCTCAGGGGGCCGTCGTCGGTGAGCACCTCCGGTCGCGCCCCGGACAGGGAGAGCGCACGTGCCGGGCTGCTCAGACGGACCTCGTCCGCGAGCGTGAGCAGGTCGGCGCCGAGCTCGTCGGCGAGCCACGTCGGCCGCGGCCGGTCCAGGAGGTGCTTCGACAGCGGCGGCCGGTCGTACGGGGCGACGCCCTCGGCGCCGAGCACCGTGACCCGTCCGTCGTACCCCCGCTCCCGCAGCGCGGCGACCGTCTGGGTGGCGGCGAGACCCGCCCCGACGACGAGCACGTCACCGGGTGGTCGGGCGTCAGCGGCGCCGCTGCGGTCGTCGTGGGTCCGGGCGGTCACCTCGCAACGGTAGTCTCCCGTCGGGGAGGCACGAGCGAGATGGTGAAGGAGCGCATGAGCGGGGCAGCCGAGGTACGCCGCGTCGCTGGCGCTCACCCGCACACTGCCGAACCCGTGCGCCGGGAGGCCCCGCTGCCCGACCAGCCGGCTCCCGACCAGCCGCCCGCGACCGGCCCGATCCCGGTCGAGCAGGCACCCCTGGACCCGCGCGCCATCGCCCGGGCGTCGCTCGACGCCGCACGCAACGTGTCGCTGTGGTGGACCAGCTCCGGCATCGTCGTCGCCACGGTCGTGGCGCTCGTCGTCGGCACGCGGGCGGGTGCGTTCGTGCTCGCCGGTGTCGTGCTGGTGTGCGCCGTGGTCCGCGCCGTGCTGCCGTCGCCCGGGCCGGTCGCGATCACCGTGCGGGCGAAGGCCCTGGACGTCGCCGTGCTCGTCCTGCTGGGGGCGGGCCTGGCCGTGCTCGCGCAGATCCTGCCCCGCTGACACGCACGGACGCCCGGGACCGTGAAGGTCCCGGGCGTCCGGTTCGTGCGGGGTCAGCTGGGCGTCAGCGCTCCGTCACCACGAGGACGTCGTCCGTCGTGACGTACGCGTCGTCCTCCTCGAGCAGGTTGTCCTCCACCGGCTCGGCGGCGAACGCCCGGTAGACCAGGCCGGCCAGCGCCGCACCGACGATCGGGGCGACCCAGAACAGCCAGAGCTGGCTCAGCGCCCAGCTGTCGGAGAAGATCGCCGACGCCGTCGAGCGGGCCGGGTTGAGCGACGCGTTCGTGACCGGGATGGCGACGATGATAAGCACGGCCAGCGACAGGCCGATGGCGAACGGCGCCTGCTTGTTGGCCGAGCGGCGGTCCGTGGCGCCCAGGATGACGCCGACGAACACGGCGGTGACGACGATCTCGACGAGCAGCGCGCTCACCAGGGAGAACTCGACCTGACCGCCCGAGATCCCGCTCAGCGGCGAGTGCGCGGCGTAGCCGTTGGACACCGACGAGAAGAACGACCGGGTCGTGGCCGAGCCGCTGGCGTCGATCAGGCCGGGGAGCTTCGACGGGACCGAGATGAACAGGACCGCTGCGGCGAGGATGCCGCCGACCAGCTGCGCGAGCCAGTAGGGCAGTACGTCCTTCCACGGGGTCCGGCCGCCGATGGCGGCACCGATCGTGACGGCCGGGTTGAAGTGGCCGCCTGAGATGTGCCCGACGGCGATGGCGCTCGCGAGCACCGCGATGCCGAAGCCCAGGGCGACGGTGATGGTGCCGCCGCCGATGCTGGGCAGGCCGGCGTACAGCGCGATGCCGAGGCCCACGAGCACCAGCGTGAACGTGCCGAAGGCCTCCGCGCCCAGGCGGGCGACCAGGCTCGGTCCGGTCACGACGACCGTGCCCGCCGGGACGACGTACGCGTCGAGCTCCTCGACGACGACGTCCTCGTCGGCGTCGGGGGTGGCGACCGGCTCTTCGACGGGCTCAGCGACCGGTGCAGCGGCGGGCGCGGCGGCGTCGGCGGCTGCTGCGGCCGTCGCCTCCTCGGGTGCGGGCGTGCCGGCGGCGGTGGCCTCGTCGGGCTCCGGGGAGCCAGCGGCCTTGTCGGGGTTGTCCTGTGACATGTCGATCCTGTCGTGAGTAACCGTCGATGGAAGGGCGGTGCGCGCGGAGCCTGCCACGTCCGGCTGTGCGGTCGTGGTGACGCGGTGAGCAGCGTCTCGCCCCTGGTGGGTGCCAGCATGCCAGTACTGGTGTCATCGGTCACGGTGCGCGCCGAGGGGCGGACTCACGCAGATCTCTCGACGTCGAGTAATCTTGTCCCCGGACCCGCGCCGGCACCCCGCATCACGTGCCGTGCCCCCTTCCGTCCCCAGCACAGGAGATCCCCGCATGGCGAAGATCAAGGTTGTCGGCCCGGTCGTCGAGCTCGACGGCGACGAGATGACGCGCATCATCTGGCAGTTCATCAAGGACCGCCTGATCCACCCGTACCTCGACATCGACCTGCGCTACTACGACCTGTCGATCCAGCACCGCGACGCCACCGACGACCAGGTGACGATCGACGCGGCGAACGCCATCAAGGAGCACGGCGTCGGCGTCAAGTGCGCGACGATCACGCCCGACGAGGCGCGGGTCGAGGAGTTCGGCCTGAAGAAGATGTGGGTCTCGCCCAACGGCACCATCCGCAACATCCTCGGCGGCGTCGTCTTCCGCGAGCCCATCATCATCAGCAACATCCCGCGCCTGGTGCCGGGCTGGAACAAGCCGATCATCATCGGCCGTCACGCCCACGGCGACCAGTACAAGGCGACCAACTTCAAGGTCCCCGGCGCCGGCACGCTGACGCTGACGTACACCCCCGCGGACGGCTCCGAGCCGATCAACCAGACGGTCGTCACGTACCCCGACGGCGGTGGCGTCGCGATGGGCATGTACAACTTCAACGACTCGATCCGCGACTTCGCGCGCGCCTCGTTCGCCTACGGCCTGCAGCGCGGCTACCCGGTGTACCTGTCGACGAAGAACACGATCCTCAAGGCCTACGACGGCGCGTTCAAGGACATCTTCCAGGAGGTCTTCGACGCCGAGTACGCCGCCGACTTCGCGGCCGCCGGACTGACGTACGAGCACCGCCTCATCGACGACATGGTCGCCGCGGCCATGAAGTGGGAGGGCGGCTACGTCTGGGCCTGCAAGAACTACGACGGCGACGTGCAGTCCGACACCGTGGCCCAGGGCTTCGGCTCGCTCGGCCTCATGACGTCCGTGCTCATGACGCCCGACGGCAAGACGGTCGAGGCCGAGGCGGCCCACGGCACCGTGACGCGCCACTACCGCCAGCACCAGGCCGGCAAGCCGACGTCGACCAACCCGATCGCGTCGATCTACGCCTGGACCGGTGGCCTGAAGCACCGCGGCAAGCTGGACAGCACGCCCGAGGTCACGCAGTTCGCGGAGACGCTCGAGCAGGTCGTCATCGAGACGGTCGAGTCGGGCGCCATGACCAAGGACCTCGCGGCCCTCGTCGGCCCCGACCAGGCGTGGCAGACCACCGAGGAGTTCCTCGCGACGCTCGACGCCAACCTGGCGGCCAAGCTCGCCTGAGCCAGTCTCGTCCGGACGGCGTCCACCCTTGTCAGGGTGGGCGCCGTCCGTCGTCTGCGGGGTAGCGTGAGGTCGCCGTCGTCGCCGATCGAAGGAGCCCGTTCCGTGGCCAGCTCGCCCGTCACCGTCACCGTCACCGGAGCCGCCGGGCAGATCGGCTACGCGCTGCTCTTCCGCATCGCGTCCGGCCAGCTGCTCGGCGCCGACACGCCCGTCCGCCTGCGCCTGCTGGAGATCCCGCAGGCCGTCAAGGCCGCGGAGGGCACCGCGATGGAGCTCGACGACTGCGCGTTCACCACGCTGGACAGCGTCGAGATCTACGACGACGCCACAGCCGCGTTCGACGGCGTCAACGTCGCACTGCTGGTGGGTGCGCGCCCGCGCACGGCCGGCATGGAGCGCGGCGACCTGCTCTCGGCCAACGGCGGCATCTTCAAGCCCCAGGGGGCGGCCATCAACGCCGGTGCCGCCGACGACGTGCGGGTGCTGGTCGTCGGGAACCCCGCCAACACGAACGCGTTCATCGCGGCGTCGCACGCGCCGGACGTGCCGCGCGAGCGCTTCACGGCGATGACGCGCCTGGACCACAACCGTGCGGTCTCGCAGCTGGCGACCAAGACCGGTGCGGCCGTCGCGGACATCGCGCGCCTGACCATCTGGGGCAACCACTCGGCGACGCAGTACCCGGACCTGTCGCACGCCACGGTCGGCGGGCGGCCCGCGCTCGAGGTCGTCGGCGACGACGCGTGGGTGCGCGACACGTTCATCCCGACCGTGGCCAAGCGGGGCGCGGCGATCATCGAGGCGCGCGGCGCGTCGTCGGCGGCCTCCGCGGCGAACGCGGCGATCGACCACGTGCACACCTGGGTGCACGGCACGCCCGCKGGTGACTGGACCTCCGCCGGGATCGTCTCCGACGGCTMCTACGGGGTGCCCGAGGGGCTCATCTCGTCCTTCCCGGTGACCTCGGTCGACGGCCGCTGGCAGATCGTCCCGGACCTGTCGGTCGACGAGTTCTCGCGGTCCCGGATCGACGCGTCCGTCGCGGAGCTCGTCGAGGAGCGCGACGCGGTGCAGGCCTTGGGCCTGCTCTGACCTTGTGGGCCGAGGAGGTCCGCGCCCCGCTCCCGGGTACGGGCGTCGGGGCGTTCCTCGGCTGGGTGCTGCTCGGTGCCGGGATCGGCGCGGGCCTGGGGCTCGGGATCCCGGGCGGGCTGTTCGTGGCGCTCGCGCTGCTGCTGGTCGGGGGTCTGCTCGTCGTGCGGCAGGGGCTGCGTCCGGCGCAGCTCGGCGTGGTCACCGGCCTGGCTGCCCTCCCGTTCGCGCTCGCGTGGCTGAACCGGCACGGTCCGGGGCCGTTCTGCACCGGGGGCGTGACCGGCGCGTCCGCGTGCGTCGTGGAGGCGAACCCGTGGCCGTACGTGCTCGTGGGCCTCGCCGTGGCGGTCGTCGGGGTGGTGCTGTTCGTCCGCACCCGCAGGGTCTGAGGCGCGGCACAGCGCGCTCCTAGGTTGGCCGCGCAGCATGGGGGCAGAAGGCTCGCGCCCGCGGGCCCGGACCGGAGGTCGGACATGACGCGCGTTCCCGAGGCCGTCCCGTCGGACGGCGGCCCTACGTACCAGGGGCGGCTGCTGGTGCGTCCGGACGAGGAGGTCGTCGACCAGGGGCTCCCGTTCGACGTGGGAACCCTGGTGACGCGCCGCGCGGTGCTGTCGCTGCTCGGCGTCACCGCGCTCGCCGCGTGCACGCCCTCGCCTGCGACGCAGACGGCCTCCGGCGGTGAGATCCCCGACGAGACCGCCGGGCCGTACCCCGGGGACGGGTCCAACGGACCGGACGTGCTCGAGCAGTCGGGTGTGGTCCGCAGCGACCTGCGCAGCAGCATCGACGGGTCGGCCACCGCCGAGGGCGTGGCCATGACGCTCACCCTGACCGTCCTGGACATGGCCCGCGGCGACGTGCCGTTCGAGGGGGCGGCGGTGTACGTGTGGCACTGCGACCGCGACGGCGGGTACTCGCTGTACTCGCCGGGGCTGGAGGACGTGACGTACCTGCGGGGCGTCCAGGTGGCTGGCCCGGACGGGACCGTGACGTTCAGCAGCGTCTTCCCGGCCTGCTACACCGGTCGCTGGCCGCACGTGCACTTCGAGGTGTACCCCGACGTCGACGCGATCACGGACGCGACGAACGCCGTCGCGACCTCGCAGGTCGCGCTGCCGCAGGACGTGTGCGACACGGTGTACGCCACACCAGGCTACGAGGGGTCCGTCACGACGCTGTCGTCGCTGACGCTGGCGACGGACGACGTGTTCGGCGACGACGGGGGCGTCGACCAGCTGGGCACCGTCACCGGCGACGTCGACGCGGGGTTCCGGGTGTCGCTCGTGGTGCGGGTCGACACCGGCACCGTCCCGTCCGGGGGCGGGGGTGCCGGAGGTCAGCCGGGCGGGCGGGGCTGAGCGCCCGCTCCCTCGACGACCGAGCGGATCACGGCGACCAGCGCCGCCGGGTCGTCGTGCTGGACGAAGTGCCCGGTGCCGGGCAGGACGCGCACCTCGACGTTGAGCAGGTGGTGCAGCGCCCGGGCCGCGTCGTGCCGGGCCGGCGATGAGAGCTCCCCGACCGTGACCACGACGGCGCCCTGCCCCGGGTGCAGGGGAGCGGGCTCGAACCGGCGGAACATCGCGAGGTCGCGGGCGACCGCGTCCTGGTCGGCGGGTGCCATCGCCGGCGTCCACGAGGGTCCGTAGAGCGCGGCGCCGAAGCCGGGGACACCCCCGGAGGTGAAGCCGGCGACGACGTGGTCGAGCAGGCCGGGGACGAGCGACCCGACCGCCGGCTCGTGCAGGACGGCACCGGCGAGCGGCCGGTCCGAGGCGAGGGCGAGGGCGAGGGTCGCGCCGCCGGAGACGCCCACGACGACCGCGCCGTCAGCGAGCCCGGCGAGGGCGTCGAGCTCGGTGGTGAGGTCGCCGCTGCTCGCCCGGTCGGGGACGACGACGTCGAGGCCGTCGTCCCGCAGGAGGTCGCACACCGGGTCCCAGATCCGCGACGTCGTCGCTGCTCCGTGCACGAGGAGCACGCGCGGGGTCGCCATGGCGTGAGCGTAGGCGCCGTCCCAGGTCAGACACGCAAGTGTTACGTATGTCGCGAATGTCCGAAACATCGCGCTCCTAGCCTCCCGTAATGGATACGCGAGCGGATACGGCTCTGGATACGCAGCGGCCACGCGCATGACCACCGACGCCGTCGCCCGCGCCCGAGGTCGGGTGGGCAAGCCCGCCGCGCTCCTCGAGGTGCGCAGCCTGTCCAAGCGGTTCGGCGAGGTGCAGGCCAACTGGGACGTGGACCTCACCGTCCTGCCCGGGACCGTGCACGGCCTGATCGGGGAGAACGKGGCCGGCAAGAGCACGTTGCTCAAGATGATCTACGGCGTCTACACCCCTGACGAGGGGCGCATGTTCGTCGACGGCGCCCCCGTGTCACCGGGCAGCCCCGCCGACGCACGAGCGCTCGGTATCGGCATGGTGTTCCAGGACCTGCGGCTGGTGCCCGCGCTGACGGTCGCGGAGAACATCGCACTCGCCCTGCCGGACGGGCCGACCCTGCGCCTGGCCCGGCTGGCCGCCCGGATCACGGAGGCGTCGGAGGCGTACGGGCTCGCCGTCGACCCGTCCGCGAAGGTCCGGCACCTGTCGATCGGCGAGCGGCAGCGTGCGGAGATCCTCAAGGTCCTCATGACGGGAGCCCGGCTGGTCATCCTCGACGAGCCGACGAGCGTGCTGGCGCCGCAGGAGGTCGAGGCGCTGTTCGGCGTCGTCGCGCAGCTGCGTGACCGGGGCCTCGGCGTGGTGCTGGTGACGCACAAGCTGGGCGAGGTCCGCACGATCGCCGACCAGGTGACCGTGCTCCGCGGCGGGCAGGTGATCCTCAACGCCGAGGACCCCGGGAACTTCTCCGACGCCGAGCTGGTCGAGGCGATGGTGGGCCGGCGGGTGCCGCCGCTCGCGGTGGAACGCGTCGCGGTGCCGCCGCGCGAGCGTGCCGTGCTGGAGCTCCAGGGCGCCACGGCGCTCGGCGACCGCGGGCACGTCGCGCTCAAGGGAGTGGACCTCGAGGTGCACCCGGGCGAGCTGGTCGGTGTCGCCGGGGTCGCGGGGAGCGGGCAGAAGGAGCTGTGCGAGGTCGCGCTCGGGCTGCGGCCGGTGACGTCGGGCTCGGTCCGCGTCGGTGAGTCGGTGCCGGGGCTGACCGGTGCGGTCGCCGTGCCCGAGGACCCGGTCGTGGACTCGGTCGTGCCGGGGCTCACGGTGCTGGAGCACATGGTGCTCGACGGCCGGGCCGTACCGCGCCGCGGGCTGGGGATCGACTGGCCGGCCGTCGGCGCGCGGACCGCGGTGCTCGACGAGCGCGTCGGCCTGCACATGGCGCCCACCAAGCGGACCCTCTCGTCCCTGTCGGGCGGCAACATCCAGCGCGTCCTGCTGACGCGCGAGCTGGGCCAGGACGCGTCGCTCGTCGTCGCGGCGTACCCGAGCCGCGGGCTCGACGTCGCGAACACCCGCCGCACGCAGGAGCTGCTGCTGGAGCACCGCGCCCGGGGCGCCGGGGTGCTCATGGTCTCGGAGGACCTCGACGAGCTCATCGCCGTGGCCGACCGGATCGCCGTCATGCACGACGGGCACCTGGTCGGGGTCGTCGACACCGCGGGTGCCGACCGGATGTCCATCGGACGACTGATGCTCGGAGGCGTGGCATGAGCCAGGAAGTCGAGAAGTCGGCGCCACCGCTCCCGCCACCGCCCGCACCGCCGAGCACGGCCGGCCGGGGACGGTTCCTGAGCCGGGGCTCCACCCTGCTGCGGTGGATCGGTGCCCTGATCGCAGGACTCGTGGTGTTCGGGGCGTTCGTGCTGGCCAACGGTGCCGACCCGTTCGCGGTCTACGCCGACATCTGGACGTCGACCCTCACGCAGCCGGGACAGTTCCAGCAGATCGTGCTGCGGGCCGCACCCATCGCGCTCGCCGGGCTGGCCGTCGTCGTGCCCGCCCGCGCCGGCCTGGTGAACGTCGGTGGTGAGGGGCAGCTGATCATCGGGGCCGTCGCAGCCGCCGGGGTGGCGCTGTGGCTCACGCCGGTCGCGTCACCGTGGCTCGTMCTGCTGCTGATGGTCCTGGCCGCGATGGTGGCGGGCGCCGCGTGGGCCGGGATCGCCGCGGCCATGCGCCTCGTCGTGAAGGTCAACGAGGCCGTCACCACGCTGCTGCTCAACTACGTCGCGCTGTACTCGATGCTCTTCCTCATCCTCGGACCCTGGAAGGACCCGGCGGCCCTCGGGCAGTCCACGAGCGTCGAGCTCAACGACGCGATGAAGCTCCCGGTGTTCGCCGGGACCGCGATCCACGTCGGGGTGGCCCTCGCGGTGGTCGCCGCCGGGGCCGTCTGGTTCGCCCTGTCCCGCACGACGTGGGGCTTCCGGCTGTCGGTGGTCGGCGGCAACGCGGAGGCCGCGCGCCGGGCGGGGCTGCCGGTGGTCACGCTGCTGCTCACCGCGCTGCTCATCGGCGGTGCGCTGGCCGGCCTGGCGGGCTTCATCCAGCTCGCCGGGATGGAGTACAAGCTGCGGCCGACCTTCGGCCTGACCATCGGCTACGTCGCGTTCCTGGCCAGCTGGCTGTCGCGGCACAAGCCCTTGCCGCTGCTGGTCGCGTCGCTCGTGCTCGCCGCGATCGCCGTCTCGGGGAACAGCCTCCAGATCGGCTCGGGCCTGCCGGCCGCGAGCGTCAACATCCTCATGGGTCTGGTGCTGCTGGCCGTCCTCGGCTGGACCAGCCCGCGGAAGGTGCGCTCGTGATCATCGACATCCTGGCCGGGGCGGTCCGCGGCGGCACGTCCATCATGTACGCCGGCCTGGGGGAGACGATCTCCGAGCGGGGCGGCGTGATCAACCTCGGCACCGAGGGGGCGATGCTGCTCGGGGCCCTCGGCGGGTACGCCGTGACCGCGGAGACCGGGAACCCGTGGCTGGGCGTCCTCGGCGGCGCGCTCGCGGGTGCCCTGCTGAGCCTGATGCACGCGGTCCTGGTGGTCAGCCGGCGCGCCAACCAGTTCGCCAGCGGCCTCACGCTCTACTTCCTGGCCCTCGGGGTGACCGCGCTGTTCGGCGTCGGCTACGTGAGCCGGCAGATCAACGCGTTCACGCCCGTCCCCGTGCCCGGCCTGAGCGCGATCCCCGGGATCGGCCCGATCCTGTTCGACCACGACCCGCTGGTGTACATCGCGTACGTCGCGGCGCCCGTCATCTGGTGGGTGCTCTTCCGCACCCGCGTCGGCCTCCTGGTCCGCACGGCCGGTGAGCGCACCGAGGCGCTCGAGGTGCACGGGTACTCCGTCAAGGCCGTCCGCTACTGCGCGACCGTCGCGGGTGGCGCGCTGGCCGGCATCGGGGGCGCGCACATCTCCATCGCGTACGCCAACAGCTGGTTCGAGAACATGATCGCCGGCCGCGGGTTCATCGCCGTGGCCCTGGTGATCTTCGCGATGTGGAACCCCATCCGGATCATGGCCGGCGCGTACCTGTTCGGTGCCGCGCTGTCGCTGGCGTCCGTGCTGCAGACCTCGGGCATCGCCGTGAACCAGTTCGCGCTGAACGCCGTGCCCTTCGTCCTCACGCTCGTCGTCCTGGCGGTGCTGGGCCGCCGCACGATGCTCGCCGCCCCGGACGAGCTGCTCAAGGTGTTCGACAACAGCCGCACCACCTGATGGTCCCCGCCCCCCCGAACAGAAGGATCACCATGCGCCTCACCAGAACAGCCCGCGTGTGTCTCGTCGCGGCGGTGGTAGCGGTCCTCGCCGCGTGCAGCCCTGCCGTCACCGCCCCCGACAGCGAAGGCTCCGCCCCCGCCGGTGACTCGGCCCCGGGCGCGGACGCCACGACGGTCGGTGTCATCGCCGTCGGGCCGAAGGACGACTTCGGCTACAACCAGGCCGTCTTCCAGGGTGTCGAGGCGCTGCGCGAGGAGTTCCCCGACCTCGACGTCCTCGAGGCCTACAACATCCCCGAGGACGACACGGCCGCCACGACGATGGAGAGCATGGTCGCGCAGGGGGCGACGATCATCTTCGCCACCAGCTACGGCCACCTGGACGCCGCCAAGCAGGTGGCGGAGGCGCACCCCGAGGTCGTCGTCGTCCACCAGGGTGGGCTGCTCGACCCGGTGCCCGCCAACATGGGGACGTACTTCGGGAGCGTGTTCGAGCCCGTGTACCTCGCGGGCATCGCCGCGGGAGCCGCGACGCAGACCGGGAAGCTGGGCTACGTCTACGCCATCCCGATCCCGCAGACGCTCGCCAACATCAACGCGTTCACACTCGGCGCCCAGTCGGTGCGTCCGGACGTCGAGGTCGTCGCGGTCTCGACCACCAGCTGGTGCGACCCGGCCACCCAGGCGGACCGGGTGGCGTCGCTGCTCAGCTCCGGTGTCGACGTGATGACGCAGCACCAGGACTGCACCAAGACGATCATCGAGGCCACGGAGGCCGCCGGCGCGTACACCGTCGGCTACCACGCCGACGCGTCGTCCCTGGCTCCCGAGGGCTGGCTCACGGGGTCCGAGTGGGACTGGGGTCCGCTGTACACGGACATCGTGCAGACGGCGATCGACGGCGACTTCACGGGCAGCGAGTACAACGCCAACTACCGCGCGAACATGGCCAGCGGCGCGAACCCCTTCGTGGCCTCGGCCTTCGGGCCCAGCGTCACCGAGGAGACCCAGGCGCTCATCGCCGCCGCGGCCGCGGACCTCGAGGCGGGTGGCAGCCCGTTCGTCGGACCGGTCACCGCGCAGGACGGGACCGTCATGGTGCCCGAGGGTGACACGCCGCCGATCGAGACCATCGAGCAGATGGACTACTTCGTGCAGGGCGTGACCGGCACGGTCTCCTGACCCTTGACGGGGGCCGG
>NZ_JBFULY010000007.1:0-170677 GCF_054049655.1 Cellulomonas sp. P5_C5 | reverse complement strand
CCCCCCCCGACTCCACGGTCAACTCTTGCTCAGGATCAGCGATTCCGCCACTCGGGGGCTGTCTCATCCTGCGGATTAACCAGGTGCTGCCCGCCGCCCACAGCGCTGGTCAGCTCGGCCGGTGCGTGCTCGCCGGTGGACCCGATCGTGTCGTGCTCACCGTGCGAGTGGGACGCCGCCAGCTCTGCGGGGGTGACGGGCTCGATGCGGTCCTCGTAGAACGTCTGCGAGAGGCGCTGACGCATCCGGTCCAGCGCATAGCCCTTGCGGCGGACACCACGCGAGTCCTCCGCCGGCTCGATCTCGAGCGGCCGGATCGCGTCGTGCTGCACCCGCAGCCAGCGCTCGTGAGCGTCCAGCGGCTTGTGCACCTCGATGTACTCACCGTTGGCGAACCGGACGATGCGTCCCGTCTCGTGACCGTGCAGGACGAGCTCGCGGTCCTTGCGCTGCAGGCCGAGGCAGATGCGCTTGGTCACCCAGAACGCGAACCACGGACCCAGGAAGATCAGGACGCGGAACGCCCACGTGATGTCGTTGAGCGACATGTGGAAGTGCGTCGCGATCAGGTCGTTGGACCCGGCCAGCACCAGGATGAAGAACGCCGTCAGGAGCGAGACGCCGAACGCGGTCCGGAACGGCCGGTTGCGGGGACGGTCCAGGACGTGGTGCTCACGCTTGTCGCCCGTCGCGAAGGCCTCGATGAACGGGTACGCGGCGAGCAGCGTGAACAGGATGCCCGGCACGACCATCGCCGGGATGATCACGTTGAGCGACAGCGTGTAGTGCCCGATCACGACCTCGGTGAACCCTGGCATCAGGCGCAGAGAGCCCTCGAGGAAGAGCATGTACCAGTCCGGTTGGGCTCCGGCGGAGATCGGCGAGGGGTCGTACGGCCCGTAGTTCCAGACCGGGTTGATCGACATCGTCGCCGCCATCAGAGCAATGACACCGAACACGGTGAAGAAGTAGCCGCCGGCCTTCGCCACGTAGATCGGGAACAGCGGGTAGCCGACGACGTTCTTGTCCGACCGGCCCGAGCCCGGGTACTGGGTGTGCTTGTGCAGCACGACGAAGAACAGGTGCAGCCCGATCAGCGCCAGGATGATGCCCGGCACCAGCAGGATGTGCACCGTGAAGAGGCGCGGGATCAGGTCCTGGCCCGGGAACTCGCCGCCGAAGATGAAGTACGACGTGTAGCTGCCGATGATCGGGATGGCCCGCACGACGCCGTCGGTGATGCGCAGCCCGTTGCCCGACAGGACGTCGTCCGGGAGCGAGTAGCCCGAGAAGCCGGCGGCCAGGCCGAGGATGAGCAGCAGGAAGCCGACCACCCAGTTGACCTCGCGCGGCTTGCGGAACGCGCCCGTGAAGAACACCCGCATCATGTGCGTCACGATCGCGGCCATGAAGATCAGGGCGGCCCAGTGGTGGATCTGCCGCATGAGCAGACCGCCGCGCACCTCGAACGACAGCCGGAGCGTCGAGGCGAACGCCTCGGACATCTCGATGCCGTTCATGGCGGCCCAGGGGCCCTCGTAGTGGACCTCGTTCATGCTCGGCACGAAGAAGATCGTGAGGAAGACGCCCGAGATCAGGATCGTGATGAAGCTGAACAGCGCGATCTCACCGAGCAGGAACGACCAGTGGTCGGGGAAGATCTTGCGCGCGAACGTCTTGACGAACGTGCCGATGCCGGTGCGCTGGTCCAGGTAGTCCGCGGTGCCCGCGGCGAGCTTCTCGACGGGGGTCGGGGTGGCTGTGGTCGTCATCGGGCCAGACGCTCCCAGTAGCTCGGGCCGACGGGCTCGGTGAAGTCGCTCTGAGCGATCAGGTAGCCCTCGTCATCGACAGTGATCGGCAGCTGCGGCAGAGGCCGCTTCGCCGGTCCGAACACGACCTTCGCTCCGTCCGCCACGTCGAACGTCGACTGGTGGCACGGGCACAGGAGGTGGTGAGTCTGCTGCTCGTACAGCGCGACCGGACAACCCACGTGGGTGCAGATCTTCGAGTATGCGACGATCCCGTCGTAGGACCAACCCTTGCGGTCCTCGGCCTCCGTGAGGTCGGCCGGGTCGAGACGGACCAGCAGGACGACGGCCTTGGCCTTCTCGTCCAGCGGGTGCTCCGCCTCGTGGAGGTCCTCCGGGATCACGTGGAACACCGAACCGATCGTGACGTCCGCGGCCTTGATCGGCCGGCCCGTCGGGTCGGTGGCGAGCTTGGTGCCCTTCTTCCACATTGTGTGCCGGAACTTGGAGACGTTCCAGTCGTCGCCGATGTTGCCGACGAACGGCACGATGATCGCGAGCGGGAAGAGCGCCAGCGCGGAGATCATCGCGCCCTGGAGCACGCCGCGCCGACCGATGGCCGAGTCCGCGGCGCCGTCCTTCAGCACGGTGACCGCGGCCTCGCGGTTCTCGTCCGAGCTGCGCTGCAGGTGCCGCTCCTCGGACTTCTCGTGGTCGTTCATGAGCGCCTTGGCCCAATGGACGGCCGCGAAGCCGATGCCCAGGAGGCTGAGCGCGAGCCCGAGCCCGAGCGCGAGGTTCGAACGGAGCATCGACTCCGGGGTGTCGCCCGGCGGGAGCGCGAAGTACGCGACCAGGAAGCCGATGGTGGCGATGACGGAGACGGCGAAGAGGGCGACCACCTGTCGCTCGGCCTTCTTGTTCGCCTTCGGGTCGTTGTCGCCGAGGCGGTCGTGGTGCTCCGGGTGACCCGGGTCCTCGAACCTGTCGGGCAGCACGCCCGGCTCGTGCGTGACGATCTCGTTGTTGGCCTCGTGGCCGGTGTCGTGGTTGGTCACGAGGACTTCGCTCCGATCCAGACGGCTGCGCCGATGAGCAGGCCCATGCCGACGACCCAGGCCCACAGGCCCTCGCTCACCGGGCCGAGGGCGCCGAGGTTGAGACCGCCGGGCGACGTGCCGCCCTGCTGGTCGATGAACGCGATGATGTCGCGCTTCTCCTCGGGCGTGATGTTCGCGTCGTTGAAGACGGGCATCGACTGCGGGCCGGTCAGCATGGCCTCGTACAGGTGGGTGGGGGTGGTCTCCCACAGGCTGGGGGCGAACTTGCCCTGGGACAGCGCACCACCGGCGCCGACGGCGTTGTGGCACATCGCGCAGTTGGTGCGGAAGATCAGCATCCCGTTGGCCACGTCACCGAGCGCGGGGTCGACCTGCTCCGCGGTGGGGATGGCGGGACCGGCACCCAGCGACGCGACGAACGCGGCGAGCTGGTTGATCTGCTCCTGGTCGAACTGGACCGGCTTGACCTGCGCCTGCGGCCCGCTCATCTGCATGGGCATCCGACCGGTACCGACCTGGAAGTCGACGGCTGCGGCGCCCACACCGATGAGGGACGGGCCGCTCGCCGTGCCGGACGCGGCCGGTCCGTGGCAGGAGGCGCAGTTGGCCTGGAACAGCTTCTCGCCGGTCGCGATGTCGTTGGTGCTCGCCTGCACAGGCGTCGCGTCGGCCGACGTCGGTGCCAGCACCGCGTACAGGCCACCGGTGAGCAGCAGCGCCAGCAGGAGCAGCACGATCGGCGCACGCCGATCCTGCCTGCGGGCTGCGAGTGCCTTCACGGATCGATCCTCGTCTCGCACATGGGGGATAGGGACTACGGAAAGCGAGGGGCGGGGGCGCCCGCCGCCTCTATTTCAGGAGGTAGATGACGGCGAAGAGCGCGATCCACACGACGTCGACGAAGTGCCAGTAGTACGACGTCACGATCGCGGTGGTCGCCTCGTGGTGACCGAACCGCTTGGCGCTGAAGGACCGACCGAGCAGGAAGAGGAAGGCGAGCAGACCGCCGACGACGTGCAGACCGTGGAACCCGGTCGTCAGGTAGAAGACCGAGCCGTACGGGCTCGACGCGATGGTGAGGCCCTCGTGGACGAGCTCGGCGTACTCGTAGATCTGTCCGCCGATGAAGAAGGCGCCCATGAGGTACGTCAGGGCCATCCACTCGTTCATGCCCCAGCGGTTCACCTGGATCAGGGAACCGGTGCGCACGGGCTGGAACCGCTCCGCGGCCCACACACCCATCTGGCACGTCACCGAGGACAGCACCAGCACCGTGGTGTTGATCGCGGCGAAGGTGATGTTGAGCTTGGGGGTGTTCTCCGCCCAGGCTTCCGGATCGGCGCCACGCAACGTGAAGTACATGGCGAAGAGGCCGGCGAAGAACATGAGCTCGCTGGCCAGCCAGACGATCGTGCCTACCGACACCGGGTTGGGTCGGTTGACGCTCACGTGGGGGCTGGTGCGCGGGGCAGCCGTTGCGGTCGACACGATCGTCATTATGGCTGATGACGCACCCCCATGGGACGTCGGACGCTCAGCGTGGCCTCAGGTAAATGTCACACCGTCATGATCCGGGGCCTCGCGCGCGAGGAGCCGCCCCGAGATCACGCGGATCTGGAGCCTCCGCAGGGACGCTGCGAGGGTGCCTTGGCGCCGTGGCGGAACCTCCGTGCGCGGCGCGTCGCGACGCCCGTGCTATGCGCTCGGGAGACCCGGACGCGGGCCTGCCCACCCCAGGGGGACGAGCCGTGCCAGAATCCCCAACGGACGCACGTCGACGACGAGTGAGGACCTTCCATGAGCACGGCGCAGCCCGAGAACGCAGGAGCCGCCACCCCCGGCCCGCGGATCCTTCTGTACAGCGACGACGTCGACGCGCGCGCGCAGGTGCGGCTCGCGGTCGGTCGCCGGCTGCGCCGGGGTGCCCCCGACATCGAGTGGGTCGAGGTGGCCACCGCGGCCGCCGTCATCGCGCAGGCCGAGTCGGGCAGCCTGGACCTGCTGATCCTCGACGGCGAGGCCGACAAGGTCGGTGGCCTCGGGCTCGCGCGTCAGCTCAAGGACGAGATCTTCCGGTGCCCGCCCACCCTTGTCCTCACCGGACGCCCCCAGGACGCCTGGCTCGCGTCCTGGTCGAACGCCGACGCCGTCGTGAGCCGCCCGCTCGACCCCGTGGAGCTGCACGGAGCCGTCGCGGCGATCGTCGAGTCGACGGCCGTCACACGATGACGGACGCCCTCACCGCACCGACGCCGTACACGTGGCCAGACCTGTTCGCCACGCTCGCGGCACGCACCGACCTCTCGAGCGAGCAGACGTCGTGGGCCATGTCCGAGATCATGAGCGGCGCAGCCACGACGCCGAAGATCGCCGCGTTCCTCCTCGGGCTCAAGACCAAGGGCGAGTCCGTCGAAGAGCTCTCCGCCCTGGCCGACACGATGCTCGCGCATGCGGTCCGCATCGAGGTCCCGGGCCGGACCCTCGACATCGTCGGCACCGGTGGTGACCGGTCCCACACCGTGAACATCTCGACCATGTCTGCCCTGGTCATCGCCGGTGCGGGGATCACGGTCGTCAAGCACGGCAACCGTGCCGCGTCGTCGTCGTCCGGTTCCGCGGACGTCCTCGAAGAGCTGGGCATCCGGCTGGACCACCCCCCTGCACGGGTCGCGGAGCTCGCCACCGAGGTGGGCATCACGTTCTGCTTCGCGCAGGTGTTCCACCCCTCGTTCCGGCACACCGCCGCGGCGCGCACCGAGCTGGGCATCGGCACGGCCTTCAACTTCCTCGGGCCGCTCACCAACCCGGCCCAGCCCCGGTCCGCCGCGATCGGTGTCGCCGAGGCGCGGATGGCGCCGCTCCTGGCCGGCGTGCTCGCCGGACGGGGAGCCAGCGCGCTCGTGTTCCGCGGCGAGGACGGGCTCGACGAGATCGCCCCGACCGGTCCCACGCGCATCTGGGAGGTGCGGGACGGGGGCGTCTCGGAGTCGGTGATCGACTGGGAGGCCGACCTCGGGGTCGCGCGGATCACCCTCGAGTCGCTGCGAGGAGCGAAGGCGGACTACAACGCCGACGTCGCTCGCCGGCTGCTCGACGGCCAGACGGGTCCCGTGCGCGAGACCGTCGTGCTCAATTCCGCGGCAGCGCTCGTGGCGGACGGCACCCTGCCCGGCACGGCGGACGGCACGCTCGTCGAGCGACTGGCAGCGGGCAGCGAGCACGCGCGTGCGTCGCTCGACACCGGCGCCGCGGCGGACGCCCTGGCACGCTGGCGGGCCGCCAGCGCACGCTGACGGCACTGGCCTTGGGCCGCGTGCTGGTGGTCGGACCGACCCTGCGCTCCGCTCCGGGTCAGTCCTCCAGCCCGAGGGAGAAGGCCTGCTCCAGGTCGTGCTGGGAGTACGTGCGGAACGCGATGTACGTCTGGGTGCGCAGGACGCCCTCGATCTTGCTCACCTTGTCCGCGATCACGTCCGCGAGGTCGTCGTGCTCGCGCACGCGGACCATGGCGATGAGGTCGACCTCTCCGGTGACGGAGTAGACCTCGCTGACACCGGGCAGGTCCGCGATCGCCGCGGCGACCTCCGGGATCCTCGCGGCGTCCGAGTCGATGAGCACGATGGCGGTCAGCATGGTCGTCATCATGCCGTGCGTGGCGGGCGGGCGCTGATCGGGATGACCCGCGCGGCGTCCAGGTCGAGCGTGACCGGACGCGCCTCGGTGATGTCGAGCTCTCGTTCCCCGCCGGCGCTCCCGGACGCCGGCACCAGCTGGACGACGCGGCCGTCCGGTGTGGTGGCGAGACGCGGCCGGTCCAGGGAGCCGACGGCGGTGGCAGCATCGCCCAGAGCTTCCGCGGACCGCACCGGGCACGCCCACGGCGTGTCCACGGCGACGAGCCGGACGCCGGGCTTCTCCAACCAGGCGAGGATCAGGTCTGTCTCCTCCGGGTGGGCCGCCGTCGCCGGAGCCACGCCGGGCTCCACCTGCTCGCCGGTGGCCTGCAGGGTCGCGATCGTCGGGCGGGGGTCGGTACGACGGTCGACGCGGGCCGTCCCGGCGAGGCGTCCGTAACGCACCAGCACGATCTCCCACCCGCCGTCGTCGCTGCGGCGGGCGGCGACGAGCTCGGGACAGGCGGCGAGCGGCGCGAACCGTTGGGCGCGTGCTGCACCGCGCAGGAAGCCGCCGAGCCGGTCCCGGACGGTCGCGGCCTCCTCGAACCGTTCCTGTGCTGCGAGCCAGGCGATGCGGTCGGCGTGCGCCTCGACCACCGGAGTCGCGTCCGCGAGCATCGCGTGCCGGACCCGGTCGACCACGTCCGCATAGTCGACCGGGCTCTGGTGGCCGGTGCACGGCGCCCCGCACTTGCCCATCTCGGCGAGCACGCAGGCCGACGTGCCGGCGAGAGCGACCAGGGGGAGCCGGCGGGTGCACTGCCGGATCGGGAAGCTCTCGTGCAACGCCTCGACCGCCAGCTGCGCGGTGGACGCCGAGGAGAACGGCCCGATGTAGGTGGCGCCGTCCTCGTCCTTGACCTCGCGGACGACGGACAGTCGCGGGTAGGGCTCCGAGGTGAGCCGGACCCACGGCATCCGTTCCGGGAACCGGGAGCGGCGGTTGTACCGGGGGGAGTGGGCGGCGATGAGCCGCAGCTCGCGGATGCGCGCCTCCAGCGGGGTGGCGCACGGGACCGGGTCCACGCGGTGCGCGACCCGGACCATCTCGATCATGCGGCTGCGCTTCTCGGCCGACGTGAAGTACGACCGCACGCGTTGACGCAGCGACGTGGTGGACGTGCCCACGTACAGGACCTCGTCGCCGGGACCGCGGAACAGGTAGACGCCCGGGCTGTCCGGCAGCCCGTCGGCGAGGGTGCGCTTGCGCCGCACGTCCTGCGGGACAGGGTCCGTCGCGGTGGCGAGGTCCTCCAGGTGCGTGACGCCCAGCGGAGCGAGCCGCGCCAGCAGGGCGTGCAGCACGTCCACCGTCGCCTGGGCGTCCGCCAGCGCCCGGTGGTTGGGCGTGACGGTGGCGTGGAACAGGCCGGCGAGGGTCGACAGCTTGTGGTTCGGCGCCTCGTCGCGCGTGACGACGCGCCGGGCGAGCCGGACCGTGTCCACCACCTGGTTGCCGGGCCAGGCGTGGCCGGTCCTGGCGGCGGCGGCCTTGAGGAACCCGACGTCGAACGGGGCGTTGTGGGCGACCAGCACGGCTCCGCGGGAGAACTCGAGGAAGCTGGGCAGCACCTGCTCGATCGGCGGGGCGCCGATGAGCATGGTGGTGGTGATCCCGGTGAGCACCTGGATGAACGGTGGGACCGGGCCGCCGGGGTCCACGAGCGTCTGGAACTCGCCGAGGACCTCGCCCCCGCGCACCTTGACCGCCCCGATCTCGGTGATCGCGCAGTCGGCGGGCGTGCCGCCGGTGGTCTCCAGGTCGACGACGACGAACGTGACGTCCGACAGCGGGGTGCCCAGGTCCTCGAGGGTGAGCTGGACCGGGCGACCGGCGGGGTCGGGGATGGCGTCCGCCCGGACGGGGCGCAGGGAGCGGACGGTCGACATGACGGGGACGCTACCCACGGCCACCGACACGAGCGGGATCTCCGTGCGGTGCGTCGCAGCCCGCGGACCTCCCCCTGGGGACGGGAGGTCGATAGTTTCGACCGATGGAGCTGGAGCTGCGTCACCTGCGTCTGATCATCACGGTCGCCGAGCAGGGCTCGGTGACGCGCGCGGCCACCGCCCTCGGGCTCACGCAGCCGGCCGTGACCGCCCAGCTCAACCGGATCGACAGGACGTTCGGCGCCGCCGTGTTCACCCGGGACCAGCGCGGGGCGCGCCCGACGGCGCTGGGCGAGTTCGTCCTCGGGCGGGCCAAGGTCCTGCTGCCGGCCATGGCGGCGCTGGTGGAGGACGCGCACCGGATCGTGGCCGGGACGGAGGTGCGGACGCGCTCGGTGCGCGTGGGCACCGCGAGCACGGCGCTCGGCGGTCTGTTCGTCAACCGCCTGATCTCGGAGCTGGACGTCGAGGTGACGAGCGTGACGCTGCCCGACGTCGACGGCGTCACGGAGCAGCTGGCGTCGGGGGTGCTCGACGTGGCGCTCGTCGGCCTGTGCGGGACTGCCGAGCCACCGGCGGCGGACGGGGTCCGGTGGTCCCGGGTGAGCACCGACCCGGTGTTCGTGCTGGTCCCGGACGCCCATCCGCTCGCCGCCCGTCCCGTGGCCACCCTGAGCGACCTCGCGGACGCCGAGTGGTTCGGGGTGTCCGGTGCGGGGTGCTTCCAGCGGTGCTTCGTGACGGCCTGCGCCCGAGCGGGGTTCACGCCCGGCAAGGTGAGTGAGGCGGACCGGGCGGCGTGCGTCGACCTCGTGCGTGCGGGGCACGGCGTCGCGCTGGTGCAGCCGACGTTCCCGGACACCCCGGGGCTCTCCGTGGTCCCCCTCGCAGGCGTGCCGCTGCAGTGGGCGCACCACGTCGGGTGGCACGACGAGAGCGTCACGCTGCCGGTCGAGGGGATCCTCGACGCCGCCGTGGGCGCGCACGCCGAGGCCGTCAGCCGGAGCAGCCCGCGCTTCGTGGAATGGATGACCCCTGGGCGCCACCACATAACTGCGGTGTGATGCCCTGCGAGTGATCTGTTGCTCGACACCTGTCATCCCTATCGTGACAACCGGCCTACCCGGCCGATGTGACGACGGAGGGACGACAGACATGACGCGACACACCTGGAGAGCGGCGGTGACGGCCTGTGCGGCCGGCGCGCTCCTCGCCGGACCGCTGGCGGTCGGATCGACTGCCGCAGCATCCGACCCCGGATCCACCAGCCCCCACGAGCTCGGCATCGAGCAGAAGGTCGACCCCGGGATCGCCCGCGCGCTGGAGCGCGACCTCGGGATCAGCCGCTCCGACGCGGGAGCGAGGCTCTCGTTCCAGGCCCGCGCCGCAGGCATCGAGGACGCCCTCGAGCGGCGGCTCGGCGCCTCCTTCGCAGGGGCGTGGGTCGATCCCACGCAGAACGTGCTGTACGTCGGCGTGGCCGACCAAGGAGCCGCGGCCGCGGTCCAGGCGGCGGGCGCGAAGGCGGTCGTCGTCGACGACACGCTCGCCGAGCTGGAGAGCTGGCAGGCGTCGCTCGACGCGGCGGACCCGGCCGCAGCCGACCAGGTCCCCAGCTGGTACGTGGACGTCGCCACCAACTCCGTCGTCGTCTCGGTGCGTCCCGGCGGAGAGGCCACGGCCCAGGCTCTGATCGAGCGTGCGGGCGTCCCGGCCGGCTCGGTGTCGTTCGAGGCCACGGAGGAGGCGCCCCAGACCTACATCGACATCGTCGGTGGGAACGCCTACTACATCGGCAGCGGCTCGCGGTGCTCGGTCGGCTTCGCGGTGACCGGCGGCTTCGTGACGGCCGGCCACTGCGGGACGTCGGGTGCGACGACGACGTCGCCGAGCGGGACGTTCGCGGGGTCGAGCTTCCCCGGCAACGACTACGCGTGGGTCCGCGCCGCCTCGGGCAACACACCGGTCGGCGCGGTGAACCGCTACGACGGCTCCCGGGTCTCGGTGGCCGGGTCGACCGACGCGGCGGTCGGTGCGTCCGTCTGCCGCTCCGGGTCCACGACCGGGTGGCACTGCGGCACGGTCCAGGCCCGCAACGCGAGCGTGACCTACTCGCAGGGCACGGTCAGCGGGTTGATCCGGACGAACGTGTGCGCCGAGCCCGGTGACTCCGGTGGCTCGCTCATCGCCGGCACCCAGGCGCAGGGCGTGACGTCCGGCGGGTCCGGCAACTGCTCCTCGGGAGGCACCACGTACTTCCAGCCGGTGAACGAGATCCTGTCCGCCTACGGCCTCACGCTGACCACCGGAGGCGGCACCACGCCGCCCCCGACGACGGCGTGCACGGGCTACGGCGCCAGCTACCAGGGCTCGCTCAGCTCCGGCGCAGCGGTCGCCCAGCCGTCCGGTGGGTCCGTGACCGTGACGCGCAGCGGCACCTTCCGGCTCTGCCTCGCGGGCCCGTCGGGCGCCGACTTCGACCTCTACCTGCAGAAGCGCAGCGGGTCGACGTGGTCGACCGTCGCGCAGGGCACGACCTCGTCGAACAACGAGGCGTTCACCTACAACGGCACGGCCGGCACCTACCGGTACGTCGTGCTGGCGTACTCCGGCTCCGGCTCCTACGTCCTGGGTGCGACCACGCCCTGACGTCCGGTGACACGCGCGGCCCGACGCTCACCCCCACCGGGTGGCCGTCGGGCCGCGTGAGGTCGTGGCGCGACCTAGGGTGCAGGGCATGGGTGGAGCGCAGGAGTCCGGCGACGGTGCCGGGGAGGTGCCACAGGCGCTGCGCTCGGCGCTCGTGCAGGTCGCCGCCGACGTGCTCGGGGCGGCCGAACCGGCCGACGTGCCGCAGTCGCTGCGCGCCGTGCACAAGTTCGCTCCCCGACGTCGTGCGACCGCGGGAGCCGGACCGCTGTGGCTCGCGCTGCAGGACGACGGCTTCCGCGCCCGGGTCGCCCGGGTGTGGGCGCAGAACCACCCGGAGCTCGCAGGCCGCCTCGGGGCCGACGCGGAGGAGCCTGTCCCGCCGTCGGTGCGAGCGGCGACCGGTGCCTGGCTCCTCGGCACCGCCGCGTGGCGCGACCTTCTCCCCGCGGACGAGGTCGACGGCGGGGCCGGCACGGCACAGGCGCAGGCGCGGCTCGAGCGTTCCCAGGCCGAGTCCGAGCGGCTCCGCGCGGAGGCCGCCGCGGCGCGGGACGAGGCGAGGTCCGCCCAGGACCAGCTCGTGGCGCTCCAGCGCGAGCTGCGGCGGCTGCGCTCGGACGCCGACCGGGCCCGCAGCGAGGGGCGGCGGGCCGCCGAGGACGCCCGTGCGTCCCTCGACGCGGCCGAGCTCGCGCGGTCGCGTGCCGAGGCCGACCTGGCGCAGGCGCTCGACGAGCGCCGATCCGCCAACGCCGAGCGCACCGCGGCCCGCGCGGAGCTGCGTGCGGCCCGCAAGCTCGCCGACGTCCGCGTGCGGTTGCTGCTCGACACCATCGTCGACGCGGCGAGCGGCCTGCGGTCCGAGCTCGCGCTGCCGCCCGTGGCGGACCTTCCGGCCGATCTCGTCAGCCCACCGACGGAGCGCGTCGCGGTGCGTCCGGGCTCGCGCGGGCGTTCGGTGGACGACCCTGCTCTCCTGGACGAGCTGCTCCGTCAGCCCTGGGCGCACCTGATCGTCGACGGCTACAACGTCTCCAAGTCGGGGTTCGGCGAGCTGTCGCTGGCCGAGCAGCGCCGCCGGCTCGTGGACGGGCTCGCCGGGGTGGCTGCCCGCACCGGCGCCGAGGTGACGTGCTGCTTCGACGGCCAGGAAGGACAGGCGCAGCCGGCCGGTGGGCCCGGCGGGTACGCGCGCGGCGTCCGGGTGCTGTTCGCGGTGGGGGAGATCGCCGACGACCTCATCCGCCGGCTCGTCCAGGCGGAGCCGCCAGGACGGGTGCTCGTCGTCGTGACGAGCGACCGTGAGGTCGTCCGGGACGTCGAGACGGCGGGCGCGTGGGTGGTGCCGTCGAGCACGCTGGTGGCCCGTCTGCAGCGCCTCTGACGTCGTTGTCGGTGGTCGTGGCTAGCGTCCGACGCATGATCATCGACTGCGACACCTGCACGGCGCCCGCCACCGCGTGCGCGGACTGCGTCGTGACGTTCCTGACCATCCCGGTGCGCGCGTCGCCGGCCGCGCAGGTCGCCGGCGGTGCGCCCAGGTCGGCCGGCGCGGCCGCAGGGGCGGTCGAGCTCGACTCCGCGGAGCAGCACGCCATCGGCGTGCTCGCGGCGTCGGGTCTCGTCCCGCCCCTGCGTCTCGTGCGGTCGGTGTGACCCGTCAGTCCTGCGCCGGGCCGTCGTAGAGCGCGTCGACCTCGCCCGCGTAGTCCTTCAGGACCTCGTTGCGACGGATGCTGAGCTTGGGCGTGAGGTAGCCGTTGGCGATGGTGAGGTCCGTGTCGAGGATCCGGTACTTGCGCACCGACTCCGCGCGGGACACGGCCTTGTTCGCCTTCTCGACCACCTTGTCGAGCGACGCCAGGACGTCCGCGTCCTTGCTCGCCTCCGCCAGCGTCATCTCCGGCTTGCCGTGCGCCGCGAGCCAGCCCGGCACGCCCTCGGGGTCGAGCGTGATGAGCGCGCCGATGAACGGCCGCTGGTCGCCGACCACGACCACCTGGCTCACCAGCGGGTGTGCACGGATGCGGTCCTCGAGCACGGCCGGCGCGACGTTCTTGCCGCCCGCCGTGACGATGATCTCCTTCTTGCGTCCCGTGATGCGCAGGTAGCCCTCGTCGTCGAGCGACCCGAGGTCACCGGTCCGGAACCACCCGTCGTGCACGGACTCCGCGGTCGCCGCGTCGTTGTTGTGGTACCCGCGGAACACCTGGATGCCCTGGAGCTCGATCTCGCCGTCGGCGGCGATCCGGACCCCGCTGCCCGGCAGGGGGAGGCCGACCGTGCCGATCTTGGTGCCGCGGCCGGGCCGGTTGACCGTCGCGGGTGCCGTGGTCTCGGTCAGGCCGTAGCCCTCGAGCACGTTGAGACCGAGGCCCCGGTAGAAGTGGCCCAGACGCTCGCCGAGGGGCGCGCCACCCGAGACGGCCCAGCGCGCCTGACCGCCCAGCGCGTTGCGCAGCTTGTGCAGCACCAGCGCGTCGGCCACCTTGTGCTGGAGGCGGAGCCACGGGCTGGGTCCGCGCGGGTTGTCGAGAGCGCGCGAGTACACGATCGAGGTCTTGGCGGCGCGCTGGAAGATCGAGCCCTTCCCTGCGGCAGCTGCCTTCTGCTCGGCCGAGTTGTAGACCTTCTCGAACACGCGGGGCACCGCGAGGATGAACGTCGGCCGGAAGGTGCCGAGGTCCTCGAGCAGGGTCACGGTGCTGGGGCTGTGACCGAGGACCGCGCCGGCGGGGATGCACAGCACCTCGATGAACCGGGCGAACACGTGCGCGAGCGGCATGAAGAGCAGGGTGCGTGCCCCGGGCTCGCTGAACACCTCGTGCAGGTCGGCGACGGCGTTGACGGTCAGCTCGTAGAAGTTGCCGTGCGAGAGCTCGACGCCCTTGGGCCGACCGGTGGTGCCCGACGTGTAGATGATCGTCGCGACGTCGCCCAGCGACGCGAGCCCGCGACGACGTGCGATCTCGTCGTCGGCCACCTCGGTGCCGCCGGAGACGAGCGCGTCGACGGCGCCGTCGTCGATGACGAGCACCTCGCGCAGGTGGGGCGTGTCGGCGCGGACCTCGTCGACGACGGCCGCGTGGGCGGCGGACTCGACGACGAGCAGCGAGACGTCCGCGTCGGTGAGGATCCACAGGACCTGCTCGGCCGACGACGTCTCGTACAGCGGGACGGGGATGGCCCCGGCGGCCCAGACGGCCCAGTCGAGGAGCGACCACTCGTACCGGGTGCGCGACATGATGCCGACGCGGTCGCCGGGCTGCACGCCGCGCGCGACGAGGCCCTTGGCGACGGCCACGATCTCCGCGTCGAACTCCCGCGCGGTCAGGGGGATCCAGGGTCCGTCCTGCTGCGTCTTGTGCTCGACGAGCACTCCGTCGGGCGTGCTGGTGACGCGCTCGGCGAACAGGTCGTTGAGGTTCTTCGAGGGGTCGACCTCGACGCGCAACGGGAGGTGGAACTCGTCCATGCTGGCTCCAGTGACAGAGGGGCGAAGTGTGCCCTGAGGATACGGGACGTGCAGCCCGGCGCGGTGAGCACCCGAATGGGTACGCTCTGCGGCGGACAGGTGGCGGCGTCGCCGGACGTGTGAGCCCGGGGCCGCGCAGGCGGATAGCGTGGGAGCCCGCACCGGACGGTAGCGAGCACGGGAACGAGCGCGTAGGAGCACACACGAACATGCACGCCATCGGTGTGGACATCGGCGGGACGAAGATCGCGGCCGGGGTCGTGGACGAGGACGGCACGATCCTGGCCAAGACGCGCCGCGACACGTCGCCGGACGACGTCGCGGGCATCGACAAGGCGATCGCGGACGTCTACCTGGAGCTCAGCGGGTCCTACGAGGTCAGTGCCGTCGGTGTCGCCGCGGCCGGGTTCGTGTCCGCGGACCGGTCCTCGGTGCTCTTCGCGCCGAACATCGCGTGGCGTGACTACCCGCTGCGGCAGAAGGTGCAGGCGATCCTCGGGAACGAGGACGTCCTGATCGTCGTCGAGAACGACGCCAACGCGGCCGGCTGGGCCGAGTTCCGGTTCGGTGCCGCGCGGGACGTCGACGACATGCTCATGCTCACGGTGGGCACCGGCCTCGGTGGCGCCATCGTGTCCAACGGGAAGCTCGTGCGCGGCGCCTGGGGCGTGGCCGCCGAGGTCGGGCACATGCGCGTCGTCCCCGGTGGGCACTACTGCGGCTGCGGGCACGAGGGCTGCTGGGAGCAGTACGCCTCGGGCAGCGCGCTGGTCCGGGACGCGCAGGCCACCGTCATCATCCACCCCGAGCGCGCGACCCGGCTGCTCGAGCTGGCGGGCGGGAACGCCGACAAGCTGACCGGTCCGCAGGTCACGCAGGCCGCCCAGGAGGGCGACCCCCTCGCCGTCGAGCTGCTCACCGAGCTCGGCCGCTGGGTCGGCGAGGGTGCCGCGTCGGCCGCCGCTCTGCTCGACCCCGCGCTGATCGTCGTCGGCGGCGGCGTGGCCGACGCGGGCGACCTGCTCCTGGCACCGGCTCGCAAGAGCTTCGCGGAGCAGCTCTCCGGCCGGGGTCACCGGCCGGAGGCGGCGATCGTCGTGGCGTCGATGGGCAACGACGCGGGCATGGTCGGCGCGGCCGACCTCGCACGCGGCTGACGACGGGGTGCCGATCACCGCGGTCGTCCGCGCCGGTCAGACCACTGCGCCGGTGTCGTCGTCGTCCGGGTCCCGGCGGTGCGGCATCCGCCACAGCAGCACGCCGACCCCGATGACGAAGACGGCTGCGGCCGCCTGCACGAGCGCGGACGGTGCGTCTCGCCATACCACCAGCACGACGAGCAGGAAGAGCGGCATCCCCACGGCCGCGCACCAGGCCATCGTGAGCAGCGGGTCGCCGCCGAGGACGGGACCGGGGTCGGGGGGCACGAAGTGCTCCTCCTCGTCGATGCTCGCCTCGGCGTCGTCGATCTGCGAGGTGCCGTCCCAGTCGCGACCGCTCAGCTCGGGCGACGCGTCCGCGGCGGGGCGCACGACGCGGCGGTCCGCCACCCAGGGCGCCACCGGGAAGGACAGGCCTGCCGACGGCTCCGCGCTCGCACCCGTCGGCGGGACGCTCTCCGGCTCCGGCTCCGGCTCCGGGGACGGGTCGGCGCCGTCGTACCCGTCGAGCTCACTCAGCTCCGCGACGATCGCGGCCCAGACCTCGTCGTCGGTGGGTTGCGGCGGTGGGACATGATCGGGCTGGTCACCGAGCAGCTCGTCGGGCGCGTCGGCCGAGGACGGCGGGACGTCCGCGCCCGTCGGCTGGACGCCGTCGTCGGAGTCGTCAGGGCGAGGTGCCATAGGAGCACTCTAGAGTCGGACCGAGCAGTCGGGGTGGTTCGCGCTCGGCCCCGGTCTGCAGCAAGGGGTCGTCAGGAGCGAGCGCCAGGCTCGGGTGGACGGACAGTCCGTGTGTCGGGTCGAGAGGTGAGCCGTTGTTCTACTGGTTGATGAAGCGGGTGTTCGTGGGCCCGCTGCTGCACCTGGTCTACCGGCCGTGGGTGCGCGGCGCCGAGAACGTGCCGGAGGAAGGTGCTGCCATCCTGGCGAGCAACCACCTCGCGGTGATCGACTCGTTCTTCCTGCCCCTGGTCCTCGACCGTGAGCTCGTGTTCATCGGCAAGCAGGAGTACTTCACGGGCGCCGGGATCAAGGGCCGGCTCACCGCGGGGTTCATGCGCGGCGTGGGCACCATCCCGGTGGACCGCGGGGGCGGCAAGGCCAGCGAGGCCGCGCTGCGCACGGGTCTGCGTCGCCTGGCGGACGGGGACCTGTTCGGGATCTACCCGGAGGGCACCCGCAGCCCTGACGGTCGGCTGTACCGCGGCAAGACGGGCATCGCGCGTCTCGCGCTGGAGTCGGGCGCACCGGTGATCCCGGTCGCCATGGTGGGCACCGACGAGGCGCAGCCCCCGGGCCGGCGGATCCCGAAGGTCATGCGCATCGGCGTGGTCATCGGCGAGCCGCTCGACTTCAGCCGCTACCAGGGCATGGAGAACGACCGGTTCATCCTGCGCTCGGTCACCGACGAGATCATGTACGCGGTGATGAGCCTGTCGGGCCAGGAGTACGTCGACGTGTACGCGGCGACGCAGAAGGCCCGGATCGCGACCGGTCACCCGGCCGTCGCGGGCGATGCGGCCGACCACCTGCCGGCCGCACCGGGCGGTCGTCCCGTACCGGACGTCCAGGTGCCGGTACCGCCGCAGGACGAGACGGAGACGTCAGTAGGATGACGCGGTCGGCCGCAGCGCCGACGTCGTGGCGCGCCGCCGATGCGGGTGCGCCGAAGGTTGTCTACGAGAGGTGTGTCTCATGTCGGTTCGTCGCGTCGCCCTCCTGACCGCAGGTGGCTTCGCCCCGTGCCTGTCGTCCGCCGTCGGCGGGCTCATTGAGCGATACACGGAGATCGCTCCCGACATCGAGATCATCGCGTACCAGCACGGCTACTACGGCCTGCTGCGCGGCGACAAGATCGTGGTCGACGACGAGACGCGCGCGAAGGCCGGCATCCTGCACAAGTTCGGCGGCTCGCCCATCGGCAACTCGCGGGTCAAGCTCACCAACGCGAAGGACTGCGTCAAGCGTGGGCTCGTCCAGGAGGGTCAGGACCCGCTGCAGGTGGCTGCCGAGCAGCTCAAGGCCGACGGCGTCGACGTCCTGCACACCATCGGTGGCGACGACACGAACACGACGGCCGCGGACCTCGCCGCGTACCTGCACGACAACGGCTACGACCTGACCGTCGTCGGCCTGCCAAAGACCATCGACAACGACGTGGTGCCGATCAAGCAGTCGCTGGGCGCCTGGACCGCCGCCGAGGAGGCCGCGGGCTTCGCGGCGAACATCATCGGCGAGCACCGCTCCGGTCCGCGCATGCTCATCGTGCACGAGGTCATGGGCCGGCACTGCGGGTGGCTCACGGCGGCTGCCGCGGCCGAGTACCGCACGTGGCTCGACACGCAGGAGTGGGTGCCGGGCATCGGCCTCACCCGGGAGCGCTGGGACATCCACGCCGTCTTCGTGCCCGAGCTCGCGCTCGACATCGACGCCGAGGCCGCGCGGCTCAAGGCGATCATGGACGAGCAGGGCAACGTGAACATCTTCCTGTCGGAGGGCGCCGGCATGCACGAGATCGTGGAGCAGCTCGAGGCCGCCGGCACGCCGGTGGAGCGCGACCCGTTCGGGCACGTGAAGCTCGACACCGTGAACCCGGGCCAGTGGTTCGCCAAGCAGTTCGGCGAGAAGCTGGGGGCCGAGAAGACGATGGTGCAGAAGTCGGGGTACTACTCGCGCGCCGCGGCCGCGAACGCCGAGGACCTGCGGCTCATCAAGTCGATGACGGACCTCGCCGTCGAGTCCGCCCTGCGCGGCGAGTCCGGTGTCATCGGGCACGACGAGGAGCAGGGCGACGTGCTGCGTGCTATCGAGTTCCCGCGCATCGCGGGCGGCAAGGCGTTCGACGTGTCGCAGCCGTGGTTCGGCGCGCTCCTGGCGGACATCGGTCAGCCCCTCGTGCCGGCGAGCCACTCATGAGCGTCGAGCCGGACCAGCAGGTCGTCGCCGGGCTGGACGCCTGGCGGTCGATGGGCGCGCTCCAGCAGCCGCAGTGGCCGGACGCGTCCGCGCTGGACGCGGTGACGTCCAGGTTGTCGACCCTGCCGCCGCTCGTGTTCGCGGGGGAGGCCGACCACCTCCGCGCGCAGCTGGCGGCGGCCGGCCGGGGTGAGGCGTTCCTGCTCCAGGGCGGCGACTGCGCGGAGACGTTCAGCACCGCGACCGCGGACAACATCCGGAACAAGATCAAGACGATCCTGCAGATGGCCGTGGTGCTGACGTACGGCGCGAGCCTGCCCGTCATCAAGATGGGCCGGATGGCCGGCCAGTACGCCAAGCCCCGCAGCTCGGACACGGAGACCCGTGACGGCGTGACGTTGCCCGCGTTCCGCGGCGACATCATCAACGACTACGAGTTCACGCCCGAGGCGCGCACACCGGACCCGCAGCGGCTGCTCGAGGCGTACCACACGTCCGCCTCGACGCTGAACCTGATCCGGGCGTTCACGACGGGCGGCTTCGCCTCGCTGCTGCGCGTGCACGAGTGGAACCGCGGCTTCATGGCGAACCCGTCGTACTCGCGCTACGAGGAGATCGCGGCGGAGATCGACCGGGCCATCCGCTTCATGGCGGCGTGCGGTGCCGACTTCGACGCCCTCCGCTCCGTGGACTTCTTCTCGAGCCACGAGGGTCTGCTGCTCGACTACGAGCGTCCGCTGACCCGCGTCGACTCTCGGACGGGGCTGCCGTACGACTGCTCGGCGCACTTCGTCTGGATCGGGGAGCGGACCCGTCAGCTCGACGGCGCGCACGTCGACTACTTCTCGCGCGTGCAGAACCCGCTGGGCATCAAGCTGGGCCCGACGACGTCGGGCGACGACGCACTCGCGCTCATCGACAAGCTGAACCCGCAGGGCGAGGCCGGTCGCATCACCTTCATCACCCGCATGGGCGCCGGCAAGGTCCGCGACCTGCTGCCCGCGCTCGTCGAGAAGGTGACCGCGGACGGTCGGCCCGTCACGTGGGTGTGCGACCCGATGCACGGCAACGGGATCACGTCCGCGTCCGGGTACAAGACGCGGCGCTTCTCCGACGTGATGGACGAGGTCGCAGGCTTCTTCGAGGTGCACCGCGGGCTGGGCACCGTGCCCGGCGGGCTGCACATCGAGCTCACCGGCGACGACGTCACCGAGGTGCTCGGCGGGTCCGAGGAGATCGACGACGAGGGCCTCGCGCGACGGTACGAGACGCTCGTGGACCCGCGCCTGAACCACCAGCAGTCGCTGGAGATGGCGTTCCAGGTCGTGGAGCTGCTCCGCGCGTCCTGACCGCACGCAGTCCGCTGCCGCCCCGATCCGCTCACGCGGGCGGGGCGGCAGCGCTGTCAGAAGACGTTGATCGTGATCGTGCTGCCCCGGGGGGCGGTCTTGCCCTCGCCACCGTCGGGCTTCTGCGAGTAGACGATGTTCAGCGGCGAGATGCCCTGCGGGTGCTCGACCTTCACGATGAACCCGGCAGCCTGCAGCGCGGCCTCTGCCGCCTTCACGTTCTGGCCGTAGGTGCTGGGCAGCGGCAGCATCTCCGGGCCCTTGGAGACGTTCACCGCGATCGTGTCCCCGCGGTGGCCCTCGGCGCCCGCGACCGGGCTCTGGTCGATGATCAGGCCTGCGGCGACCGTGTCGCTGAAGACCTCGGTCGGCGCGAGCTTGAGGTTGTCCGGCTCGAGCTGACCGGTGGCGTCGTCGAGGGTCGTCCCGACGACGGACGTGATCGTGACCGGCTCCGGGCCCTTGGACACGGTGAGCCTGATCTCGGTGTCCCGGATCGTCTGGGCGCCGGCTTCGGCGGGGGTGCCGTCCGGCAGGGTCGCGCTGATGATCGCGGTGTTCGGCGTCGTGTCGCTGTACTCGGGGTCCGCGTACGTGGCCGTGAGGCCGACGGCGACGAGCGCGGCCTCGGCGTCGGCCTGCGACGCGCCGATGATCCCTTCGGGGAACGGCACGTAGTCCGGGCCCTTGGAGATCGTGAACGCGACCGTCCCGTCCTTGCGGATGCGGTCGCCCTGGCCGGGGGTCGTCGCGAAGACCTCGCCGACCGGCGCTGTTCCGTCGAACGCCGAGGACGGGGCTGCAGCGAGCCCGGCACGTTCGAGGATCGTCGTCGCCTCTGCCTCGTTCTGGCCGATGATCGTCGGGACCGTCGTGTAGGCGCCCGGCCCCACCTGCAGGTACCACCAGGTGCCGGCGCCGATGAGGCCGGCGAGCACGGCGAGCAGCACGATCCAGCGGGCGATGTGGCGCCTGGGCGGCGGTTCGGCCGGGGGAGCGGTGAGCACCTCGACGCCGACGCCGAGGCCGATGGGCAGCGCGACCGTCGTCCCGCGGGCGTCACCGGTCTCGATCAGCGTGGTCTCGTCGTCGGCCGTCGACGACGCCTCGACGTCGGCGGGTGCGTCGGCGCTCTCGTCCGACTCGTCCGCGTCGGCGTCGAGGTCGGTCTCGGCCGGGTCGGTCGCCGTGGGGAGCACGATGGACGGAGCGACGGACGCGTGGCGGGCGAGGGTCTCGTCGTCCAGGGTGGCTCGGGTGCGGCGCAGCAGCGCGAGCGCGGCGGCGGCATCGACCGGCCGGTCGTCGGGGTCGCGCGCGGCGAGGGCGCGGACCGCGTCGTCGATCTCGATGGGGAGCCAGTCGACCAGCTCCGACGGCGCGGGGACGTCGTTGTTGACGTGCTGGAACGCCACCTGGATGGGCGTCTCGCCCGTGAACGGCTGACGTCCGGTGAGCATCTCGTAGAGCAGGATCCCGCACGCGTAGACGTCGGTGCGCGCGTCGCTGACGCCGCGGACGACCAGCTCCGGGGCGAGGTAGGCGACCGTGCCGAGCACCGTCCCGGTGGTCGTCGAGGTGACCTCGGTGACTGCGCGCGCGAGTCCGAAGTCGGCGAGCTTCACCCGTCCGTCCGAGGCGAGCAGAACGTTCTCGGGCTTGATGTCCCGGTGCACCAGGCCGACCCGGTGCGCGGCGGCCAGCGCGTCCAGCACGCTCTCCCCGATGCGCAGCGCGTCACCGACGGTGAGGGCGCCCCGCTCGCCGATGTGCCGACGCAGGTTGCAGCCGTCGATGTACTCCATCGTGAGGTAGCTGGTCTCGCCGTCGACGCCCTGGTCGTACACGCCGACGAGTCCGGGGTGCGTCAGTCGTGCGGCCGTCCGGGCCTCGCGCCGGAACCGGGCGACGAAGTCGGAGCCCGACGTCCCCTCGGCGAGGTGGGCGTGCATCACCTTCAGCGCGACGTCCCGGTCCAGGCGCCGGTCGACCGCGAGGTACACGGTGGCCATGCCCCCGCGGGCGATGCGGGACACGACCTCGTACCGGCTGTCGACCAGGCGGCCGACGAACGGATCGGTGATGGTGGCTCCCACGCCAGGGAGTCTACGGTCGTCGGTCCCTCGGATGCGGCAGGCAGGGCCTCACTGGAAGCGCGTCATGTGCGTCTGGACGTTGGCGACGTAGCGCCTGGTGTCCGCGAACATCCCGTTCCTCTGCACCGAGGACGCCCCCTGGTAGTACCCCGCGATCGCGGTGGGCAGGTCCGGGGCGTTGCCGACGAGCGCGCGCAGGATGGCGACGCCCGCCGTGACGTTGTCGTCCGCGTTCACGAGGTTGAGCTGACGACCCACGAGATCCGACGCCCACTGCCCCGAGGTCGGGATCACCTGCATGGTGCCGATCGCGTTGGCGGGGGAGACGACGGCGTGGTTGAACCCGGACTCCTGGAACGCGACCGCCTGGGCGAGGGAGGGGTCGACGCCCATCGCCTGTGCCGTCGCGACGATCTTCGCCTGCATCTCTGCCTTCGAGGGCGTCGGCGAGCTGCGCAGCGCGGCGAGGTTCGCGTTGGCTGCCGCGACGACCGAGTCGGCGTAGGTGCGTCCCGCGAAGGTGTTGCCCACCGTGGCGGCGGGAGCGGGCACGGGGACGACCAGCGTCTGGCCGATGCGGATGAAGGCGCGCGAGTCCAGCCCGTTGGCCGCGACGACGGCGGCGACGGTGGCGCCGTGCTTGGCGGCGATCCCGGTGACCGTGTCGCCTGACCGGACGGTGTAGGAGACGGAGCCCGTTGCCGGCGCGACGGCGGCGGGAGCCGGAGCGGTGGAGCTCGGGGCGGCGGCGCCCGGGACCGAGAGCGACTGGCCGATGCGGATGAAGGCACGGGAGTCCAGCCCGTTGGCCGCGACGACGGCGGCGACCGTCGTGCCGTGCCTCGCGGCGATGCTGCTCACCGTGTCGCCCGGGACGACGGTGTAGGCAGCCGTGACCGCGGCGGGCGCGGGGGCGGCGACCGCGGCGGACGACGCGCTGGGGATGGTCAGCACCTGACCGATGCGGATCCGGGACGCGTCAGCCAGGGAGTTGGCGCGCGCGATGGCGGCCACGGTGGTGCCGCTGCGGGTCGCGATGTGGCTGACGGTGTCGCCCGTGCGCACCGTGTACGAGTCGTCGGCGTGAGCCGCACCTGCGGTCGCGGTCACCCCGACGACGGCCAGCGCGAGCGTCGCGCCGGTCCCTGTGGCGACGCGGCGGGCGATGGCGTGCTGCTGCGACATGATGCCTACCTCGTGGTGCGGAAGTGAACGGATGGTGCCTGTGTGACTGGAGTGACAGAATGCGAACGTATCCGAATACCGCACACGGGGAAAGCGCGGACGGGAATTGCGCAGGTGTAATTCAACGATGCGTACTCTTGTCGGGTGAACGATTCCGCAGAAACGCTCGACCGGCTGGTCGACGAGTGGCTCACCGTCCCTGACGTCGCCGACCGGCTCGGCCTCGACGCCTCGAAGGTGCGTCGGATCGTGCAGGAGCGCCGCATCATCGGCGTCCGCCGCGGCGATCCGCGCGTCTTCGTCGTGCCCGCCGCGTTCCTCGTGCCGGGGCACCTCGCCAACCCGGCTCAGCCCACGACTCCCGACGCGGACCAGCCGTGGACCGTCCTCGCCTCGCTGCAGGGCACCCTGTCGGTCCTGTCGGACGCCGGGTTCAGCGACGAGGCCGCCATCGAGTGGCTCTTCACCCCCGACGACTCCCTGCCCGGGACGCCGATCGAGGCGCTGCGCACGGGCCGCAAGACCGAGATCCGGCGCAGGGCCGCGGCCGAGCTCTGACCGGGAGCGGCCGTCGGTCGCGCTCAGGCGCGCCGGTCGACCGCGGCGTGCGCGAGCCCGATCAGCTGGCCGCGCGCGGGCTCGGCCCACGGGCGCTGGTCCATGAGCGCGAAGGCGGCGCCGGCCAGGTCGTCGATGAGCGCTTCGACGTCGTCCGGCGCGCCGGTGCGCTGGATGGCGGCCGCCAGGGTCACCACGTCCGCGTCCGTGAGTGAACGGTCACCGAGCCGCGCGCGCAGCAGCTCGACGGTGGCCTCGTCGGACGCGGCTCGGGCGCGGGCCACGGCTCGGGCCGTCAGGATCGTGCGCTTGCCCTCACGCAGGTCGTCGCCCGCGGGCTTGCCGGTCGTCCGGGGGTCGCCGAACACCCCGAGCAGGTCGTCACGGAGCTGGAACGCCTCACCCAGGGGCAGGCCGAGCGTGCGGCACGCCTCGAGCTCGCCCTCGTCGGCGTCGGCGAGCGCGGCGCCGAGGACGATCGGGTGCTCGACGCTGTACCGCGCCGCCTTCGTGCGGATGACCTCGCGGGCGCGCGCCTCGTCGGCCGCCGGGTCGTCACCCCACGGCAGCGCCTGCGCCAGCACGTCGAGGTACTGGCCGACGGTGACCTCCGTCCGCATCAGGTCGAACACGAGGCGGGCGCGCTCGGCGCGGGCGAGCGGCTGCAGCGCGAGGGCCCCCGCGAACTCCTGCTCGCTCGCGATGAGGGTGAGGTCGCCGAGCAGGATCGCGGCCGACATCCCGAAGCGCTCGGCGTCGCCGGTGAGGCCGTGCTGGGTGTGCAGGCGGGCGAACGCGCGGTGCGCCGCGGGGAAGCCCCGACGGGTGTCCGAGTCGTCCATGACGTCGTCGTGGAAGAGCGCGGCCGCCTGGAACAGCTCGAGGGCGGCGCCGACGCGCAGCACGGCGTCCGCCTCGGCGGTCCCGGCCCGGCCCCCGTGCGCGCGCCAGGACCAGTAGCAGAACGCCGCTCGCAGACGCTTCCCGCCCGAGAGGATCTGGGCGACCGCGTCCGCGAGCACGTCGGCGTCGTCGCTGGCCGCGGCCAGCACCGTGCGCAGCCGTGCGACGTGCCTGGTCAGCAGCTCGTCGATACGGGACCGGACATCCTCGACGTCGACGAGCGACGGGGTCGTGGGGCTCACGCGGGCAGCCTACGGCGCGGCTGCGCGGACCCGCCCCCCGAGGGTGAGCGTGCGCTGCTCGTCACGGTCGAGGATGCCGATGACGAGCAGCTCGGAGCCGTCGCCCCGGGAGAACGTGGACTGTGCGGCCAGTCCCGGCTCGGCGGCGGGCGGGGCGTTCTCGACGAAGCCGGCTGCGACGAGCGGTCCCCGGACGGCGTCGAGCAGCCCGGCGGTGTCCTGAGACGTGCGGAGGTTGAGGCTGACGTCGGTGAGGTCGGTGCCGTCGACGGGCGCGGCCGACGAGAGCAGCACCTCGGCGCCGTCCGGCACCGGGATGAGGGCGACCGGGAAGCCGGCGACGAGCTCGCCGACGGCGGAGTGCGCGTCGGCGTCCGACTCGGGCAGCAGCGACTCCGAGGGCCGGGGCCCCGGTGTCGCCATCGTGACTGCGCTCCCGGTGGGGGAGGCCTGTCCGGGGGCGCTGGTCGAGCACGCGGCGGTGGACATCCCGAGCGCCAGCGCGACGACGGCAGCGGCGAGGCCGGGACGGGTGCGCGCCGAGAGAGGCGCAGGACGGGGCATCGCGACAGGTTAGCCGCACGCGGAGCCGCATCGAGACGCCCACATCCCCCCGGTCCTGATCCGACGTGCACAGATGCTCCGGCAGGCCCGCACGGTCGCCGGCCCGTCCGGTGGGCTGGCGCCATGCAGACCACCACGCTCCGGGTGAGCGAACCCCAGGAGATCCTCGCGCTCGTCCCTCATCGACTCGGCTTCCGGCCGCGGGACAGTGCGGTCGTCGTGAGCCTGCGTCCCCCGCGCGGCGAGGTCGGGCTCGTCGTGCGCGTGGACCTGCCGCACCTCGCGGACGCCGGCGACGGGCCGCTGCTCGCCCGGACGCTCGTCGCCCACCTCGGCCGCGACGGGGCTCGTCGCGGCATCCTCGTGCTCTACACCGACCGGGATCCCCGGGGTGACGACGGCACCGCGCAGCACGCGGCGCGGCACCTGCGCGAGGCGGCGGAGGACGCCCTCGGGGAGGTCGCGGTGTGGGTGGTCACCCCGACCGGATACCTCTCTCTGGACTGCGTCGAGGCCTGCTGCCCGACGGGTGGCCGACCGCTGCGGGACCTCGACTCGACGCAGGTGGGTGCCACGCTGGTGCTGGCGGGCTCCGCGGTGGCGGACTCGCGTGAGGACATCGCCCGGATCCGCCCGCAGCACGGTGACGTCCGCCGCTCCGTCGCGCGTGTCCGGCGTCGGTGGGAGCACCGGTGCGAGGAGGCGCAGAGCACGGGCGCCGACGCCCTGGACCGGTGGCGGGCGGACTCGCTCGCGGCCTGGCGGTCGGCGGTCGCGATCGTCCAGGCGGGCGAGCCGGGACCGGGCGGGGCGCCGTGGGGGCGCCTCGAGGCGGGCCTCGTCGACCGTCGCGTGCGGGACGCGGTGCTCGTCGCGCTCGTCCCGGGGACCGCGGACCTGCCCGAACGGTGCGTCCGCACGGTGCCGTCGACACCCGAGCTCGACGCGGCGCTCGGTGGCGCGCTTGCCCTGATCCTGGACCCGAGCCGCGGCGTCATCCCGCCCGTCCGGGCGACGGCGGTGCACGAGGCGGTCCTGGAGTCGGTCGTGGCGCGCGGCAGGACCGGGGCGCAGGCGCCGGCGCTGACTCTCCTGGCACTGCTCTCGTGGTGGCGCGGGGACGGTGCGCGGGCGCGTCTGCTGCTGGACGGGGCACTCGACGCCGACGCGGCGTACCACCTCGCGGAGCTGCTCGACGACGCGTTGGCGGCCGCGATCCCGCCCGGCTGGGTCCGGCACACCGACTGACCTGCGAGGAGATCCCACCCGAGAGGTCGTCGCGACCCGCCGCCTCCGGTAGCGTCACGGTTGACGGCGGTGTTGCCGCGGGACGAGGGGAGGACCGATGGGGATCGTGGTCGGCTATCTGGCCACTCCGGAAGGTCGGGCGGCCCTCGGGGCGGCGATCGAGGAAGCACGGCAGCGCGACACGCGCGTCGTGGTCGTCGTGAGCACACGTCCCGACGCTCCGGAGGAGCAGCGCAGCGCCCTCGAGGCGGAGCTCGACCGGGCCCGTGACGAGCTGGTGTCCGCCGGCGTCGACCACGAGGTGCGGGTGCTCAGCGGCGGCGACGTCGCGGACGACCTCATCCTGACGGCGGAGCAGGTCGGCGCCCAGCTGGTCGTGCTGGGTCTGCGACGCCGCAGCCCCGTCGGCAAGCTCATCCTCGGCGCGAACGCGCAGCGCGTGCTGTTCGACGCGCCGTGCCCGGTGCTCACCGTCAAGCCCGGGCCCAGCTGACGCGAGCTGCGCTGGACCGCCGCCCGTGCACGCCGACACACCCGGATGGCTGATCCTCAGGATCGGCCGAACGTGGTCGTGCGGGCGGGAATCTCTGGTGTCCGCCGTTCGTTGAGCACCGTGACCCCATGACTGCCGTCCGCGACGGCCGGCTCGTCGTGCCCGTGATCGCGCCGACCGGCCCGTGGGGTCGGTACAATATCCATCTACCTCCCGGCCCCGTTCCGGGTGTCGCGCTGCCGAAAGGTCGTTCGTGTCGTCCCAGACCCCGCATCCCGCTCTTCCGCGTGAGTTCGAGCACCCCGCCCTGCAGGACCTCGTCCTGCGCGGGCGCACCCACGGCACCGTGGGCGCCGAGGAGCTGCGCACCGCGTGCGAGCAGGCGGACGTCCAGGACGCCAAGCGCCTGCGCGCCGTCGTCCGCGGCCTGGCCACCGCCGGGATCGGTGTCCGCGAGCCTGCTGCTCCGGCGGCACCCGCGCGCGCCGTCGCTGCGACCAGCGCGAAGGCTCGCCCGTCGACCAAGGCCGTCGTGACTCCCGCCGAGGGTGCTGCCGCACCTGCCGCGACCACGCGTGCCAAGGCAGCGCCGAAGGCCGCGGCGGCCAAGACCGCCGCCGCGAAGCCTGCGGCCAAGTCCGCCGCCGCCAAGAAGGCCGCAGCCGACGCCGACGAGGTCGAGGTCGTCGAGGGCGACGAGCCCGACATCGAGTCGATCGAGGAGGTCGTCGTCGAGGCGGTCGAGGTCGTCGAGGTCGTCGAGGATGCCGCCGACACGGACGACGAGGACTCCGAGGACGGCGAGAAGAAGCCCGCCGCGAAGGAGGAGGAGAGCGAGGACAGCGGCTTCGTCTACTCCGACGCCGACGACGACGATGCTCCCGCCCAGCAGGTCGTCACGGCCGGCGCGACGGCGGACCCGGTCAAGGACTACCTGAAGCAGATCGGCAAGGTCGCGCTGCTGAACGCCGAGCAGGAGGTCGACCTCGCCAAGCGCATCGAGGCCGGGCTGTTCGCCGAGGAGCGGCTGAACGCGGGCATCACGATGGAGCCCAAGATCAAGCGCGAGCTCGAGTGGATCGCGAACGACGGCCGGCGGGCCAAGAACCACCTGCTCGAGGCCAACCTGCGCCTCGTCGTGTCCCTGGCCAAGCGCTACACCGGTCGCGGCATGCTTTTCCTGGACCTGATCCAGGAGGGAAACCTCGGTCTGATCCGCGCGGTCGAGAAGTTCGACTACACCAAGGGCTACAAGTTCTCGACGTACGCCACGTGGTGGATCCGGCAGGCGATCACGCGGGCCATGGCCGACCAGGCCCGCACCATCCGCATCCCGGTGCACATGGTCGAGGTCATCAACAAGCTCGCGCGCGTCCAGCGCCAGATGCTCCAGGACCTGGGCCGTGAGCCCACGCCGGAGGAGCTGGCCAAGGAGCTCGACATGACGCCTGAGAAGGTCGTCGAGGTCCAGAAGTACGGCCGCGAGCCCATCTCGCTGCACACCCCGCTCGGTGAGGACGGTGACAGCGAGTTCGGTGACCTCATCGAGGACTCCGAGGCCGTCGTCCCCGCGGACGCCGTGAGCTTCACGCTCCTGCAGGAGCAGCTGCACCAGGTGCTCGACACGCTCTCCGAGCGTGAGGCTGGCGTCGTCTCGATGCGATTCGGCCTCACGGACGGTCAGCCGAAGACTCTCGACGAGATCGGCAAGGTCTACGGCGTCACGCGTGAGCGGATCCGGCAGATCGAGTCCAAGACCATGTCGAAGCTGCGGCACCCGTCCCGTTCGCAGGTCCTGCGGGACTACCTGGACTGACAGGCAGCAACAAACCACACGAAGGCCCGGACCGCGATGGTCCGGGCCTTCGTCGTGCCTGGCGGTCGGCGCGTTCGCGAGATGGCAATCCTGGACCGGCGTCAGCGGGTGATGTACCAGAGGATCAGGTCGTGGGCCTTGTGCGCCTTCTCCACGCCGCGGAAGTCGGCCTCGTGGATCGTGCCGCCGACGTCGATCGCGATGCTGCTGCTGGACGTGAACTTGCCGGCGAACGACGTGTTGCTCACGACCGAGACCGAGCGCACGTGCCGGTACGGGATCGAGGTGATCGCGACCCGCTTGCCGACGAAGCTCTTGTCCTGCATGACGACCCGCAGCGTCGTCAGCCCGACGAAGCCGGTGCCGGTCCCGATGCAGTCGTAGACGGCCAGCACCTCCTCGCCCTGCAGGAGACCGCGGCTGACCAGCTCGAGCTGCTCGGCCTTATCGACGTCGGGCTCTGTCACGGGACGGCTCCTGCTCGTTCGGGGACGACGTGTCGCCGCCGAGCATAGGGGCGACGTGACCCGGACGAGCACGAGGCCCGGACCATCAGGTCCGGGCCTCGCGTCGTCAGAAAGGTGCGCGCTGCGTCAGATCGCGGCACCGGCTCCCGCGCCGTGCTCGGCGAGGAGGCGGTCGGTCTCGTCCTGCACGTGGGTCGCCAGCTCGGCGAACTTCGGTGCGTGCTCGCGTGCGTGGTGCGCGCAGAACAGCAGCTCGCCCACCGCGAGGACAACTCGGACATAGGCCTGTGCGCCGCAGCGGTCGCAGCGGTCGGCCGCGGTCAGTGGATGCGTCATGGTCCCGGTCACAGATCAATAGAACCATCCCGGCGCCGGATCCATCGCACCCAGAGCGGGTGGTTCGCTCACCGCGTAGCAGACTGTGACCCGCCCGAAACATGGCCGTTGCCGGCGGCACGGCTCCAGCCGCCTGTCGTGCCCGGCGACTACCATCGGCCCCGTGACGACGACCTCCCCCCAGTCCGGCTACACCGCCCGGCACCTGTCGGTGCTGGAAGGGCTCGAGGCGGTGCGCAAGCGCCCCGGCATGTACATCGGCACCACGGACAGCCGTGGGCTCATGCACTGCCTGTGGGAGATCATCGACAACTCCGTCGACGAGGCGCTCGGGGGCCACGGGGACCGGATCGAGATCGTGCTGCACGCCGACTCCTCGGTGGAGGTGCGCGACAACGGTCGCGGCATCCCCGTGGACATCGAGCCGAAGACGGGGCTGACCGGTGTCGAGGTCGTGTTCACCAAGCTGCACGCCGGCGGCAAGTTCGGCGGCGGGTCCTACGGGGCGTCCGGCGGCCTGCACGGTGTCGGTGCGTCTGTGGTGAACGCCCTGTCGTCGCGCCTGGACGTCGAGGTCGACCGGGGCGGTCGCACCCATCGCATGACGTTCCACCGCGGTGAGCCCGGCGTGTTCGACGACCGGGCCGGCCTCGGTCCGGACAACCCGTTCGAGCCGTTCGTGTCCGGGTCCGAGCTCGCGGTGGGCGGCAAGGTCGCGCGTGCCCGGACCGGGACCAGGGTCCGGTACTGGGCCGACCCGCAGATCTTCCCCAAGGCTGCCGTCTTCGCGTACGACGAGCTGGTCACGCGCGCCCGCCAGACGAGCTTCCTGGTGCCGGGCCTGACGCTGACGGTGCGCGACGAGCGTGGTATCGCGGGGACGCCCGGCGCCGACGGCCCGCACGAGGAGACGTTCCTGCACAGCGGGGGCGTCGTCGACTTCGTGGACCACCTGGCGCCCGACACCGCCGTGACCGACACCTGGCACCTGACCGGCTCGGGTGCGTTCACCGAGACGGTGCCGGTGCTCGACGAGCGTGGCCACATGACGGCGCAGGAGGTGTCCCGGACCTGCGACGTGGACATCGCGCTGCGGTGGGGGACGGGCTACGAGACCGAGGTCCGCAGCTTCGTCAACATCATCTCCACGCCCAAGGGCGGCACCCACCTGGCCGGGTTCGAGGCCGGTCTGCTGCGCACGATGCGCAAGCAGGTGGACGCGAACGCCCGGCGACTGAAGATCTCGGCGCGCGACACCTCCGAGCGGATCGACAAGGAGGACGTGCTCGCCGGGATGACCGCGGTCGTCACCGTCCGGCTGGCCGAGCCGCAGTTCGAGGGGCAGACCAAGGAGGTCCTGGGCACGGGACCGGTCCGCGCGATCGTCGGCAAGGTCATCGACACCGAGCTCGCCGCGATCTTCGCCTCGCCCAAGCGGGACCACAAGGCGCAGTCGTCGCTCCTGCTGGACAAGGTCGTCGGAGAGATGCGCGCCCGGCTGTCGGCGCGCAAGCAGAAGGAGATCTCCCGTCGCAAGAACGCGCTCGAGACGTCCTCGCTGCCCGCCAAGCTGGCGGACTGCCGCAGCGACGACGTCGAGCGCAGCGAGCTGTTCATCGTCGAGGGCGACAGCGCGCTCGGCACGGCCAAGCTGGCGCGCAGCTCCGACTTCCAGGCACTGCTGCCCATCCGCGGGAAGATCCTCAACGTCCAGAAGGCGTCCGTCACGGACATGCTCAAGAACGCCGAGTGCGCCGCGATCATCCAGGTGGTCGGCGCCGGGTCGGGTCGTTCGTTCGACCTGGAGGCCGCGCGCTACGGGAAGATCGTGCTGATGACCGACGCCGACGTCGACGGCGCGCACATCCGCACCCTGCTGCTCACCCTGCTGTTCCGGTACATGCGACCGCTCGTCGAGGAAGGGCGCGTGTACGCCGCCGTCCCACCGCTGCACCGCATCGAGGTCATCGGGGGCGGAGGGCGCAAGAACGAGTACGTCTACACGTACTCCGAGGCCGAGCTCGTCGCGACCCTGAAGAAGCTGGACAAGGCGGGGAAGCGCTACAAGGACGACATCCAGCGCTACAAGGGCCTGGGGGAGATGGACGCGGACCAGCTCGCAGAGACGACCATGGACCCGCGGCACCGGACGCTGCGGCGCGTGACCGTCGAGGGCGCCGAGCGGGCCGAGAGGATCTTCGAGCTGCTCATGGGCTCCGACGTCGCGCCGCGCAAGGACTTCATCGTCGCGGGCGCCGACGGTCTGGACCGCAGCCGCATCGACGCCTGACCCGCAATCCGGTTGCCGTCAGGGTGCGTCGGCCGGGATCGTGGACGACGTGACCGCCGCCGACCTCGCTCCCATCGCCGAGCGCGCCGCCGCGCCCGCCGACGTCCCGCTGCCCACCGGGACGGACGGCCTGACCTGGCGCCCGCTGACGCTCGACGACGTCCCCGCACTCGCTCGCCTCGTCACGGCGGCGGAGGACGCCGACGAGGCGCCCTACCGGACCTCTGCGGAGGAGATCGACGACGAGTTCGACGGTGACTGGAAGGACCACGCCCGCGACACGCTCGCCGGGGTCGACGCCGACGGGGTGATCCGCGCGTACGCGCGCGCCAACCAGCCCCCCGGCGACGCGCGCGTGGTCCGGGTCTTCCTCGACGGCGCCGTGGACCCGCAGTGGCGCGGTCGGGGGATCGGCCGCCAGGTGCTCGAGTGGGAGACCGCGCGCGGCCGCCAGCTGCTCGCCGCCTCCGGCAAGGAGCTCCCCGCCCGTCTGGCCGTGTTCCTCCACGACAACGCCGACGCCGCGATCCGGCTGGTGCGCGCGGGCGGCTTCACCCCGGCCCGGTACTACGCGGAGATGCGGCGCCCCCTCGACGTCGAGCTCCCGCCCATCGACGTGCCCGAGGGCCTGCGCATCGTGCCGTGGACGACCGAGCTGGACGAGCAGGTGCGCCTCGCGCACAACGAGGCGTTCGCCGACCACTGGGGGAGCGAGCCGCGCACGGCGCAGGAGTGGGTGCAGGGGCGGAGCATGTTCGCGCCGACCTGGAGCTTCGCCGCGATCGACGACGCCACGGGCGAGGTGGCGGGGTACCTGATGTCCGCCCGGTTCGAGCACGACTGGCCCCTGCTCGGCTACAAGGCCGGCTACACCGACCTGCTCGGCGTGCGCCGCGCGTGGCGAGGTCGCCGGCTCGCGCCGGCGCTGCTCGCCACCGTGATGGCCGCCTACCGCGCGGACGGGATGGACATGGCCGAGCTCGGCGTCGACACCGCCAACCAGTCCGGTGCGCACCGGCTCTACGAGGGCCTCGGGTACGCGGTCTTCCACAGCTCCACGATGTACTCGATCGAGCTCTGAACTTGCGTCGCAGCGCGCCCGTCGCGGGTTAGCATCGGCGCGGCGGGACGACGAGGTCCCGCCGTCGCTGTCGCCGGACGAGGACGTCCGGCCTCCTGGAGGTCGCCGTGGGACGCTCGCTGTCCATGGCCGCGCGCACGTGGGTCGCGGTCTTCGTCGTGCTGGTGCTCGTGCATCTCGCCGCGCAGGGGGCGGGCGCCACCACGCTGGCCGACGTCACCCAGTGGATGCTCATGCCCGCGCTCGCCGCGGTCGTCGTCAGCGCGACGCGGTGGCCGCGCGGTCGCGTCGTGACGTGGACGCTCGTCGCCCTCGGCTTCTCCTGGCTCGGCGACCTCGTGCCGTCTCTGGTGGGCCCGGACGCGTCCTTCCTCGTCATGGTCGGCTTCTTCCTGCTCGCGCAGGTGGCGTACGTCGTGGCGTTCGCACCCCTGGTCCGGCGCTCCGTGGTGCACAGCCGCCCGGTCCTCCTGCTGCCGTACGCGGCCGTGCTCGTCACGCTGGTGGCGCTGTGCGCGCCGGGCGCGGGTGCGCTGCTCGTCCCGGTCGCCCTCTACGGCGGCGTCCTGGTCGCGATGGCGGTCCTGGCGACGGGTCTGGGGCGCCTCGGCGCGTTCGGCGGCGCGGTCTTCCTGCTGAGCGACAGCCTGATCGCGCTCGAGGCGTTCGTGCCCGGCTGGGAGCTGGCCGGGCAGGGCTTCTGGGTGATGCTGACCTACACCGTCGGCCAAGGGCTCCTGGCCGCGGCGGTCATCGGGCGCAACGTCGCCGAGCGTCGGGCGCCCGCGCCGCGACCTGTTCGCACGTACGCGCAGCGGCCGCCCGTGCCGGACAACGTGGTCGCGCTCGTCTGACGCTCAGCCGACGGCGTGCACGGGCGCGGACAACGACGTGCCCGACATGTCTCGCCGCGGGTCGACCGCGGGCAGCTCGACCGGCTGACCCGCCGAGCCCGTCGCCCACGCCGGGGACGGACCGACCCAGCCGAGCAGGAGCACGTCCTCGTTGCGCAGGAAGCGGTGCGCCCGGACGCCGCCCGTGGCGCGCCCCTTGCCCGGGTAGGCCTCGAACGGGGTGACCTTCGCCGAGCCGGTCTGGGTGCCGGGGAGCGCGCCGGACGCGCCCGCGACGGTCACCACGACCGCGTCGGCGGCACCGTCGGCGGGCACCGCGCTGAACGCGACCACGCGCTGGCCGGGCGCCAGCTTGATGCCGGCCATGCCGCCCGCCGAGCGCCCCTGCGGCCGGACGGCCGACGCGGGGAAGTGCAGCAGGGAGGCGTCGGAGGACAGCAGGACCAGCTCGTCGGTGTCGCGCACGGCGACCGCACCGACCACCTCGTCACCGTCCTTGAGCGAGATCGCCTCCCAGGCGTCGCGGTTGCCCGGGACGTCACCGGACGTCACGCGCTTCACGGTGCCCTGGACCGTGGCCAGCGCGAGGGTCGGCGCGTCGGTCGCGAGCGACGCCAGGCCCACCACCCGCTCACGGGGCAGCAGCGACACGACCTCGCCGAGCGGCACGCCGCCCGACAGCGACGGCGCGCCGTCCGTCGGGGGCAGACCCGGGAGGTCGAGCACGGAGACGCGCACGATGCGGCCCTGCGACGTCACGACACCGATCTCGGCACGCGCCGTGGCGGGGATCGACGCGGACACGACGTCGTGCTTGGCCCGACGGGCACCGTCGGCACGCGCCGGCAGGTCCTCCGACGCCGTGCGTGCGAGGAGGCCGGTGCCCGAGAGCAGCACCCAGCACGGGGTGTCGGCGATCTCCAGCGGGGCCGCCGCACCGCGCGCCGCAGGGGCTCCGGTGATGGAGGTCCCGCCCGCCGACTCGAGCAGGATCGTGCGGCGCGGGGTGCCGTACGTGGCGGCGACCTCGGCCATCTCGTCGGAGACCAGCCCGCGCAGCCGGGACTCGTCGGCGAGGATGGCCCGCAGCTCCGCGATCTCCTCGACGAGCTGCTGCTGCTCCTTCTCCAGCTCGATCCGGGAGAACCGGGTCAGGCGGCGCAGGCGCAGCTCCAGGATGTACTCGGCCTGGGGCTCCGACAGGTCGAACACGGTCCGCAGCCGGGCGCGCGCGGTGTCGGCGTCGTCGGACGTGCGGATCACCTGGATGACCTCGTCGATGTCCAGGATCGCGACGAGCAGGCCCTCGACCAGGTGCAGGCGTTCCAGCCGCTTGGCCAGGCGGTGCTGCGAGCGCCGCCGCACCACGACGAGGCGGTGCTCCACCCACACGACCAGCAGCTCGCGCAGCCCGAGGGTGCGCGGCTGCCCGTCGACGAGCGCGACGTTGTTGATCGAGAACGAGTCCTCGAGCGGGGTGAACCGGTAGAGCTGCTCGAGGACGGCCTCCGGGACGAAGCCCGTCTTGATCTCGATGACCAGGCGCAGGCCGTGCTGGCGGTCGGTCAGGTCGACCGCGTCGGAGATGCCCGAGAGCTTCTTGCTCTGCACGCCCTCCTTGATCTTCTCGATGACCTTCTCCGGGCCCACCGTGTACGGCAGCTCGGTGATGACGATGCCCTTGCGCTTGGGCGTGACGTTCTCGATCCGGGCCGTCGCACGGGTGCGGAACGCACCGCGCCCGGTGCGGTAGGCGTCGCGGACACCGTCGAGGCCGACGATCTTGCCGCCGGACGGCAGGTCGGGGCCCGGGACGAAGCGCAGCAGGTCCTCGAGCGTGGCGTCGGGGTGCAGGACGAGGTGGCGGGCCGCCGCGACGACCTCGACAAGGTTGTGCGGAGCCATGTTGGTGGCCATGCCGACCGCGATCCCCGACGCGCCGTTGACCAGGAGGTTCGGGATCGCCGCGGGGAGCACCTCGGGCTGCGTGAGCTTGTTGTCGTAGTTGGGAACGAAGTCGACGACGTCCTCGTCGAGACCCGTCGTCATGGCGAGCGCGGCCGGCGCCATGCGCGCCTCGGTGTACCGGGGCGCCGCGGGACCGTCGTCGAGCGAGCCGAAGTTGCCGTGGCCGTCGACCAGCGGCAGGCGGAGCGAGAACGGCTGGGCCAGGCGCACCATCGCGTCGTAGATCGCCGCGTCGCCGTGCGGGTGCAGCTTGCCCATGACCTCGCCGACGACGCGCGCCGACTTCACGTACGGACGGTCGGGGCGCAGGCCCATGTCCGACATCTGGTAGAGGATCCGGCGCTGCACCGGCTTGAGGCCGTCGCGGGCGTCGGGCAGGGCGCGCGAGTAGATGACGGAGTAGGCGTACTCGAGGAACGAGCCCTCCATCTCGGTCGCGACGTCGATGTCGACGATGCGCTCGACGAGGTCCTCGGGCGGGAGGTCGGGTGTCGCGGGGCGACGCGCCATGCTGCTTGCTCCTCGGGGCCGGTCTGCTGTGCGGCGACCATTGTGGACCGTCCGGGACCTTTGGCGGGCGCGGCGCGCTGCTGCCCGCACTAGCGTGACCGTCATGGCAGACGTCACGGCTGACGGCCACCCGCGTCCGGGTCTCGCGTACCCGGCCGCCTGGGAGGCGGACGTCGTGCTGCACGACGGCTCGACCACGCACGTGCGGCCGCTGCGTCCCGACGACGCCGACGCCCTGCAGGCGTTCCACGTCGGGCAGTCCGAACGGTCGACGTACCTGCGCTTCTTCGCACCGCTCGAGCGGCTGTCCGAGCGGGACCTGGCGCGGCTGGTCAACGTCGACCACGTCGACCGGGTGGCGCTGGTCGCGGTGTCGAGTGGGGCAGGACCTACGGGTGCTGACCAGATCATCGGCGTCGCGAGGTACGACCGCATCGGCACCGACGAGGCCGAGGTCGCGTTCAACATCGCCGACGCCCACCAGGGACGTGGCCTGGGTTCCGTGCTGCTCGAGCACCTGGCCGCGGCCGCACGCGAGCGGGGCGTGCGACGGTTCGTCGCCGAGGTCCTGCCGCAGAACGGCCGCATGATCGCCGTCTTCAAGCAGGCCGGGTACGAGGTCCGGCAGCGGACCGAGGACGGCATCGTCGCGGTCGGCTTCGACATCGACCCGACCGACCGCTCGCTGGCCGTGATGGCCGACCGCGAGCACCGCGCGGAGGCGCTGTCGATGCGCGGCGTCCTGCACGCGTCGTCGGTCGTCGTCGTCGGGCCGGGGACGGAGGCGGGCGAGACGCTCGAGGGCCGGCTGGCCTCGCGCGTGCTGGCGGACCTGCTCGTCGGGGACCCGTCCGTCGTCGTGCACGCGGTCGCCGTCCCGGGCGACCCGCCGCTGCCGGTGCACGCCCGGATCGCGGACGTCCCCGGGCCGGTCGAGCTCGCCGTCGTCGCCGTGCCCGCCGCCGCGGCGTCCGACGTGGCCCGGGACCTCGCGCGCCTCGACGTGCACGGGATCGTCCTGCTGAGTGCGGGGTTCGCCGAGGACGGCCCCGACGGCCTGGACCGGCAGCGCGCGGTGCTCCGCGCGGCGCACGGGTCGGGCATGCGGGTGGTCGGTCCCAGCTCCTACGGGATCGTCTCGACGCGCGAGGGCGGCCTGCAGCTCAACGCGTCCCTGGCGAAGTCCCCGCCGGCGTCGGGGCGGGTCGGGCTGTTCTGCCAGTCCGCCCCGCTGTCCGTCGCGCTGCTCGCGGCGGTGCGACGCCGGGGCATCGGGGTCTCGCAGTTCGTGTCCGCCGGTCACCGCGCCGACGTGTCCGGCAACGACCTGATGCAGTTCTGGGCCGATGACGACGGCACGGACGTCGTCGGGCTGTACCTGGAGTCGCTGGGCAACCCGCGCAAGTTCTCCCGGGTGGCCCGGCGACTGTCGCTGATCAAGCCCGTGATCGTCGTGACCGCCGGGCGGTCCGGCCAGGTGGTGCCACCGGGGCACGCCGTGCGGCCGACGCACGCCCCACCGCGCACGCTCGCGGAGATGCTGCGCCAGTCCGGGGTGGTGCGCGTCGAGAACACGCACCAGCTCCTCGACGTCGCCCAGGTGCTCGCGCACCAGCCGCTGCCCGCCGGCCGCCGCACGGCGATCCTGGCGAGCTCCGCGTCGGTGGCCGCCCTCGTCGCCGAGGCTGTCGCGGCGGCCGGGCTCGTGGTCAGCGGGCACGTCCAGCTGCTCGCCGAGGACGCCCCGCCGGACCGGGTCCGGGCGGCGGTCGACGCCCTCTACGACGACCCCGACAGCGACGTCGTCGTGGTCGTCCGCATCCCGACCGTCGGCGGTCCCGACACCGTGCTGCAGGACGCGGTCGCGCAGCGGGCCGCGCGGTCCCGGCGGACGACCGTGGCGTGCATCTACGACCTGCACGGCCTGACACCGGAGCTGACCGCCCGCGACGACGACGACCGGGAGTGGACGGTCCCCGCGTACAGCACGCCCGAGGACGCCGCCCTGGCGCTCGGGCACGCCGCCCGCTACGCGCGCTGGCGGGACAGCGACCGCGGGCGGCCCCTGCACCCCGAGGGCGCCGAGACACGGGCCGCCCGCCGGCTCGTGGCGGGATGGCTCGGTGCGGACGCCTCGGGCGACACCGCCCTGGCGCTCGACAGCAGCCAGGTCGCGCAGCTGCTCGCCACCGTCGGCGTGCCGGTGGTGCCGTCGACCCGTGTGCACGACGCCGACGACGCCGTCGCCGCCGCAGAACGGATCGGCTGGCCGGTCGCGCTCAAGACGACCGTGCCGGCGCTGCGTCACCGGGCCGACCTCGGCGGGGTCCGCCTGGACGTCGAGGACGAGGCGGAGCTGCGGGCGGACGTGGCGCAGGTGCTCGCGCTCGCCGCGGGGTTCGAGACGACGGACGGGGACGAGCCCCTGGAGGTGCAGGCGATGGCCCCGCACGGTTCCGCGTGCGTCGTGCGCTCGGTCGAGGACCCCCTGTTCGGCCCGATCATCAGCTTCGGGCTGGCCGGCGACGCCTCCGACCTGCTCGGTGACGTCGCGTACGGCGTGCCGCCGCTCACCGACGTGGACGTCTCCGAGCTGGTCCGCACGGCCCGCGCAGCCCCTCGGCTCTTCGGGTACCGCGGGTTGCCGGCGCTGGACGTCGCGGCGCTGGAGGACCTCATCGCCCGCGTCGCGGTGCTCGCCGACGACCTGCCGGAGCTGCGCTCGCTGGAGCTCAACCCGGTGGTCGTGTCCGAGCACGGCGTGGCGGTCCTCGGCGCCCGCGCCGCGGTGTCCCGCGCGGACCGTGCTGACGCCACCCGACGGCTCCCGAGGGTGTGACCCTGTGCACGCTCGCGGGACACGCCCCGTGAGGTGGGAGGATGGGCGCGTGCCCGCTGCTGCTCCCGCCCTGCACCACGATCTCCACCGTGCCGGTTACTACCCCGAGCTCGTCGTCGACGTGCTGGACGTGGCCCTGGCCGACGAAGAGGTCGTGGCTCACCTGGTCCACCCCGAGACGACGTTCGACGCGGCCGAGGTGCGCCGCCACGTCACCGTGCTGGTGCTGACACCCACACGGCTGATCGTCGCCCACGTCGACGACCACCCCGCGGACTCCGAGCACCCGTCGGCGTCTGCGTCGGCCACGACCGAGGCGGTTCCGCTGGCGGAGCTCACGTCGGTGGCGCTGACCCACGTCGTGCCGCTGCCGGAGAAGCACGAGCGCGGCCGGCCCGCGCAGGAGCTGACCCTGGTGGTCGGCTGGGGCGCGGTCTCCCGGGTGGACCTGGAGCCGGCCACCTGCGGCGACCCGAACTGCGACGCGGACCACGGCCTGACCGGGACCCTCGCGCCCGACGACGTGGTCGTGCGGGTGAGTGCGGCCGCGGAGGGTCTCGACTCGGTGCGCGCCGCCACGGCATTCGCCCGGCAGCTGTCCGCGGCGAGCGCCCGGGCCCGATGACCGACCTCGAGTCGCCGGCGACGACACCGCTGTCGACGGTCCCGTCGCGCGTGCGCGCCGTGCTCGAGGCAGCCGACCTCGTGGCGCCGGGCTCGGACCACCCGTGCCTGGGCCGGGTGCTCCCGGCCGTCGCCGGTGCGCTCGGCGTGGTCGACGTGCCGGAGGCGGCCGACTCGCAGCGCCTGCTCGGGCTCCCCGACGCGACCCGGGTCTGCGTGGTGCTGGTCGACGGGCTCGGGCACGCCAACCTCGCCGAACGCGCGGGACACGCACCGTTCCTGCGTCGTCGGCTCGGTGGCTCCACGCCACTGACCAGCACGTTCCCCTCCACGACCGCCACCGCGATGGGCACGTTCGGTGTCGCGCTGCCGCCGGGTCGCACGGGGATGCTCGGATACACGGTCCGTGACCCCGCGACCGGCGGTCTGGGCAACCTGGTCAGCTGGACCGGCCTGCCGCCCGCGCGGCAGTGGCAGCGCGAGACGACCGTGTTCGAGCGTCTCGTCGCGGCCGGCACCGCCGTGACCAGCATCGGCCCGGCGCGGTTCGCGGGCTCCGGGCTCACCGAGGCCGCCCTGCGTGGACCCACCTACAAGGCGGCCGAGTCGCTCGCGGCGCGCGTCGACGCCACCGTGGACGCGCTGCGGCAACCGGGCGTGGCCTACCTGTACTGGGGGGACGTCGACAAGGCGGGCCACCACCACGGGTGGGGGTCCTGGCAGTGGGGAGACGCGCTCGCCGAGCTCGACGCCGAGCTGGGCAGGCTCGCGCGGCTGCTGCCCCGGGACACCCTCCTGGTCGTGACGGCCGACCACGGGATGGTCGACGTGGACCGTACGCAGCGGTGGGACGTCGGGACCGACGCCGTCCTCGGCGCCGGAGTCGCGCTCGTCGCGGGGGAGCCGCGCGCGCTGCACCTGCACCTCGAGCCGGGAGCGGACCCGACGCACGTCGCGGACCGGTGGCGGGACGTGCTCGGTCCTGCGGCGGTCGTCGTGACACGCGCCGAGGCGATGGCCGACGCCTGGTTCGGTGAGGTCGCCGAGCACGTCGCACCCGTGATCGGGGACGTGGTGGTGGCGATGGCGGGGCGCGCGACCGTGGTCGACTCCCGGACCCAGACCCCGGCGTCGCTGGACCTCGTCGGGGTGCACGGATCGCTGACCCGTCACGAGATGCTCGTCCCGTGCCTGGTGGTCGCCTGATGGCCGAGCTGGTGTTCTTCTCCGGCACGATGGACAGCGGCAAGTCGACGCTCGCACTTCAGATGCACCACAACCACGCCGCGCGGGGCCGCGACGGTGTGCTGTTCACGCGGCACGACCGCGCCGGCGCGGCGACCATCTCCTCCCGGCTCGGGCTCACGCAGCGGGCGCACGAGGTGGACGACGCGACCGACTTCTGGTCGGACGTCATCTCCCGCCGGACGCGTGGTCGGCCCGTCGACTACCTCATCGGCGACGAGGCGCAGTTCTACACGGCGGACCAGGTGGAGCAGCTGGCCCGGGTCGTCGACGAGCTCGGGGTGGACGTCTACGTGTTCGGCATCTCGACCGACTTCCGGGCCCGGCTCTTCCCCGGTGCCGCCCGGCTGGTCGAGCTGGCCGACCGCGTCGAGATCCTGCAGGTCCGCGCACTGTGCTGGTGCGGCTCGCGAGCGACGCACAACGCCCGGACCATCGGCGGGACCATGGTCGTCGAGGGTGCTCAGGTCGTCGTCGGGGACGTCGAGGCCGGTGCCGACGAGGTCGGCTACGAGGTCCTGTGCCGTCGCCACCACATGCGACGCATGACCGCCGCCACGGCCCGCGCGTCCTCGCCGAGCGCGCAGACGCTCACGTCCGCGCAGGACTCGACCGCCTGAGAACCCCTACTCGGGCTTGGCGCCGAAGACGATCTCGTCCCAGCTGGGCACCTTGGCGCGGCCGCGGCGTGCGCGGGGTCGCTCGCTGTCGTCGTGCTCGACCGCCGCCGCCGGGGTGGTGACCGGTTCGGGCACGACCGCAGGAGCCGGGTAGACCTGAGCCTCGGCAGCGGGGTCGGCGTCGACGGGATGGGCGCCGGGCACGGACGCGTCGGGTCGTCCGAAGTCGAACGCGTGCTGCGGTCCGAAGCCCTCGAACTCCTCCGAGTCGTCGTCGAGCTCGACGGCCTGCCGGACCCCGCGCCGGCTACGCAGGTCGTCCAGGAGCGACGCGGTCTCCTCCTGGGGGTCGGGCAGGGGCTCGGGCTCGTCGACGACGACGTCCTGCGGGGTGTGCAGGGTGCCGTCGCCCTGGAAGTCGAAGACCACGTCGCGCACGGCGGCGAGGTGGCGGCGGGAGACGGGCTCGTCGGGCAGCTCGGTCTCCGAGAGCCAGCGCGCCTCGTCCTCGTCGGCGACGACGGTGCGCTTGGCCAGGTCGAAGGTCCACCGTGCCTCGTGCTCGACGTCACCCACGGCGAACCGCGCGAGGACGACCCACGGCCCCGACGCGTCACGCGCGGCATCCCACGCGAGCGAGGCGGGGTCGACGCCGCGCGCGGCGAGACGGTCCGTCACCAGGTCACCGAGCGTCGGCGCGCCGGCGTCCCGTCCGACCCGGGTGGCACGCGCCTGCTCCGCCACGTGCTCGCGCTCGGCGAGCACGGGGCCCTCGTACCGGCGGACGCGCTCCACGGGCAGGCCGGCGGAGTCCGCCACCTCCTGCGTCGTCGCGCCCGCACGGATGCGTGCCTGGATCTCCCGCGGGCTCAGGGTCCCGGCGCTCTCGGCGCGCAGCTGCTCGAGCTGCGGGCGGTCGCGGCGCACCGCAGCGCGCAGCGGTTCGTCGATGCGCACACGAAAGCGCGCCCCGTCCGGGGCCACCAGGACGAGATGCTCCCCGTCCTCGTGCAGACCCACCAGCTCCAGCTCACCCATGCGACCTCCCGGGAACTCGGCACGAGCCTGCCACCGATCCGGCCCGTCGGCGTGCACCCGCAGCGGTGCGGCGCATGATCACCGGCGTATCGGGGCGTCGTCGGCAGCCTTCGACGCCTGCCGGGGTGCCGCTGCGATGATCGGCGCCGTGGACACAGACATCCCCCTGGAGCCCGTCCTCGAGCTCGTCGGGGTCTTCGTCGGCGCGATGTCCGGGGCGCTGGCCGCGGTGCGCAAGCAGTTCGACGTGTTCGGGATCATGGTGCTCGCGTGGGCGGCCGGGCTGGGCGGTGGCATCCTGCGCGACGTCCTCATCGGCGCGGTGCCGCCCGTCGGGATCTCGAACTGGCGGTTCATCGCGACCGCCGTCGCCGGTGCCACCGTCATCTACTTCTTCCACCCCCGGCTCGAACGGGCGCGTCGCTTCATCGTGGTCCTGGACGCCGGGGCGCTCGCCCTGTTCAGCGTCGTCGGCACGACGAAGGGTCTCGAGTACGGCACGACGCTCACCGCGGCGGTCATCGTCGGCGTGATGACCGGCGTCGGCGGGGGAGTGCTGCGCGACCTGCTCTCGGGGGAGGTGCCGGTGGTCCTGCACCACCGCCAGCTCTACGCGATCCCCGCGCTCCTCGGGTCGACCGCCACCGCGATCCTGTGGTGGCAGGAGGTGCTCACCACCGCGACGAGCGTGGTCGTCGTGATCGCCGTGTTCGTGCTGCGGGTGGGCGCCCTGCGGTTCCAGCTCAAGGCGCCCGGCCCGTGGCGGGGATCGGTGCACTGAGTGCCTGCTGGGAGGATGGACGGGTGAACCCCGAATCTCCTGACCAGGTCCGCGCGCTCATGGCGGTCGCCGAGCTGCTCGCCCGGGAGGCCGGAGCGCTCGTGCGGGACGGGCGACGACAGCTCGTCACCGTGGCGGCCACGAAGTCCAGCGACCAGGACGTGGTCACGGCGATGGACCTCGCGTCCGAGTCGCTCCTGCGACGCCGCCTGGCCGAGCTGCGTCCCGACGACGCGATCCTCGGCGAGGAGGAGGCGTTCCGGCCCGGCACCTCCGGCGTGACGTGGGTGGTGGACCCTATCGACGGGACCGTCAACTACCTCTACGGGTCCGCGAGCTACGCGGTGTCCGTCGCCGCCGTGGTCGGTCCCGACCCGACCGCCGCCCCGGACCCGGCGACCTGGACCGCGCTCGCGGGGTGCGTCTTCGCGCCCGAGGACGGCCGGACGTTCACGGCGGGCCGTGGGCTGGGCGCGACGCTCGACGGGGTCGGCCTGCGCGTGGGTGCGGCGCGACCGTTGATCGACTCGCTCGTCGGGACGGGCTTCGGATACGTCGCCTCGCGCAGGCGTGTGCAGGGACGAATCGTCGCGGAACTGTTGCCGCAGGTACGTGATATTCGTCGCGTCGGTTGTGCGTCCCTAGATCTGTGCGCGCTGGCCGCCGGAACTCTCGACCTGTACTACGAACGAGGGCTCCAGCCGTGGGACCTCGCGGCGGGCGCGCTGGTCGCGCAGGAGGCAGGCGCGCTGGTCACGGGGCTTCGGGGGCAGGCGGCCCAGGAGTCGATGACCGTCGGGGGACCCCCCGGACGGGTCGAGGACCTGAGGGCGTTCCTGGAGGCGCTCGACGCCGACTCCGACCTATGAAAACGCTCTCACGGCACGTGTGACGAAATCGGTCGCGCGTCCGGTTCGCACGGGGCTCGAAAGTGGTGCAGAATCCCACCGCGCGCGGGAACAAAAAGCGCGTCGCGTGCATTGATCCCGCGTATGCGTTTCCATCAAGACCACGGAGTGTGACGCCACACATGGCTACCGACTACGACGCCCCGCGCAAGACCGAAGAGGACCTGAGCGAGGACTCGCTCCAGGAGCTTCAGGCTCGGCGCTCCGACAAGAACTCGGGCGTGGTGGACGAGGACGAGACCGAGGCGGCCGAAGGGTTCGAGCTCCCGGGCGCGGACCTGTCCGGCGAAGAGCTCTCCGTGCGCGTGCTGCCTCGGCAGGCGGACGAGTTCACCTGCTCGAGCTGTTACCTGGTCCACCACCGCAGCCAGCTTGCCTACGAGCGCGACGGTCGTCCCGTCTGCTCGGAGTGCGCTGCCTGACGGTCTTCACCCGACCGCCCACGCCTGACCTGAGGGTCGGCCGCCCCGCACGACCGGGCGGCCGACCCTCAGGCGTGCAGGGCGGCGGCGAGCGCCGCCGGCCGGCGGGTGGACACCACCCAGTACGGCGTCGGGTCCTGCGGGTCGTGGACCTCGACCCGGACCGCCGAGTGGATCCAGCCGCGCAGGCACAGGTGCGCGCGCGCATCCAGCTTCGGGCCCAGCTCGGCCCGGGTCGCGTCCGCGTCGAGCGGCACGGCGGGGCCGAGGAGCTCCACCGGGATGTGCGCCCCACCGGCGCGGAACACGCCGTCGCGCACCTCGACGCGCGGCGCCAGTCCCACCAGGACGACTGCGCCGACGACCAGGACACCGACGCCGACCAGGGTCGCGACGCGCGGGTCCAGGGGGAGGAACGCGACGGCCATCATGGCGGCGAACACGACGAGCAGGACCCAGCCGAGCGGCCCGAGCCACAGCCGCTCGGCATAGGTCGGCGTGGTCGCCCGGGGCGAGGGCAGCGGGGTTCCACGGGAAGCTTCAGGCATGCACCCAGCATCCCATCCGGCGGGTAGGGTCGGGCCCCGTGACGGCCGATCCCAGCACCGAGGTGCTCCTCCTGCGCCTCGACCCCGAGCTTCCCGCGCCCGCCTACGCGCACCCCGGTGACGCCGGCGCCGACCTGGTCTCCAGGATCGACGTCGTGATCCCGCCGCAGGGCCGCGTGACCGTCCCCACCGGGGTGGCCATCGCGCTGCCCGACGGCTTCGCGGCGTTCGTGCACCCACGTTCCGGGCTGGCCATGCGGCACGGGCTCACCATCGTCAACGCCCCCGGCACCGTCGACGCGGGCTACCGCGGAGAGATCGCCGTGACGCTCCTGAACACCGACGTCGAGCACCCGATCGAGCTGCACCGGGGCGACCGGATCGCCCAGCTGGTCATCCAGCGCGTGGAGCGCGTCCGCTTCGTCGAGGCGGAGCAGCTGCCCGGGTCGCACCGCGGCGAGGGCGGTTTCGGGTCGAGCGGTGGCTGGAAGGCTGCGCCGACCCACTAGGTCGGGACTACTGTCGATCTGTTGGCAACTGATGCGTGCGAGCGCGTCGAAGAGGAGTGAGCACGTGGCGCTGTTCCGGCGTGGTGGGAAGGATCCCGCCCCCCAAGACGCGGTGGAGACCGACGTCGACGAGTCGACCGCGGTCGACGGCGGCGACGAGATCGACGAGATCGACGACGTACGACCGGCCCCCGTCGAGCGGACGGGTGGACCGTGGGACGCCTCGCAGGTCGACGACGACCTGCCGCGCGTGGACCTCGGCGCCATCCTCCTGCCCGGCGTGCAGGGCATGGAGCTGCGGATGGAGATCGACAAGGCGACGAACGTGGTGTCCGCCGCCTCGATCCTCCTGGACGGCTCGTCGCTGCAGGTGCAGGCGTTCGCCGCACCGCGGACCGACGGCATCTGGGACGAGATCCGCGCCGAGATCGCCGAGTCCGTGACGCAGCAGGGCGGCTCCGCCGACGACCTGCCCGGTCCCTTCGGCCGCGAGCTCCTGGCCCGCCTCCCCGTCCGGACGCCCGAGGGGCGCACGGGGCACCGGCCGGCCCGGTTCGTCGGCGCCGACGGTCCCCGGTGGTTCGTGCGGGGCGTCATCACCGGTCGCGCGGCGGTGGACCCGTCGGCCGCGACCGCCCTCGAGCAGCTGTTCGCCGGGATCGTCGTCGTCCGTGGCACGGACGCCCGTCCGCCCCGGGACCTGCTCACGCTCCGTCTGCCGGGACCCGGCACGCCTAACCTCAAGTCCTCCGGCGACGCCGCGCCGGTCGAGGCGGCCGAGGCGACCGACGCGACTGACGCTCCTGCGGCTCCCGACTTCGACCCGCTGACCCGGGGCCCGGAGATCACGGAGATCCGATGAGCCTCAAGGAGCGCCTGAAGAAGGCGGTCGCGTCGCAGGCCGAGATCGAGGCCGACGAGGAGCGCGCCGACGCCCACCGCTCGGTCGGCTGCACGCCGGTCGACCAGCTGGCGGACCGTTCCCGCGCGAGTGTCTCCGGCGTCATCCGGTCGGTCACGTTGCGGCCTCGGGAAGGCGTGCCCGCCCTCGAGGCCGAGCTGTACGACGGCAGCGGCGCGCTCGACCTGGTGTGGCTGGGTCGCCGGGAGATCGGTGGCGTCACGCCCGGGCGTCGGCTGAAGATCGAAGGGCTCGTGTGCCTGATCGACGGTCGGCGGACCGTGTTCAACCCCCGCTACGAGCTCAGGCCGCGTCCCGGTGAGTGAGCCGGAGCGCAGGGACCCGGACGACGTCATCGCTGGCGTCGACGACGTCGACGACGGCACAGATCCTCAGGACGGCCCCGCGCGCGGGATGAAGGTGCTGACGTCGGACACCTTCTCCGCGTCGGACGCCGTCGGGGGTGTGCGCGGGATCATCGAGTCCGTCGCACCCGGCATGTTGTTCGTCGTCGTGTACATCGCGACGGGGCAGACGCTCGCGCCGGCACTCGTCGTCGCGCTCTCGGCCGCTGTCATCACGGTCGTCGTCCGGCTCGTCCAGCGGCAGGCACCGACGCAGGCGTTCGGGGGCTTCCTCGGCGTCGGGATCGGCGTGCTGTGGGCGTGGCGGACCGGCGACGCCAAGGACTTCTTCGCCTACGGGCTGTGGGTGAACGTCTCCTGGTTCCTCGGGACGCTGCTCACCATCGTCATCGGCTGGCCGCTCGTCGGCCTCGTCGTCGGCCTGTTCTCGAAGGTCGGTCCGCTCAACGAGGGCGGGTCGTGGGCCGGGGCCGTCGCGTGGCGTCAGGACCGCCCGCTGCGGAGGACGTACGCGCTGGCGACCGTGCCCTTCGTCGCGCTCTTCGGCCTGCGACTGGCCGTCCAGCTGCCGCTCTACTTCAGCTCCGAGGTGACCTGGCTGGGCACCGCGAAGCTCGTGATGGGCGTGCCCGGCACGGCGCTGGCGCTGTGGGTCAGCTGGCTCGTGGTCCGTGCGTCAGCAGCTCCTCCAGAGCAGCCTCGTCCGCTTCCCGGGCCGTGACGAACAGCAGCTCGTCGCGGCCCTCGAGCGTGTCGTCGGGGCTGGGGGCGATGGGCCGCGCGTCGCGCACGATGCAGGCCAGTACCGTGTCGGCCGGCCACTCGATCTGACCCACGCGCACCCCGGCCAGCGGCGAGTCGTCCGGGAGCGTGAGCTCGAGGATGTCGGCACGGGACTGGTGGAACGTGAAGATGCGCACGAGGTCCCCGACCGTGACGGCCTCCTCGACCATGGCGGTCATGATCCGGGGGGTCGAGACGGCGACGTCGACGCCCCAGGCCTCGTCGAACATCCACTCGTTCTTCGGGTTGTTCACGCGGGCGACCGTCCGGGGGACGCCGAACTCGGTCTTGGCCAGCAGCGAGATCACGAGGTTCGCCTTGTCGTCGCCCGTGGCCGCCACGACGACGTCGCACTCGTCGGTCTTGACCTCGCGCAGGGTAGGCAGCTCGCAGGCGTCCGCCAGCAGCCAGTCCGCCTCGGCCACCTGCGAGACCCGCATGGCGGACGGCTGACGGTCGATCAGCGTCACCTCGTGGCCGTGCCCGAGGAGCTCGCGCGCGATGGAGCGGCCGACCGAGCCGGCACCCGCGATGACGACCCTCACGCGGTCACCGCCGGTGCGCTCGTGAGGATGCGTTCGACCAGGGCGGAGGCGTCCGCCCGCATGAGCACGTGCACGGTGTCGTTCTCCTGCAGGACGGTGGTCGACGTCGGCAGGAGGCCGTCGCCGTAGCGGGTGAGGTACGCGATCCGGGCTCCGGTGGCGTCCTCGAGGGCGCGCAACGGCAGGCCGACCCACCCCACGTGCACGTCGACCTGGGAGAGCTGGATCTGGCCGGAGGAGTCGCGGTACTCGTCGGTGGCACCCATCGGGAGGAGCCGACGCAGGACCTGGTGGGCGGTCCAGCGGACGGTCGCGACCGTCGGGATTCCGAGGCGCTGGTAGATCTCGGCCCGGTGCGGGTCGTAGATGCGGGCGACGACGTTCTCGATGCCGAACGTCTCGCGCACCACCCGGGCCGCGAGGATGTTCGAGTTGTCGCCGTCGGACACTGCGGCGAACGCGAACGCGTCCTCGATCCCCGCCTGCTTGAGGGTGTCGCGGTCGAAGCCGAGCCCGGTGACCTTGTTCCCGCCGAACTCGGAGTCGAGCCGCCGGAAGGCCTCGGGATTCTGGTCGATGACGGACACCGAGTGCCCGTTGTCCTCCAGGCTCTTCGCCAGCGTCGCTCCGACCCGGCCGCATCCCATGATCACGAAGTGCACAGTGCGGCACGCTATACCGTCCACCTCACCCGGCGCGCCGGGTGAGGTGGTGTGGGCGGCCGTGCGCGGGCCTAGCATTGCGGATCGTGTCGGACCTCGCGGATGCTGCCAAACGCCTGTTGCTCGGACGTCCCGTCCGCAGCGACCGGCTCGGTCACACGCTCCTGCCGAAGCGCATCGCGCTGCCGGTGTTCGCGTCGGACGCGCTCTCGTCGGTGGCGTACGCGCCCGACGAGATCCTGCTGACGCTCTCGCTCGCCGGGATGGCGGCGCTCGTCATCTCGCCGTGGGTCGGCCTGGCCGTCGTCGCGGTGATGCTCGTCGTCGTCGCGTCGTACCGGCAGAACGTCCACGCGTACCCCTCGGGTGGCGGTGACTACGAGGTCGCGACGACCAACCTCGGCAAGAACGCCGGCGTCACGGTCGCCAGCGCGCTGCTGGTCGACTACGTCCTCACGGTCGCGGTGTCGATCTCCTCCGGCGCCCAGTACGCCGCGTCGGCGTTCCCGGCGCTGCGCGGGCACGAGGCGCTGTTCGCCGTCGGCCTGGTCGTGCTCCTCACGGTCGCCAACCTGCGCGGGGTGAAGGAGTCGGGGAGTCTGTTCGCGCTCCCCGTCTACCTGTTCATGCTCGCCATCGGCTCGATCGCCGTCGTCGGCTCGATCCAGCTGCTCACGGGCAACCTGACGATGGCGGAGAGCTCGGGCTTCGAGCTGGCGCCGGACGCCGCGTTCGACCAGGGCCTCACGGGACTCGCCGGGTTCTTCCTGATCCTGCGGGCGTTCGCGTCCGGGTGTGCTGCCCTGACCGGTGTCGAGGCGATCAGCAACGGCGTGCCCGCGTTCAAGAAGCCGAAGTCGAAGAACGCGGCGACGACCCTCGCTCTGCTCGGCGGCCTGTCGATCGTGATGATCATGTCGATCCTGCTGCTGTCCCGGGCGACGGGGGTGGTGTTCGCGGACGACCCGCAGACGCAGCTGCTGGAGAACGGCGTGCCGGTGGGGGAGAGCTACGTCCAGCACCCCGTGATCAGCCAGTTGTCCTCCGCGGTGTTCTCGGGCGTGCCGGTGGTCGCGATCCTCATCTCGGTGGTCACCGGGCTGATCCTCGTGCTCGCGGCCAACACGGCGTTCAACGGTTTCCCGGTGCTCGGCTCGATCCTGGCGCGCGACGGGTACCTGCCGCGCCAGCTGCACACGCGCGGCGACCGGCTGGCGTTCTCCAACGGCATCGTCACCCTGGCGCTCGTCGCGATCGCGCTCATCTGGGCCTTCGACGCCCAGGTCACCCGACTGATCCAGCTCTACATCGTCGGTGTCTTCGTGTCGTTCACGGTCAGCCAGCTGGGCATGGTCCGGCACTGGACCCGGCACCTGCGCACGGAGCCGGATCCCGCCACCCGCACGCGGATGAAGCGGTCGCGGATCATCAACTCGGTCGGTCTGGTGATGACCGCGACCGTGCTCGTCATCGTGCTCATCACCAAGTTCACGCACGGGGCGTGGATCGCGATCCTGGCGATGGTGATCATCTACGTCCTCATGCAGTCCATCCACCGGCACTACGCGCTGGTGCGCGAGGAGCTGGCGCTGGGCACCGACGCGGAGGCCGCCCGCGCGCTGCCGAGCCGCGTGCACGCCATCGTGCTGGTGTCCCACCTGCACCGGCCGACGATGCGCGCGCTGGCGTACGCACGCGCCTCCCGGCCGCAGGTGCTGGAGGCGCTCACGGTCGGGGTCGACCCGGAGGACGTCGACGTCCTGCGCGAGCAGTGGGAGACGATGAACATCCCCGTGCCGTTGCGCGTGCTCGACTCGCCGTTCCGGGAGATCACGCGCCCGGTGCTCACGTACGTGCGGTCGATCCGGCGGGACAGCCCGCGCGACCTCGTCGTGGTCTACATCCCCGAGTACGTGGTCGGGCACTGGTGGGAGCACCTGCTGCACAACCAGTCGGCGCTGCGCCTCAAGGGCCGGCTGCTGTTCACGCCGGGTGTCGTCGTGGCGTCCGTGCCCTGGCAGCTGGCGTCCTCCGAGGGGCAGACGGGTCTCGAGGAGCCGGTCCGGGGTACGGTTCCGCGTGGCTACTGAGACGTCTTCCGACAGCACGAGCGGGCTCGTCGAGCTCGAGATCGGCCCGGTGGCGCACGGCGGCCACTGCGTGGCGCGCCACGAGGGCCGCGTCGTTTTCGTCCGGCACACCCTCCCGGGCGAGCGCGTCCGGGCCCGGCTGACCGACGCGGGGGAGACCGCCAAGTTCTGGCGTGCCGACGCCGTCGAGGTGCTGGAGGCGTCCCCGGACCGCGTCGAGTCCGCGTGGCCGGCCGCCGGTGCCGGTGGCGTCGGCGGGGGAGAGCTCGCGCACGTGTCCCTGCCTGGCCAGCGGGCATGGAAGACCGCGGTGCTCGCCGAGCAGCTGCGCCGGCTGGCGAAGCTCGACCTCGACGTGCCCGTGCAGGCGGCGCCCGGTGACGACGAGCGCGGCGGCCTCGGGTGGCGCACGCGCATCGACCTGGTCACCGACGCGGAGGGCCGCGCAGGCATGCACGGCTTCCGCTCGCACGACGTGCACCTGCTGGACTCGATGCCGCTGGCCAGCGATGCGATCGCGGCGCTCGACCTGTTCGGCCGCCGCTGGTCGGGCGGCGCGCGCGTCGAGGCGATCGCCCCGTCCAGCGGCGACAGCCCTCTCGTCCTGGTCGACGGAGCGCCCTTCGACATCGGTCGCGGTCGGATGGACGGTCGGCCCAACGCGCGCACGGCGGTCAAGGAGCACGTCCAGCTCGGGGACGTCGGGTACGACTTCCGGGTCGCGGGCGCCGGGTTCTGGCAGGTGCACCGCGAGGCGCCGGACCTGCTGGTCGCCGCGGTGCTGGCGGGTCTGGGAGACGTCGACGGCGCCGCGGTGCTGGACCTCTACTCGGGTGCCGGCCTGTTCACCGCACCGTTGTCCGACGCGGTGGGGGAGACCGGCGAGGTGATCTCGGTCGAGGGAGACGCGCGCGCCGTGAAGGACGCCCGCCGCAACCTGCACGACCGACGCAACGTCGAGCTGCACGCCGGCGACGTCGCGCAGGTGCTCACCGGGCGGCTCGACGCCGACTCCGACGTGGTGCACGCGGACGCGGTCGTGCTCGACCCGCCGCGGACCGGCGCCGGCCGCAAGGTCGTGGCCGGGATCACGGAGCTCCGGCCGGAGCGGGTGGTCTACGTGGCGTGCGACCCGGCGGCGCTGGCGCGGGACATCGCGCTGTTCGGCGACGCCGGCTACGTCTTGGCGGACCTGCAGGCCTACGACCTGTTCCCGATGACGCACCACCTCGAGGCGGTCGCGGTCCTCACGCGCTGACTGGGTGCGCGGGCAGGGGTGCCGGGCTAGCGTGGAAGTCGTCGCCGGACCGGCCACGGCCCGGCAGGGAGGAGCGGCACGGTGAGCGAGAAGGACGCGGTCAGCCGGCTGGCGGAGGCCAAGCGGCTGGTCACCCAGGAGCTGCACAAGCAGGGCACACCCGACTACGACCCGCGCTCGCACCAGCGCGCGATCGAGGCGGAGCGCAAGGCGCAGGACGCCGTCGACGCGGAGCAGGCCGCGCGCAGCTGAGCACCGGCCCTGCGGGCCCTCGCGCACGCGGCGCGCCGATGTGGCACACGCGTGCGCGGGGGCCCGCGAGCATGTATCTTGATGTCGAGATAAATCGCGACCCCGGCCACCTAGGCTGAGAGGTCGCACCGCCCAGCGGTCCGGGTGACTACCCATCCCCGGCAGCACCACCGGCAGACTCGCCAGCGAAGGAGCCCCCCGTGAGCAGCGTCGACAGCTTCGGTTCGAAGGGAACACTCGAGGTCGGTGACGCCTCGTACGAGGTCTACCGGCTCTCGGCCGTCCCGGGGGTGGAACGCCTGCCGTTCAGCCTCAAGGTTCTCGCCGAGAACCTCCTGCGGACCGAGGACGGCGCCAACATCACGGCGGACCACGTGCGCGCGCTCGCCGAGTGGGACCCGGACGCCCAGCCCGACACGGAGATCCAGTTCACGCCCGCGCGCGTGATCATGCAGGACTTCACCGGCGTGCCCTGCGTGGTCGACCTGGCCACCATGCGCGAGGCCGTCGTCGACCTCGGCGGCGACGCCAGCCGGATCAACCCGCTGGCCCCCGCCGAGCTGGTCATCGACCACTCCGTGCAGATCGACGTCGCGGGCCGCGCCGACGCGTTCGAGCGCAACGTCGAGCTCGAGTACGAGCGCAACCGCGAGCGCTACCAGTTCCTGCGCTGGGGCCAGACGGCGTTCGACGACTTCAAGGTCGTGCCGCCCGGCACCGGCATCGTGCACCAGGTCAACATCGAGTACCTCGCGCGCGTCGTGATGGTCCGGGACGGCAAGGCCTATCCCGACACGTGCGTCGGCACCGACTCGCACACCACGATGGTCAACGGCCTGGGCGTGCTCGGCTGGGGCGTCGGTGGCATCGAGGCCGAGGCGGCCATGCTCGGCCAGCCCGTGTCGATGCTCATCCCGCGCGTCGTCGGCTTCAAGCTGACGGGCACCATCCCGTTGGGCGTCACGGCGACCGACATCGTGCTCACCATCACGCAGAAGCTGCGCCAGCACGGCGTCGTCGGCAAGTTCGTCGAGTTCTACGGCGAGGGCGTCGCCGCGGTGCCGCTGGCCAACCGCGCCACGATCGGCAACATGAGCCCGGAGTTCGGCTCGACCGCCGCGATCTTCCCGATCGACTCCGTGACGATCGACTACCTGCGCCTGACCGGCCGCTCGGAGGAGCAGATCGCGCTCGTCGAGGCGTACGCCAAGGAGCAGGGCATGTGGCTGGACCCGACGCAGGACAGCTACGTCCAGCCGGTGTTCTCCGAGTACCTCGAGCTCGACCTGTCCACCGTCGTGCCGTCCATCGCCGGCCCGAAGCGTCCCCAGGACCGCATCGAGCTGTCGCGGGCCAAGGAGCAGTTCCAGCGCGACCTGCCGACGTACGCGCCCGAGGTCACCAACGGGGTCGACGAGGCCGAGCGGGAGTCCTTCCCGGCGTCCGACTCGCCCGCGATCACGTCGTCGGCCATGCGGGTGTACCCGACGACGGACACGGAGGGCCGGTCGTTCGACCTGTTCCACGGCGCCGTCGCGATCGCGTCCATCACGAGCTGCACCAACACGTCGAACCCGTCGGTGATGATCGCCGCGGCGCTCGTCGCGAAGAAGGCCGTCGAGAAGGGCCTGACCGCCAAGCCGTGGGTCAAGACGTCGATGGCGCCCGGCTCGCAGGTCGTCACCAACTACTACGAGAAGGCCGGCCTGTGGCCGTACCTCGAGAAGCTGGGCTTCCACCTGGTCGGCTACGGCTGCGCCACCTGCATCGGGAACTCGGGCCCGCTCGACGAGAAGGTCTCGGAGACCATCCAGGAGCACGACCTCGCCGTGGCGGCGGTCCTGTCGGGCAACCGCAACTTCGAGGGGCGCATCAACCCCGACATCAAGATGAACTACCTGGCCTCGCCGCCGCTGGTCATCGCGTACGCGCTCGCCGGGACCATGGACTTCGACTTCGAGGCGGACCCGCTGGGCCGCGACGAGGCCGGCCAGCCGATCTTCCTGCGGGACATCTGGCCGACGCCCGACGAGGTCCAGACCACGATCGACGCGTCGATCGACCGCGCCATGTTCACCAAGGACTACGCGGACGTGTTCAGCGGCGACGACCGGTGGCGTGCGCTGCCGACGCCCGAGGGCGACACGTTCGAGTGGGACCCCGAGTCGACGTACGTCCGCAAGCCCCCGTACTTCGAGGGCATGCAGGCCGAGCCGGCGGCGGTCGTGGACTTCCACGGTGCGCGCGTGCTGGCCAAGCTGGGCGACTCGGTGACCACCGACCACATCAGCCCGGCCGGCTCGATCAAGGCCGACAGCCCGGCAGGTCTCTATCTCGCCGAGCACGGCGTGGGTCGTCGCGACTTCAACTCCTACGGATCGCGCCGCGGCAACCACGAGGTCATGATCCGCGGCACGTTCGCCAACATCCGCCTGCGCAACCAGCTGGTCCCCGGCGTCGAGGGCGGGTTCACGCAGAACCTGCTCACCGGTGAGCAGTCGTCGATCTACGACGCGTCGCAGGCCTACCAGGAGGCGGGCATCCCGCTCGTCGTTCTCGGTGGCAAGGAGTACGGCTCCGGCTCGTCGCGCGACTGGGCCGCCAAGGGCACCAGCCTGCTGGGCGTCAAGGCGGTCATCACCGAGAGCTTCGAGCGGATCCACCGCTCGAACCTCATCGGGATGGGCGTCCTCCCGCTGCAGTTCCCGGAGGGGGAGTCGGCCGACTCGCTCGGCCTGGACGGCACCGAGACGTTCGACATCACGGGCGTCACCGCGCTCAACGAGGGCACGACGCCGCGCACGCTGGCGGTCACGGCGACGAAGGCTGACGGCACGGTCGTCGCGTTCGACGCGGTGCTGCGCATCGACACCCCGGGTGAGGCGGACTACTACCGCAACGGCGGCATCCTGCAGTACGTGCTGCGCTCGCTCGTCAAGGCCTGACGCACCGCGCCACCGCTGAGCCCGGTCCCCGTCCACGGGGGCCGGGCTCGCGGCGTTCGTGGCCGCTCGGCCCTTACACTCGGGCGCGTGTCCGGACCCGCCGCCCCGCCCGACCTGCGCGCGCGTGCCCGGGCCAGCGGCAGCCTGGTGGCGCGCCGCGCACTGGACCAGCCGCTGCGGCGCATCGGGATCGGCGGTGCGGTCGTGCTCCTCGCGGTCACGGCGGCGTTCGGCGGGCTGCGGGAGCAGACGCAGGACGGACCCGAGGAGCTGGCGGTCGACGTGCCCGTCGCGGTCGCACCGTTCGAGCTGACCGTGCACCGCGTGGTGTGGACCACGGAGCTGCCGGGGCAGTACCTGTCCGACGACGGCAACCGCTGGGTCGGCGTCGTCGCGACCGTGCGCAACACGAGCGACACCGGCATCCTGGGCGGCACCCTGAAGGAGACGCTGACGCTCACCGAGGTCGACGGCCTGGTCGAGCAGCAGCGAGGGCTGGTCCCGGGCGTGCGGGCGACGTCGGTCGTCCTCCTGGAGGACGCCTCGTCGCTGAGCCCGGTCCAGCCTGGCCTGACGTACGAGGCCGCGTTCCTCTTCGAGCAGGACGGATCGGTCCCGCCGCCCACCAGCGCGACCGTGCTCCTGCAGCAGCACACCTGGCGCAGCGGCAGCCTCGACCCGACGGCGGCGTGGTGGGACCCGACGACGACGCTGCGGGGCGAGCTCGACGTGCGCGAGGCCCGGTCGGACGCCGACGAGGAGGGCGAGTCGTGAGCACCCCTGCCGGCACGCCACCTGTCTCCCGCGTGCGTCGACCCACCGCGCAGACGCTCGGTGCCGGGGCTGCCGTGCTGGCGGCTCTCGCCGTCGGCCACGTCGTGGTCACCGCGTTCCCGGTCGACGAGCGCGTCGCGGCGCCGTTCGTCCGCCCCGCGGTCGTCGGCGAGCCCGTCGACCTGCGGTACGCGCGTGTGACAGCCGGCGAGCCCGTCGGCTCGACGGTCCTCGACCCCGACGACGGCGGCACGCTCCTCTCGACGCCGGGCGTGTGGCTCACCGTGCCCCTGACGATCGAGGCCACCGGGGAGCCTCGCCTGCTCAGCTTCGCGGAGCTGCTCGGCGGCGACGGCCGGACGTACACGGTGTTCACGGGCGGCCGCTCGTTCTTCCTGCCCGGCACCGCGCAGCCGGGGGTACCCCGTTACGCGACCGTGCGCGTCGAGGTCCCGCCGCAGGCGCTGCCCGGTGCCCACCTGCGCCTCGGGCTGGATCAGGGGGACCAGCGGCGCGACGATGTCGCCGACATCGACCTGGGCCTCACGCAGGCCGACGCGGACGCGTGGGCGGCGGACGACACCCCCGTCCTCGCCCGTTCGTGGTCCGACGAGCCGCCGGAGCAGCCGTGAGCACGCAGACCGCACCACCAGCCGTGGCCGCCGGGTGGTGGAGGCGTAACCGCTGGGCCCTGGCCGCGCTGCCCCTCGTGCTCGCGCTGGCACTCGTCGCCGCGGGCGACCGCGTCCGGTCGCTGTGGTGGATGCGGGACCTGCGCGTGCCGACCACGGCCGAGGCGGGCGCGACCGCGCAGTTCCACCAGCGGATGTACGACGGGGCCGACGTCGACGTGGAGGTGCATCTCGACCGGGTGGACGACGCTGCCACCCTTCCCGAGGACCTCGAGCTGCCGCCCGGGACCCGTGCGGTGCAGGTGGACCTGACCCTGAGCGCCGACCCCGACGTCGGGCTGACCGGCTGCTCCTTGGCGGTGCGCGACGCGGCGGGGACGCGGTACGACTACGTGTCGAGCGGCTGGGGTGCGCTGCAGCCTGCCGTCGCCTGCGTCCCGGAGGACACGCCTGGACCGTGGCCGTCGTTCGGCGACGCCGACGTCGCACCCACCGACGCCGGGCCCCGTCCGGGGACGTGGTCGGTCTCCCGGGTGATCGTGGTCCCCGACGGCACCGAGGTCGCCGACGTGGTGCTCTGGTGGCAGGAGCCGCGGTACGTGCTGCTCGAGGCGCCGGGCTAGAGCTCCGCGGGCTCCGGCTCGCGCTCCGCGACGGCCGCCTGGCCGGCGAGGATCCGGTCCACGCCCGCGGCGAGCAGCGCCATCGTCACCGTGAGGCCGACGGCCGTCGCGACCGACGAGACCATCGGAGCGAACGCGAGCCACGTGTACGTGTCCTGCGGTCCACTGATCGCCCGGGCGAGCATCAGGACGGCCTCCTCGATCCGAGTCGCCACGAGGAACGCGAGCGCGAACACGAGCATCGGTCCCAGGCCGGCGACGGCGAGGCGGCGCAGCCCGTCGGTGAGGGCCGTGAAGCGTCCGCGCACGTCGCCGATGACGGGTGCCGCGGCCTCGGTGGTCCACCGTCGCACCGGGGCGGGCACCCGCTGCCACACGGCAGGCCGCCGCGCCTCCGGCTTCGTGGGTGCGGCGAGCTTGTGCCCGTAGACGACCGCGCCGACGGTGAGCCACGCGAGGGGGATGACGACGAGGTCGTCGAGGTTGCCCAGCACGCCGGCGACCGTGTCGACCACGGCGTCGACCGGGCCGGCCACCGGCCCGAGCGCCTCGAGCACCGTCAGCCACCAGTCCAGGACGATCGACACGGCCTGTCGGTTCTCGACCCACGCCCAGACCTTGTCGAGGAGCTGCGTCGCGAACGCCGCCACGGCGAGCAGCCAGAAGGCCTCGACGTACGCACCCGCGAACGCGAGAGCGCGACGGTGGCTACGGCCCTCCCACCGGCCGAGGAGCCAGCGGAGCACGACCGCGACGACCACGAGGGCGACGAGCCCCCACCCGGTGGCCAGGTCGACGAAGGACCCGTCGGGTCCGTCGCCCGTCCCGGAGAAGTCGATCCCCTCCATGAACTCCCGGTAGGCGGCCGTGTTGAGGAACTTCGCCCGGTCCTCCTCGAGCAGCCCGTACGACGCGTACAGGGCGAGGAAGGGCACGAACACCGAGGCCAGCACGTCGACCAGGCCGCGCTCGTGCCCGGACGTGGCATCGTCGGGGCCACGTGACCGGCCGATGGCGGCCAGCGCGGGCAGGTCGCGACGGAGCACGTGCAGCATCGCGACGATCCCCGCGACCATGCTCAGCGGCGCGAGGACGAGCACGGCCCAGCCGAGCGTGTTGTTGACGGTCGAGGCGTTGACGGCGGCCCACCCGGCGGCGTGCCGGCCGGCCACGGCGAGCAGCGCGATGACGAGCAGCACCGGCCAGGACCGGGCCCACAGCCGCCCGCCCTGTGCCACGACGGCGCCGAGATCGCGCAGCCAGGCGCGCAGTCCGTCGCGCGGTGCGGGGGCGGTGGTCGGTGCGTCGCTCACGGCGGACATCATGGCGCGCCGGGCGGCGTCACGGGGCCGCTGTCCGAGATGTCACCCCGACGTGCTCCAGTGCCGTCCCCAGCAGGTCGACGAGCGTGCGCATCGACGTCCCCTGCTCGTCGTCACGGTCGGGGTTGGCCTCGGCGACGACAAGACCCGACCAGCCGGGCGCGGACACCAGCTCGGCGAGCAGTGCCGTCAGCGCCGGCAGTGTGAGCCCGCGCCCGTACTGCGGGACGTCCGCGAGAGGCAGCGTGAACATGTCGAGGACGTCCACGTCGAGGTGCACCAGGAAGCCGTCGCGCGCTGCCTGCACCGCAGCGACCGCCTGACGCGCGGCCGAGACCGGGTCCGCGAGCACCACCTCCGCCGGGAACCGGGCTGACGGGACGGCGCCGTGCACGTCCTCCTCGTCGTCCGCGTACCCGACGAAGCACAGCCGGTCGGCGGCCAGCAGCGGGCGGTGCGGGCCGACGCCCGCCAGCGTCTCGTGCGCGCCCGGCAGGTCGAGCAGGTGCGCCACGCCCATGGAGTCGGCGATCGGCTCCTCCGGGTGGTCCGCGGGAAGCTGGAGGTCCTGCCCGCCGTCCACGTAGACCAGGCCCAGATCGGCCCCACGGTCCGCGTGCGCGGCGAGGACCGCCAGCGTCACGGTGCACTCGCCGCCGAGCACCACGGGCAGGTGGCCCGCCGACAGGACCGACCCGACCGCGGTCCGCGCCTCCTGCAGGACGGCCGCGACGCGCGCGACGTCGTGCGGGTTGGTCCGTTCGGGCGGGTCGGGGCGCCATCGCGCCGACGCCGTGTCCCCGTGGTCGACGACGCGACGACCGGAGAGCTCCAGCGCGGCGACCACGCCGGCGGCCCGCAGCGCGGCGGGGGAGCGGTCAAGGCCTGGAGCGTGGGCGGCGGCGCTGGACGGCACCCCGAGGATCCCCAGAGGTCGGTGCGGCATCCGGCCAGGCTAGGCGCGGGCGCCGACACTCAGCCGGCGGACGGTCCGGACAGTCGGGTGTCGAACGTTCCTGCGGTCACGGTCGTGTACGAGCGGCGGACCATCTCCTCGAGGACACCGAGGTCGACCGTGTCGAGATCCTTGATGTACAGGCAGGCCTTGCCGACCGTGTGCGGCCCCAGGCGCTCCAGCAGCTCGGGGTGCGCCTCGACGCCGTCCGGGAAGTAGATCGTCGTCGCCGCCTTGCGAGGCGAGAAGCCGGCGGCACCTGCGTCGCCCTCCCGGCCGGACGGGTACCTGTAGTGGTACGTGCCGAAGCCGACGAGGGTCGGTCCCCACATCCGCGGCCGCTCGCCCGTGATCCGAGTCATCAGGGCGATGAGCCGTTCGGCGTCGCGGCGACGGACCGGGTGCTCCACGGCCGCGATGAACGCGTCGACGTCGGCGTCCGTGGGCTGCGTCTTGTTGGGCTCGTGTGCCATCGGCCCACTATCGCGCGTTCCGGGACGGTGCTCGACCCCCGGACCGAGCGCATCCGCCGTTACGCCGAGGGGGTGAAGCCGACGCTCAGGGCCGTCGTCGAGGCGTCACAGGCGCCCGGTGCGAGGGGTGACGTCCGGCTATAGGGGCCGGCGTCCCATTGGCTTCCCGCCGGTTGCCTGGGGAATCCTTCGCGCAGCGCGACGGCACCACCGTCGCCCACCGACCCCCCGGAGCATCACGACATGCATCGTCTCTTCCATCGCGCCCGCGCGACGGCACTCGCCCTCGTGGCAGCGCTCGCTCTGACCGGACTCCCGGCGACGGCAGCCCTTGCGGAGGACGCGCCGTCGTCCGCGACCATCTCTGGCCGGGTGGAGCTCCCAGCTGATGTCGTCTCGGCCTCGATCTCTGCGTTCTGGGACGACCCGGTGATGGGCTGGTCGCAGGGCGCGTGGACCGACGTCGCCGCCGATGGGGTGTTCGCGCTCCAGGGCCTGCAGCCCGGACGCGCCTACGCGATCGAGGTGCGCTCCGACGCAGGCCAGATCGTGACGGGGTTCTACGCCGGCCCGGACGCCTTTCCGACGCCGTCGCGCGACGCTGCGGTGTCGGTGGTAGCACCAGCGGACGGCGTGGTGATCGTGGCGCAGGAGGCCGCCACCATCTCCGGTGTCCTTGCCCTGCCCGACGCCGGCGACCGCTCGACGGAGCCGATGTACGCGATCGCCCGCCCTCTCGACGGCTCTCCGTGGGGAACACAGGATCCGGTGTCCGAGGACGGTGCGTTCGTCGTCCGCGGGCTCGCGCCCGGTGGCTCCTACCGGCTCGAGCTCACTGACGGTCTCGGCGTTCTCGGGGGGTGGTTCGTCGGCGACGGCGAGCCGCTCTCGCGCGACCACTCGTCGTTCGCCCCCGTCGTCGCCCCCGCGACCGGACTCCACATCACCCCGGGGATCTGGGCGTCGGTCTCCGGTGTGGTCGACCTGCCGGACGGCTTCGTCGTCGGTGACGGCGCACCCCTCACGGTCTCCGCCTACCGTCACGACACCGTCATGGACTACCGCTACCTGGTGACCGAGTCGGTCGTCGCGGCGGACGGCTCGTTCACGCTCGAGCACCTCATCCCCGGCGACCCGTACGCCCTGCGCCTGACCGACCCGACGGGGGTGCTCCCCGAGGGGTGGATGACCACGAACGGCATCACCACGAGCGAGACCGAGAGCGTCGACGTCGTCGCGCCCGCCGCCGGTGTCGTCGTGCGCCCGCGCACCGGGGGAGTCGAGGTGCCGGTGGTGGGGGCCACGATCACCGGTTCCGTCATCCTCCCGTCCGACGTCGGTCAGTCGTGGGTCAACGTCACCGCGTACCGGTGGGTCGGCTACTGGGCGTACGCGGCGTACACCTCGGTGACCGCACAGGGCTCCGGAAGCACCCCGTTCACCTTGTCCGGCCTCGAGCCTGGTGCCACCTACCGAGTCCAGGTGCAGAACAGCGGGATGCTGATCGACGGGACGTGGGCCGGCGACGGCCAGCCGCTCGTCCGGGAGATGACCGACGGCCAGGACGTCCTCGCCGGACGGTCCGGGCTCGAGCTCCGGCTCCGCGCGGGCGCCACGGTCGAGGGCATGGTCCACGCACCGGCAGGCCTTGTGATCCCGGCGATGGCAGGCGTCCGGGTGTCGGCGATGTACCTGGCGACGTCCCCCTACGGATACCCGTACTGGGCGACCAGTCGATCGTCGTGGATCACCATGATGAACGACGAGGACCAGATCCCCTTCGCGATCGGAGGGCTGGAGCCGGGCGAGAACTATCGCATCGAGGTCCAGGACAACTCCGGCACGTACCTCGGGGGCTACTTCGCCGGCACCGGGCCGCTCGCCACGACCGCGGACGGTGGCTCGGACGTCACGGCCCCCGTCAACGACCTCCACCTCCAGCTTCGGCCGGCTGTCTCGATCTCGGGGACCGTCGTGCTGCCCGACGGGTACACGCCGCAGTACCTCTCCGTGACGGCGTCCGAGACGTCGAACGGTGGCGTGTGGACCGGGTTGCGGTCGGCGTCGGTCGACCCGACGACGCACCGGTTCGTCATCGGAGGGCTTGACCCGGGGGCTGCGTACACGGTGCAGCTCTCGGAGACCGCCATGGACGGTTCCGGTGATCTCCTCGGCGGGTACTACTCGTCGGACGCAGCGTTCCTCACCGACTCGGTGAACGATGCCGTGTCGATCGTCGGCGGACGGTCGGGCATCACCCTGAAGGCGGAACGGGGAGCGACGGTCACCGGGCACCTGGCTCTCCCGAGCGGGTACGAAGCACCCAGCGGGCCGTGGGTCTACGCGTTCAGCGGCAACGGCGGGGCGTTCGGCACGCGGGTGGAGGCGGACGGGTCGTTCGTCGTGCGGCGCGTGCGGCCCGGCGCGGAGGTCCGGCTCCAGTTCTCGGACGGCGACGGTGGCTTCCTCGACGGTCTGTACGCCGGCGAGGGCAAGCCCCTGGCGTGGTCGGGTGCGGGAGTGCCGGTGCTCGGCGGGACGACCGGGCTGCAGGCCGTGGCGCAGGCGTCCTCGACCCTGCTCGGCACGGTCAGCCGGCCCGCAGGGCACGAGCGCGACCCCTGGGGCATCGACGCCGTCGTCGGCGTGTACGACGCCGCGTCGGGTGAGCGGGTCCGGACGGGCTGGAACGTACCGACGGAGGCCGAGGAGCGTTCCGACGCGGACGTCCGCACCCAGGAGGTGCCGCCGGGCACCTTCAAGATCGGCTTCAACCGGGAGAGCGGCACCTCGCTCTACACGGGCACCTTCTACACGGCCGAGCCGCGGGACACCCCGGTGCGCTTCGCCGACGCGGACGTCGTGCGGGTGGCGACCGGTGAGGTCGTGGAGAACGTCGACGCGCACCTGAGCACCTGCGCCAGCGTGAGCGGCGAGGTCGACCCGGCGCTGCTGCCGGCCGACCAGGACGGTCAGGTCGTCATCTACAACGACGACGACCCGGACCTGGTGACCCGGTCGGCGTGGACGCGGGACGGTGCGTTCGCCGTGACCGGTCTGCTCCAGGGCCAGTACCACGTCGCGCTGGGCTACTTCGGCGACGACGGGTACGTGGAGGTCACCGAGCAGGACCTGCAGATCACGGAGTGCGACGAGGTCAGCGGCGTGGAGCTGTCCGCCACGCCCCCGGTGCAGAACGTGGGTGCGCCGACCGTCAGTGGTGTCGCGCAGGTCGGTCGGACGCTCACCGCGTCCGCGGGCACCTGGTCGCCCGCCGACGCGACGGTCTCCTTCCAGTGGCTGCGCGACGGTGCCGTCGTGCCGGGAGCGGTGGGAGCGAGCTACGTCCTCACCGCCGCCGACCTCGGCGCCGAGCTGTCCGTGCAGGTGACGGCGTCCGCGGACGGCCGTGGGGCGGGAGTCGTGACCTCGGTCGCGACGCAGCCGGTCGTTCCTGCGACCTTCACGCGCACGGCGTCGCCTGCGATCAGCGGGACGGCGAAGGTGGGGTCGACGCTGACGGCGTCGGCAGGAACCTGGACCCCGTCCGGCTCGACGCCGGCGTACCAGTGGCTGCGCTCGGGCACGGCGATCGAGGGCGCGACGGGTTCGACCTACGCCGTGGCCGTGGCGGACCTGGGCACGACGGTCTCGGTCGAGGTGACGGTCTCGAAGCCGGGCTATGCACCGGCCACCGCGAGGTCGGCGGCCACCGCTGCGGTGGTCGCCGGGACGATCGTCAGTACGACGAAGCCGACGGTGACCGGGACCGCGAAGGTCGGGTCCACGCTGACGACGTCGGCGGGCGGCTGGACGCCGGCCGGTACGACGCCGGACTACCAGTGGCTGCGCGGCGGTGTCGCGATCAGCGGCGCGACCGCGGCGACCTACACGGTCGCGGCGGCCGACCTCGGAGACACCCTCGCCGTCAAGGTCACGCCGTCGCTCACGGGCTACACGGGTGCGTCGGCGACGTCGGCCCCCACGGCGCCGGTCGTGGCGGGGACGTTCACCGCGTCGGCAGCGCCGGCGATCACGGGCACGGCCAAGGTCGGGTCGGTGCTGACGGCGTCGGCGGGCACGTGGTCGCCGACGGGCACGTCGGTGACGTACCAGTGGTTGCGCGCGGGTGCCGTGATCAGCGGAGCGACGTCCGCGTCGTACACGGCGACGGCGGCTGATCTGGGCAAGGCACTGTCGGTGAAGGTCACCGTCGCCCGGACCGGGTACGCCGGCGCATCGGCGACGTCGGCCCCGACCGCGCAGGTCGTGGCGGGGACGTTCACGACGACGACGGCGCCGGCGATCACGGGCACGGCCAAGGTCGGTTCCGTGCTGACGGCGTCGGCGGGCACGTGGTCGCCGACGGCGACGTCGATGACGTACCAGTGGCTGCGTGCCGGTTCGGCGATCTCGGGGGCGACGACCGCGTCGTACGCGCCGACGGCCGCCGACGTGGGCAAGGCCCTGTCGGTGAAGGTCACGGTGGCGCGCACCGGGTACACGGGTGCGTCGGCGACGTCGGCCCCGACCGCGCAGGTCGTGGCCGGGACGATCTCCACGACGGTGGCGCCGGCGATCACCGGCACGGCCAAGGTCGGTTCCCTGCTGACGGCGTCGGCGGGCACGTGGTCGCCGGCGGCGACCACGGTGACCTACCAGTGGTTGCGTGCCGGTGAGGCGATCAGCGGTGCGACGACCGTGACGTACCGGCCGACGGCTGCCGACCTGGGCGCCGCCCTGTCGGTGAAGGTCACGGTGGCGCGCACCGGGTACACGGGTGCGTCGGCGACGTCGGCCGCGACGGCGAAGGTCGTGGCGGGGACGTTCGCCATGTCGGCGGCGCCGAGGATCACGGGCGCGGCCACGGTCGGGTCGGTGCTGGCGGCGTCGAGGGGCCTGTGGACCCCGGCGGGCACGGGCACGACGGTCACGTTCCAGTGGAAGCGTGCCGGCGTGGCGATCGGTGGTGCGACCGGGCGGACGTACGTCCTGACCCCCGCGGACAAGGGCAAGGCCGTCTCCGTCACGGTCACGGTCAGCCGCGACGGGTACACACCGGGGTCGGCCACGCCTGCGGGGGTCGCAGTCTCCTGATCCCGCCCGAAGGCCGCGCCGAGGAGGTGACTCCCGGCGCGGCCTTCGTCGCGTATCAGCGCCCTCCGGCGAGCTCCGCGGCCCTCTCCTGCTCGTCGACGCGCCCCTGCGACTCGTACAGCCGGGCGAGCAGCCCCCAGGCGCGCGGGGCCGTCGGCGCGTTCCGGGTGGCCGCCAGCCAGGCCTCCTCGGCCCCCGCCTCGTCGCCCAGCTGCGCGAGGGCCAGGCCCCGCCACACCTCGACCGACGCATCGAGCGGTGCACGCCGCAGGGCGTCGTCGAGGGTCGCCCGGGCCTGTGCCGGCTCCCCACCGACGACCTGCGCGGAGCCGAGGATCCGCTGCGCCTCGAGCGAGCCGGTGGCGTCCAGCGAGCGCCGTGCCCATCGTGCCGCCGCCTCGGCCGACTCGGCGTCACCCGCCTGGGTGCCGGCGAAGAAGGTGGACGCCGCGACGAGCGGGATGTCGAGGTCCCACGGTCGCAGTCGCTGCGCCGACGCAAAGTCGGACTCGGCGGCGGCAACCTCACCGACCGAGGCGTGCTGGACGGCCGACGCGAGGGGGTACTCCGCCGCCGTGCCCACCAGCAGGACCAGGGCGAGCACCCCTGCAGCGCTGCCGACGAGCGCGGCGACGAGCCGTCGCCGGCCCGCGGTGGGCACGGCCACGAGGGCGCCCGCCAGCAGGGCGGCGAGGCCGGTCGTGCCGGCGGAGGTGAAGTGGGTGAGCAGGCAGACGCCGTAGCCCATGACCGCCGCCAGCGCGCCGAGCACCAGGTCGGGCTGCTCCGGGTCCGCCGCGGTGCGGGACGCGCGGAGTCGCCGGGAGCCGAGCACCAGGACGGCGACAGCGAGTGCGAGGGCGAGGACCAGGAGCGGGACCCCGCCGGCCACGAGTGCCTGGACGGGCCATGCGTGGGACGAGTCGACGACGGAGAGCGGGTCAGCTCCGGCCGCCCAGTCCTGGGACCGATGGGCGGGCAGGGCATCGACCAGACCGCTGGGTCCCGCACCGACCAGCGGGTCGCCCGCAGCCGTCGAGAGCGCAGACCGCCACAGGTCGCCGCGGCCGGTGACCGTGTCCACGGCCAGGTCGCTGGTCCCCAGAGCGCGGGACCGCGACAGCGGCAGGGCCAGGGTGCCGACCACCACCAGGACCGCGGTGACGATCGGTCCGACCACGCCGGGAGTTCGCCAGGTGCCTGAGCCGACGCGCTGGGCGACCGTGCAGACGACCAGGGCGACCAGCGCGCCGAGCAGTGCGCCGCGCGATGCGGACGTGACGACCGTGACGACGGCCCCGGCCAGACCGACGAGCAGCAGAGGCGTCCGCCGCCGGATCGCCGGGCCGCACAGCAGGGCGAGCAGGAGCACCCCGAGCGCGCCCTGGTCACTGGCGTTCCCCAGCAGCGCACCGGGTCGTGCGACGTCCCCGCCGAGCGGGCGCAGGCCGGCGGCCTCGGCGGCCGACACGCAGCCCAGCACGGCCGCGACGACGGCCGACGCGCCCCACAACCAGCGCACGGAGTCCGTTGGCGCGCGTGGGCCGAGGAGGCGTGCACCGGCCCACAACGCCCCGGCATAGAGCGGCAGCGCGACCAGACCCTCGTACCGCGGCCACCGACCGAGCACCTGGGGGAGCGGCGCCGCCCCGGCCAGCGCGGCCACGACCAGCCAGACCGCGCCTGCCCCGACGAGCCAGGCGACCCAGCGGTGCAGCTGTCCGGTGCGCCGAGCGAGGGCCGCGGCGACCACGGCGAGCGCCAGCACGGCGAGCTTCGGCAGCACGAACCGGAACAGGCCGCCGGGAGCGAGGACGACCGTCGACACGAGCACCGCGACGATGGCCAGACGAGGCCACCCGGACCAGCCGGGTGCGTCGTCCGGAGCGGCAGGTGCCCCCGGCCCGCGCTGCGAACCGACGGTACGTGCCACCTGACGAGGGTAGTTGACGGGTGACACGGACCGACGCGGGGGCGTCAGTCGGCGAGCGCCTGCGTGATCCCGTGCCGCCCGATCTCCGCGAGGGTCGGGTGCTCGACGGGGTGCATCTGCAGCACGACCGCCATGTGCAGCGCCCACGCCCGCGCGCGCCGCCACGTCGCGTCGTCGGGCGCCAGCCGCTCCCGGAACGCCGCACGGCCCTCGTCGTCGAACGTGAGCCACGCGGTCGACAGGTCGGAGGCGGGGTCCCCGGACGTCACGTCGCCGAAGTCGATGACCGCGCGCAGCCGCCCGTCGTGCACCAGGAGGTTGGCGGGGTGGGGGTCGCCGTGCAGCCACAGTGCCGGACCGTCCCACGCGGGGGCGACGGCGAGATCACGCCAGCGCTCGAGGATGCGGTCGGTGTCGGGCAGGCTCAGCTGCTCCAGCCGGTCACGCAGCGGCTGCTCGCGCGGGGCGATCGGCACGCCGCGGAACGGGTTCATCGGGGCGTCGTCGGGGGCCGGGCGGTGCAGCGCGACGAACACCTCCGCCAGGTCACGGGCCCACGCCGAGCGGGAGGGGACCGCCGTGCGGTGCGCGGCGACCGCGTCGAACCAGGGCACGACGCTCCACGTCCACGGGTACGTGAGCGACGGGAGGCCGACGCGCACGGGCACCGGCACGTCGACCGGCAGCCGGGACGCCAGGACGGGCAGCCACCGCTGCTCGTGCTCGACCAGGGGAGCGGCGACGGCCCGCACGGGGAACCGGGCGGCCAGGCGCTCCCCGACGCGCCACAGCGCGTTGTCCCACCCGGTGCCCGCCCAGGTCAGGGGCAGGTCCGCCAGGTCGGGGTGCTGCTCGCGCAGGAGCGTGCGGGCGAGGTCCTGCGTGACGTCGATCTCCGGGACGGGATGCACCACGTCAGCGGGCCTGCACGATCCGGTGCACGTCGTACGGCACGGCCCAGCCGAGGGCGTCGAACATCCTGGCGAGCACGATCCCGGTGAACCCCCAGACCAGCACACCGTCGACGGTGAACGCGGGTGTGCGGACGGCGCGGCCCCAGCGGGTGTGCTCGACGCTGGCGCGGTTGGCGGGCTCCAGCAGGTCCCCCACGGGGATGCGGAACACGTCCACCGTCTCGGCGTGGTCGACGGCCGCGACCTGCGACGGGCGCGTCCACCACGCGGGCACGGGGGTGACGAGGTGGTTGCTCACCGGTACGGGCATCGGCGGCAGGGTGCCGAGCACCTCGACGCCCGACGCGTCGAGCCCGACCTCCTCGACGGCCTCGCGGAGGGCAGCCTCGCGCGGACCCGCGTCGGAGGGCTCGAGCCGACCCCCGGGGAAGGCGATCTGCCCGGCGTGGTGGCCCAGGGTCCGCGAGCGCCGCTGGAGCAGCACGTCGAGGTCGCGGGCGACCACGGTGTCCGTCGCGCGCGACGGGGTGGCGTCGAGCGTGCCGAACAGGACCAGCACCGCGGCCGGCCGCGCGGTGGACGGGTCCTCGAGCACCCGCGCCGGGTCCACGCGCCAGTCGAGCCCACGCGCGCACAGGTCGAGGAGCTCGGCGCGCGCCCCGCGCACCTCGGGTGCCGGGTCTGTCATCCGCGCGCCCGCACGAGCTCCCCGAACCCGGCGAACATCTTGGTCGCGGCGGGGACGAGCCCGGGCAGGTGCTCGGCGCCGGACGCGCGGATCTCGTCGACCTCCTCGGGGGAGAGGTCCCCGACCATGTCCGGCGTGGCCAGCCACAGGTCGAGCATCCCGGCGTCGAGCTCCGGGTGGAACTGCACGCCCAGCGCGCTGCCCGCCCGGAACGCCTGCACGGGCGTCGCGTCCGTCGAGGCCAGGAGCGTGGCGCCGGCCGGGAGGTCGACCGTGTCGGAGTGCCAGTGCAGCACGGTCGGCCGCTCGCCGAGCGCGCCGAGCATCAGGTCCTCCGCGACGACGTCGACGGGGGCGAACCCGATCTCGGTCGCGGCGCGCAGGTGCAGCGACGAGCCGAGAGCCATCGCGAGGAGCTGCATGCCGAGGCACACCCCGAGCACGGGCACGTCGGCGTCGACGGCCGCGGCGAGCAGCGCACGCTCGGCGGCCAGGCCCGGGTGACCCGCCACGTCGTCCGCGTCCATGGGGCCGCCCATGACGACCACCCCGGACACCTCGTCGAGGGCTGGGAGCCGGGCGTCGTCGAGGTCCAGGACGGTGCGCACCCGGACGGGTGCGTCCATGCCGCGCGCGATCAGCCCGGGACCTTCGTGCGGAGCGTGCATCACGACGAGGACGGGGCGCATGCCCGTCACCACCCGTCGGGCAGCGGTCGCCCCTCCTCGTAGCCCGCGGCCGACTGGATGCCGACCACGGCACGCTCGTGGAGCTCGTCGAGGGAGGTGGCGCCGACGTACGTCGCCGCCGACCGCACGCCCGCGGTGATGTGGTCGATCAGGTCCTCGACGCCGGGACGCCGGGGGTCGAGGAACATCCGGGAGGACGAGATGCCCTCCTCGTAGAGGGCCTTGCGCGCCCGGTCGAACGCGGAGCCGCCACGGGTGCGTGCGGCGACGGCGCGGGCGGACGCCATGCCGAAGCTCTCCTTGTAGAGCCGGCCGTTGCCGTCCTCGTGCAGGTCGCCCGGCGACTCGTGCGTGCCGGCGAACCAGGACCCGACCATGACCTGCGACGCACCGGCCGCGAGCGCGAGGGCGACGTCGCGCGGGTGGCGCACGCCCCCGTCGGCCCACACGTGCTTGCCCAGCCGGCGCGCCTCCGCGGCGCACTCCAGCACCGCGGAGAACTGCGGACGGCCGACGGCGGTCATCATGCGGGTGGTGCACATGGCGCCGGGGCCGACGCCGACCTTGACGATGTCCGCGCCGGCGGCGATGAGGTCACGCGTGCCCTCGGCGGTGACCACGTTGCCCGCGACGACCGGCACCTGCGGGTCGAGCGAGCGGACCGCGCCGAGCGCGTCGAGCATCTTGCGCTGATGGCCGTGGGCGGTGTCGACGACGAGCACGTCGACCCCGGCCTCGAGCAGCTCCAGGGCCTTCTGCTTGACGTCGCCGTTGATCCCGACGGCCGCGGCGACGCGCAGGTGCCCGGCGGCGTCGAGAGCCGGCTGGTAGATGGACGAGCGCAGCGCACCCACCTGGGTGAGCACGCCGACCAGCTCGCCGTCGCGGACCACGGGGGAGAACTTGCGGCGCGAGCCGTGCAGCTTCTCGAACGCCGCCTCGAGACCGCGCAGGCCGCCCTGCTCGACGATCTCCAGGTCCACGGTGGTGGGGTGGGACGTCATGACCTGGTCGACCTGCGTGAAGCGGTCGACGCCCTGGCAGTCCACCTCGGTGACGACGCCGACCGGCTTCCCACCGTCGACGACGACCGCGGCGCCGTGCGCGCGCTTGCCGATGAGCGTCAGCGCGGTGTGCACCGTGTCGTGCGGGCTGACGACCACCGCGGACTCGATGACGGTGTGCCGTGCCTTCACGGACGCGACCACCTCGGCCACCACGTCTGTCGGGACGTCCTGGGGCAGGACCGTGATGCCGCCGCGGCGGGCGACCGTCTCGGCCATCCGGCGGCCGGCCACGGCCGTCATGTTGGCGACGACGATCGGGATGGTGGTGCCGGTGCCGTCGACGGCCGTGAGGTCGACGTCGAAGCGGGAGGTGACCTCGGAACGCGACGGGACGAGGAAGACGTCGCCGTACGTGAGGTCGGAGGTGGCCGACTGGCCGGGCAGGAAGCGCATGGGTTTCCCCCTTTCCGGTCCATGGTAGTCGCTCGTCGGCCCGTCTTCACGGTGCCTCCACATGCCTCTGACCTGCGTCAGCGCGTCGGACGGTTCGGGTCGGCCTACAGTGTGGACAAGCTTTCGGCGTCCGCACGGTGCGGCATCGTCGCCGCACCCCGGAGGAGGAGGCACCACCATGGGTCAGCTCGACCGCATCAGCTCCCCCGAGGACGTGCGTCGGCTCACGTCTCGCCAGGCTGACGACCTCGCCGCCGAGATCCGCACGTTCCTCGTCGACCAGGTCTCCCGCACCGGTGGGCACCTCGGACCGAACCTCGGGGTCGTCGAGCTCACGATCGCCATGCACCGCGCCTTCGAGTCGCCCCTCGACACCATGGTGTTCGACACGGGCCACCAGGCGTACGTGCACAAGCTGCTCACCGGGCGCAGGGACTTCTCGCAGCTGCGCAGCAAGGGCGGGCTGTCCGGGTACCCCAGCCGGGCGGAGTCCGAGCACGACGTCGTCGAGAACTCGCACGCGTCCACCGCGCTCAGCTGGGCCGACGGCATCGCCAAGGCCAACGAGCTGCAGGGCCGGGGCGACCGGCACGTCGTCGCGGTGATCGGTGACGGGGCGCTGACGGGCGGCATGGCCTGGGAGGCGCTCAACAACATCGCCGCCGGGCAGGACCGCCGGCTCGTGATCGTCGTCAACGACAACGGCCGCTCCTACGCGCCGACCATCGGCGGTCTGGCCCACCACCTCGACACCCTGCGCACCACGCGCGGCTACGAGAACGTGCTGTCGTGGGGCAAGCGCACGCTGCGCCGGTCGGGCGCGCCGGGGCGGGCGACGTACGACGCGCTGCACGGCATGAAGAAGGGCATCAAGGACGTCCTCGTGCCGCAGGGCATGTTCGAGGACCTGGGCATCAAGTACGTCGGCCCGGTGGACGGCCACGACGTGCGCGCCGTCGAGCGTGCGCTGCGCAGCGCGAAGGCGTTCGGCGGTCCCGTGATCGTGCACGTCATCACCGAGAAGGGCCGCGGGTACGTCCCGGCCGAGCAGGACGTCGCGGATCGGTTCCACGCGGTCGGCAAGATCCACCCCGAGACCGGCCTGCCCGTCGCGCCGTCGCGGTTCGAGTGGACCAGCGTCTTCGCCGACGAGCTCGTGCGCATCGGCCGTCGGCGCCCGGACGTGGTGGCGATCACCGCGGCCATGCTCCAGCCGGTCGGGCTGGCCCCGTTCGCGGCGGAGTTCCCCACGCGGGTGTTCGACGTCGGGATCGCGGAGCAGCACGCGGCGACGTCGGCTGCCGGGATGGCCTTCGGGGGACTGCACCCGGTGGTCGCGGTGTACGCCACGTTCCTCAACCGCGCGTTCGACCAGGTCCTCATGGACGTCGCGCTGCACAAGGCCGGCGTCACGTTCGTGCTCGACCGCGCCGGGCTCACGGGCTCCGACGGCGCCAGTCACAACGGCATGTGGGACATGGCGATGCTCGGCGTCGTCCCCGGACTGCGGCTGGCCGCGCCGCGCGACGAGGAGACGCTCCGCGACGCGCTGCGCACGGCGGTCGACGTCGACGACGCCCCCACGGTGGTCCGCTACCCCAAGGGCGCGCTGGTCGACCCCGTCCCCGCGATCGACCACCTCGACGGCGTCGACGTCCTCGCGCGGCACGACGGACCGGCCGACGCGCAGCACGTGCTGGTCGTCGGGTACGGCGCGATGGCGCCGACCGCGCTCGAGACCGCCGACCTGCTCGCCGCGCACGGTCTGCGGGTCACCGTCGTCGACCCGCGCTGGGTCATGCCGGTCTCCGCGGCGCTGACCAAGCTCGTGGGGGACCACGACCACGTGGTCACGATCGAGGACGGGGTGGTCGACGGCGGCCTCGGGTCGCTGGTGGCCCAGCGGGCGCGCGAGGCGGGGATCGGGACGCCCGTGCAGGCCGTGGGCATCCCGCGCGCGTTCCTCGACCACGCCACCCGCGAGCAGCTGGTGACCGAGCTCCGGCTGCGGCCGGCCGACATCGCGCGGGACACGCTGGCCGCCCTGGGCCGGCCCGCCTGAGACGTGGGTCGTCCGTCCCACGCATGAGGATGGTGGCCGGGCCGTTGGTCGGCTCATCAGGGACTTAGGGTCTTTCGTCCCGAGACATGGGATCACTCCCTCCGTAGCGTCGAGTGCATCGACCACAGTCGGAGGAGCACGCAGATGTCCACCAGCACCCTGTCCCGGAACGTCCCCACCGAGCCCGCGCTGCAGCCGGCGTGGCGCGGCTTCGCCCGAGGCGCCTGGACGGACGAGATCGACGTGCGGGACTTCATCCAGCGCAACTACACGCCGTACACCGGCGACGCCTCGTTCCTCGCCGGTCCCACGCCGCGCACGACCGCGATGTGGGCGCGGCTGGCGGCGATGTTCCCGGCCGAGCGTGCGCGCGGCGTCTACGACGTCGACCCGCACACGCCGTCGACGATCACGTCGCACGAGCCCGGCTACATCGACCGCCACAACGAGCTCATCGTCGGCCTGCAGACGGACGCGCCCCTGAAGCGCGCGATCATGCCCAACGGCGGCTACCGGATGGTCGAGAAGGCGCTGGAGACCTACGGGTTCGAGCCCGACCCGATCGTCGGCGAGATCTTCACCAAGTACCGCAAGACCCACAACGACGGCGTGTTCGACGTGTACCCCCCGGACGTGCGCGCGGCGCGCTCGGCGCACCTCATCACCGGGCTGCCGGACGCCTACGGGCGCGGCCGGATCATCGGGGACTACCGTCGCGTCGCCCTGTACGGCGTCGACGTGCTGATCGCCGCCAAGCGCCAGGACCGCGCCGAGCTGGACCGCGAGCGCTCGTCGGAGCACGTCATCCGCGACCGCGAGGAGAACGCCGAGCAGATCCGCGCGCTGGGCGAGCTCAAGACCATGGCCGCGTCCTACGGCTACGACATCTCCGGCCCGGCGACGACCGCGAAGGAAGCCGTCCAGTGGCTCTACTTCGCGTACCTCGGTGCCGTGAAGGAGCAGAACGGCGCGGCGATGTCGCTGGGCCGCACCTCGACGTTCCTCGACGTGTACCTGCAGCGTGACCTCGCCGCGGGCCGGCTGACCGAGCAGGACGCCCAGGAGCTCGTCGACGACCTCGTGATCAAGCTCCGGATCGTGCGGTTCCTGCGCACGCCCGAGTACGACGAGCTGTTCTCCGGCGACCCGACCTGGGTGACCGAGTCGATCGGCGGGATGGGGGAGGACGGCCGGACGCTGGTCACCAAGAACTCGTTCCGGTACCTGCAGACCCTCTACAACCTGGGTCCGGCCCCCGAGCCGAACCTCACGGTGTTCTGGACGGAGCGGCTGCCCGACGGGTTCAAGCGCTTCTGCACGCAGGTCTCCATCGACACGTCCGCCCTGCAGTACGAGTCGGACGACCTCATCCGTGAGTCCTGGGGGGACGACGCCGCGATCGCGTGCTGCGTGTCGCCCATGCGCGTCGGCAAGCAGATGCAGTTCTTCGGCGCCCGGGTCAACCTGGCGAAGGCTCTGCTGTACGCCATCAACGGCGGTCGCGACGAGCTGACCGGCAAGCAGGTGGCCCCCGCCGCGCCGGCCGTCGTCGGCGACCTGCTCGACTACGACGACGTCGTCGCCAAGCTGGACGTCACGCTCGACTGGCTCGCCCAGACCTACGTCGACGCCCTCAACTGCGTGCACTTCATGCACGACAAGTACGCGTACGAGCGACTCGAGATGGCGCTGCACGACCGCGAGGTGCTGCGGACGATGGCGTGCGGGATCGCCGGGCTGTCCGTCGTCGCCGACTCCCTGTCGGCCATCAAGCACGCCGGGGTCCACCCGGTCCGCAACGCCGACGGTCTGGTCACGGAGTACCGGGTGGACGGCGAGTTCCCCACCTACGGGAACGACGACGACCGCGCCGACGACATCGCGGTGTGGCTGGTCGAGACGTTCATGGCGAAGATCCGCCGCACCCCCACGTACCGCGACTCGATCCACACGCAGTCCGTGCTGACCATCACCTCGAACGTGGTCTACGGGAAGTCCACGGGCGACACGCCCGACGGGCGCCGCGCCGGCCAGCCGTTCGCGCCGGGTGCCAACCCGATGAACGGCCGGGACTCGCACGGGATGCTCGCCTCCGCACTGTCGGTCGCCAAGATCCCGTACGCCGAGGCGATGGACGGGATCTCCCTGACGTCGTCCGTGATCCCGACGGGTCTCGGACGCACGCGCGACGAGCAGGTCACCAACCTGGTCGGTCTGCTGGACGCGTACATGATGTCGTCGGGCTACCACCTGAACATCAACGTCCTCAACCGGGAGACGCTCGAGGACGCCATGGAGCACCCCGAGGACTACCCGCAGCTGACCATCCGGGTGTCGGGCTACGCCGTGAACTTCGTGCGGCTCACCCGCGAGCAGCAGCTCGACGTGCTGTCCCGGACGTTCCACGGCTCGGTATGACCACCATGACCACCCAGGTGCACGACGTGGCTCCGTGGCCGACCGTGCACCTGGGTCTTCCCCGAGCGAGGTCCGGCACGGCCGGTCTCTCGTCGGTCGAGCTCGACCACTCCGCGCGCATGGCTGCCGTGCGCGCGGGGGACCTCGGGTCCGTGCACTCCTGGGAGCTGGTGACCGCGGTCGACGGCCCCGGCACGCGGTTGACGGTGTTCCTGGCCGGCTGCCCGTTGCAGTGCCTGTACTGCCACAACCCCGACACGATGCAGATGCGGCGCGGGACGGACGTGACGGCCGACGAGATCCTGGCGCGCGTCGCGCGGTACCGGACGGTGTTCGCCGCGACCGGGGGCGGTCTGACGATCTCGGGCGGAGAGCCCCTGATGCAGCCGGCGTTCGTCGCGCGGCTCCTGCGCGGGGCGAAGGCCATGGGCGTGCACACCACGGTGGACACGTCCGGCTTCCTGGGCAGCCAGTGCACCGACGCGATGCTCGCGGACGTCGATCTGGTGCTCCTCGACATCAAGTCCGGCCTGCCCGAGACCTACCGCCGCGTCACGGGGCGGGCTCTGCAGCCGACGCTGGACTTCGGGGCCCGGTTGCGGGACAGCGGGACGCGCACGTGGGTGCGGTTCGTCCTCGTCCCCGGCCTGACCGACGCACCGGAGAACGTCGAGGCGGTCGCGGACCACATCGTCGCCCTCGGGGACGTCGTCGAGCGCGTCGAGGTGCTGCCGTTCCACCAGATGGGGCGCGACAAGTGGGACGAGCTCGGGATGCGGTACGAGCTGGGGGACACGCAACCCCCGACCCCGGAGCTCGTCGAGCGCGTGCGCGCGACGTTCCGGGACCGGGGGCTGAGCGTCTTCTAGACCGCCGGGACGTTCGCGACGCCGTCGGGCAGGATCCGGCGCCCCAGCACGCGCTCGGAGTAGCCGGTGCGGTCCAGGTACGGCGTGAGCCCACCGAGGTGGAAGCCCCAGCCGGCGCCCAGGATCATGCACAGGTCGATCTGCTGCGGGGTGGCGACGACGCCCTCCTCCAGCATGTGCCCGACCTCGACCGTGAGGGCGGTGAGCACGCTGTCGAGCACACCGGCCTCGTCGAGCGGGGCGTCCCCGGTGCCCGTGCCGTCGAACACCGCCTGGATGGCGGGGTCGACCGGCTTGGGCAGTCCCTTGGCCTTCGCGGGCAGGACCACCGTGGTGCCGTCGGCGACGAGCTTCTCCAGGCCGGGCGAGCGCGGGAACCGGTCGCCCAGCTCCTCGCGCAGCGACGTCAGCACGTGCAGGCCCACGGCCGGTCCGACCAGGTCGAAGAGCTCGAACGGCGGCATGGGAAGGCCGAGCGGCCGCAGGGCGCGGTCCGCGACCTCGACCGGCGTGCCCTTCTCGACGGCGTCCACGATCACGCCGAGCAGCAGGACGAGCAGCCGGTTGACGACGAAGCCGGGACGGTCCGCGACGAGCACGGCTGTCTTGCGCAGCTTGGCGGCGACGGCGAACCCGGTGCCCAGCGCCTCGAGCGACGTGCGCTCGGCCTGCACGACTTCCACCAGCGGCATCGCGGCCACGGGGTTGAAGAAGTGCAGCCCGACCACGCGCTCGGGGTGCTGCAGGTCGGCGGCCATCGCGGTCACCGAGAGCGCGGACGTGTTCGTCGCGAGGATCGTCGTCGGGGAGATGACCGTCTCCAGCTCGGCGAAGACCTTCTTCTTCAGGTCGAGGATCTCGGTGACCGCCTCGATGACGAGGTCGCAGGTGGCGAACTCGGCGAGGTCCGTCGTGCCCTGGATCGAGCCGACCAGCCTGCTCGCGGCGGACTCGCTCATGCGGCCCGTCGAGGTGAGGCGCTCGACGGAGGACCGCACCGCGGCGAGGCCCTTGTCGACGCGCTCCTGGTCGAGGTCGCGCATGACGACCGGGACGCCGAGGCGCTGCGCGAACAGCATCGCGATCTGCGCCGCCATGAGCCCCGCGCCGACGATGCCGACCCGGGTGACGGGCTGCGCCAGCGACCGGTCGGGGGCGCCGACGGGCTTCTTGCCGCCGGAGACGAGCCCGAACGCGTACACCGACGCGCGCATCTCGTCGCTCATGATCAGGTCGGCGAGCGCCTCGTCCTCGGCCGCGAAGGCCTCCTCACGCGACGCGGTGCGCGCGGCGGCGACCAGGTCGAGCGCGCGGTACGGCGCCGGCCGCGAGCGGTTGATGACCGCGTCGAGGCGCTGACGGGCCGCCGCGACGACGCCGTCCCAGACCTCGGCGCTGTCGAGCTCACGACGGGGGACGACGACCTCGCCGGTCACCACGCGGGCAGCCCAGCGGATGGACTCCTCCAGGAAGTCGGCCGGGTCGAGGACGACGTCCATGAGGCCGATCGTCGTGGCCTCGACCGCGGCGAACGGCTTGTTCGCCGCGGGTCGCGTGAGGATGACGTCGAGCGCCTTCTCGATCCCGACGAGCCGCGGCACGATGTAGGCGCCGCCCCAGCCGGGCACCAGGCCCAGGCCGGTCTCCGGGAGGGCCAGTGCGCGGACGTCGGACGCCACCGTGCGGTAGTCGCAGTTCAGCGCCAGCTCGAGGCCGCCGCCCAGGGCGACACCGTTGACGAACGCGAACGTCGGGACGCCCATCGAGTGCAGCAGCTCGTAGGCCTTGTGCCCACCCTGGCCGAGCGCGAGCGCTCCCTCGCGCCCGGGGACGGTCCCGATCTGCGTGAGGTCCGCACCGGCGGCCAGGTAGTACGGCTTGCCGGTGACGGCGACGGCGGCGACCTCGCCGGCCGCGACGCGCGCCTGGACGGCCGTGAGCGTGGCGGTCAGCTCGGCGATGCCCAGCGGGCCCAGCGTCGTCGGCTTGGTGTGGTCGAGGCCGTTGTCGATGGTGACGAGCACCAGCGTGCCGACGCCGCCGGGCAGGGTGACGTCACGGGCGATGGCGTGGCTGACGCGCTCAGCGCGAGGAGTCTCGGTAGTCACTTGCTGTCCCCCTCGAAGGGCTCGTAGTCGGCGTGGTGCGGGTTCTCCCAGATGACGGTCCCGCCCTGGCCCAGGCCCACGCACATCGTCGTCAGGCCGAAGCGGACGTCCGGGTTCTCCTCGAACTGGCGGGCCAGCTGCGTCATCAGGCGCACGCCCGACGAGGCCAGCGGGTGACCCACGGCGATCGCGCCGCCGTACTGGTTGACGCGGGGGTCGTCGTCGGCGATCCCGAAGGCGTCGAGGAACGACAGCACCTGGACGGCGAACGCCTCGTTGATCTCGAACAGGCCGATGTCCTCGATGGACAGGCCGGCGCGCTCCAGCGCCTTGACGGTCGCCGGGACCGGGCCGATGCCCATGATCTCGGGCTCGACGCCGGCGTACGCGAAGGACACCAGGCGCATGCGCGTCGGCAGTCCCAGCTCGGCGGCCGTCTCCTCGGCGGCCAGCAGGCAGGACGCCGCGCCGTCGGTCAGGGGTGCGGCGGTGCCGGCGGTGACGCGGCCACCCGCGCGGAACGGCGTGGACAGCTTCTGGATCGCCTCGACCGTGGTGCCGGGGCGCGGCGGCTCGTCGGCGGTGGCCAGGCCCCAGCCGTTCTCCGGGTCGCGCAGCGCGACCGGGACCAGGTCCGGGTCGATCTTGCCGGCGGCCAGCGCGGCGGCGTACTTGTCCTGGCTGGCGACGCCGTACGCGTCGGCCCGCTCGCGCGTCAGAGCGGGGAACTTGTCGTGCAGGTTCTCGGCCGTGACCCCCATGTTCAGGGCGTCGTTGGCGACGAGCCGCTCGGACAGGAACCGCGGGTTCGGGTCCGCGTCGAAGCCCATCGGGTGGTGCCCCATGTGCTCGACACCGCCGGCCAGGGCGACGTCCTGCGCCCCGAAACCGATCGCGGCCGCCGTGTTCGTCACCGCGGTCATCGCGCCGGCGCACATACGGTCGATCGCGTACCCGGGTACCGACCGGGGGAGCCCGGACAGCACGCCGACGGTGCGGCCGAGCGTCAGGCCCTGGTCGCCCTGCTGCGTGGTGGCCGCGATGGCGACCTCGTCGATGCGCTCGGGCGGGAGCTGGGGGTGGCGGCGCAGCAGCTCGCGGACGGTCTTGACCGAGAGGTCGTCGGCGCGGGTGTGGGCGTACAGCCCGTCCTTGCGCGCGCGGCCGAACGGGGTGCGGACCCCGTCGACGAACACGACGCGGCGGACCAGTGCTGCGGGGCGGGGAGATGCGGTGGGCATCGAGCCTCCAGGGCGGGACGGCGGTGTCCGACGAGCACGCGAGAGCGGGCCCGCGACGACCGACGCTACCCGGGTCTCCCGGGCAGAGCCAGCCGTAAGTTACTCCAGAGTAACACCGGCGTCAGGCGCGCGGGAGAGCCTCGAACGCGTCGGCGAGAGGCTGTGCGGCCAGCCCGATCTGCCAGGGCCGTGCACCGCCGGCCTGCAGGAAGCCGGAGATCCCCTCGACGTCGAGGACCGCCGGCGGCGTCCAGCACAGCCGGCGCAGCAGGTCGGGCTGCAGGAGGTTCTCCGCCGGCACCTCATGGGTGGTCGACAGGCCGACGATGACGTCGCGGGCAGCGGCCAGCCGCGCCGCGGCGCCCGGGTCCTTCTCCGCCCACGCCCGCGGCGGCGGAGGGGCGTCGCTCTTGGGGCCGCGCACCGACGGCAGGTCCGCGTCGGGCGTCGCCAGGCCACGATCGACGGCCGACTGCCAGAGGGCCGCCCGGCGACGGGTGCCCTTGCCGGCGAACGCGGGGAGCGCCGTCAGCTCGGGGACGGACCGGGGCAGGGCCTGCGCCGCGGAGACGATCGCGTGGTCGGGCAGGACACGGCCGGGGGAGATGTCGCGGGTGCGGGCGTTCTGGTCGCGCGTGAGCCACAGCTCGCGGACGACGGCCAGACGGCGCGCGTCGCGGATCGCGTGCAGACCGGAGACCCGCCGCCACGGCTCGACCCGGGGCGGCGGGAGCGGTGCGGTGCGGACGGCCTCGAACTCCTGCGCCGCCCACTCGGCCTTGCCGGCGACGGCCAGGCGCTCGGCCAGCACCTCCCGGAGCTCGACGAGCACCTCGACGTCGAGCGCCGCGTACCGCAGCCACTCGGACGGCAGCGGGCGGGTGGACCAGTCGACCGCGGAGTGCTCCTTGGCCAGACCCAGCCCGAGCGCATCGGCCACGACCGCGGCGAGCCCCACCCGTTCCAGGCCCAGCAACCGGGCGCCGAGCTCGGTGTCGAACACCCGGCTCGGCTTCAGTCCCTGCTCGGCGAGGCCCGGCAGGTCCTGCGAGGCGGCGTGCAGGACCCACTCGACGCCGACGAGCGCGTCCGACAGCGACGACAGGTCCGGCACGGCGATCGGGTCGATGAGGGCCGTCCCGGCGCCCTCGCGCCGCAGCTGCACCAGGTAGGTCCGCTGGCCGTAGCGGTAGCCGGAGGCGCGCTCGGCATCCACGGCCACGGGCCCGGTGCCGGCGCCGAAGGCGGCGACGACAGCGGCCAGGGCCTCGGCCGTCTCGACGACGGGCGGGATGCCCTCGGCGGGCTCGGTGAGCATCGTGATCTGGGGGAGGTCGACCTCGGCCTCCGGAGCGGTGCTCGGAGGCGGCACGGGCCCCTCGGCAGGGTCGCCGGTGGTCACCTCGGGTCGCATGAGGACCACGGTAAGCGACGACGCCGACGCTTCTGTGCAGGCCGCGCGCGCCGTGGGGTACTTCCACCCCGACGGCGTCTGTACAGGCAGGTCAGGCGAGCACGCCGCCGCGGATGGAGATGGCGACGAGCTCCGCGCGGTCACCCGTGCCGAGCTTGCGCGAGATCCGCGCCAGGTGGCTCTTCACGGTGAGGGCCGACAGGCCCAGGTCCTCGCCGATGAGGCGGTTGGTGCGCCCGTCGGCGACGAGCTTGAGGACGCTGATCTCGCGTGCGGTCAGCTCGGGCAGCGGCGGAGGCGGAGCGGCCGCGACGGCGGCGCGCTGCAGGCTCGGCGCGGTGGAGCCGGCGACGACGCCGCGCAGGCCGCCCTGGAGCAGGATGCCCAGCTCGGGACGGCTGGCGCGCCGGGTGAGGACCACGACGCGAGGGGCGCCGCGGCGGCGCAGGTTGCGCACCAGGGGAGCGCCGTCGCCGTCGGCCACCTCGGTCACGACGACGCACATCTGCTGCGCGGAGGGCGGAGGAGTGCGCGAGCCAGCCACGGAGGGCCTGAGCTCGGGCCGTCGGGCCGGGGCCAGGTCGCGTCGCAAGGGCTCGATGGTCACGTGCCAGTCATCGGCATCGTGACCTGTTGACTTGAGCCGGATCCTGTGTGCGGGCCCCCCCGAGCCTGGGATCAGCGTCTCGGCCCGAAGGCGATGACGCCGTCGGGCAGTGGTTCGAGCCCTGCTGCGGTGCACAGCAGGGTGCCCCAGGCCTGGAGATGGGGCCCCAGGTCCTCGTCGGCAGCGGTCCACGAGGCGCGGATCTCCAGCTCCGTCTGCTCCGAGCGACGCTCCAGGGCGCCGAAGCTCTGCGACAGCACCCGCGTGACGGTCCCGCCCGCGGCGTGCGTGTCGAGGCCCGACTCCTCCAGGGCGTCCGTGAACCAGGTCCACGCCACCTCCGCGAGCAGCGGATCCGCGCCGACCTCGGCCTCGAGCGTCGCCCGCACGAGCGTGACCAGACGGAACCGGCCCTCCCAGGCCTCCTGGCCCGCAGGGTCGTACAGGACGACGAACCGGCCGGACGCGAGCTCAGCCGCCGCGACGGAACGGCGGGCCGTGCGCACCTCGGCGGTGAGCGCGGCGGAGAACGGGGCGATGCGGGCCGGGCCGGGCACCTCGTCGAGGACGACCTCGGGACGGACGGTCACCCGGCGCAACGAGCGCAGCGCGTTGACGAACTCGGCGGGGACGTCGTCCGGACCAGCGGGTGTCACGCTGTGGAGCGTACGGGTGGGGGAGTCTGTACGCGTGTCCGGCACGCCGCTCGCACGGCGCCGTCCTCGGGTTGCCGGGCCAGTCGGCCCCCAAGCTCGTCGACGACCCGCTGCGCCGGGCCCAGATCCTCTACCTGGTCCTGCTCCCGTTCGCCGTCCTCATGGTCCGACGACTCGCCGTGGCGGGCCGGTCCGTCGAGGCCGGGTCCCGGTGACGTCAGCAGCACCGCGCCCCCGGGTGCGCGTCCTGCTCCGCGTGGCGTGCACGCCAGTAGGCCGCCTCCGACCCGGGGTCGGTGCCGGGGTGCACCCGCGCGACGTGCGCGACGTAGCGGGCGTAGTCCTGCTCGCCGAGCAGTGCGGCCGTGTACCAGCGCACCGCCCGGCCCGCCCGCAGGATCGGGTGCAGGACGCGGCGCGGGTTCACCGCCCTGCTCCCGTCGCGGCGCCCTCGCGCTCGCGCTCGTCCCAGAGGGCCTGGACCTCCCGCTCGGCGGCGGTGGGGACCATCCCGCGCGGCGCGAAGATCCGCGACGGCTCGTCCGGCTCCTCCGTGGTGGGCAGGCCGCCGGCGCGCACGGACCGCGCCATCACGACCGCGCCGACCACCACGACGATCAGCACCAGGACGGCGAAGATGATCGACAGCGTCCCCTGGATGGCCGTGTTGCGGATCACGGCGTCCATCGCCTCGGGCGACGTCGCGACGCCGAAGGTCTCCTCGCCCGCGGCCTTCGCGTCCTGGAAGGCCCGGTGCTGCGCCCAGTACCCGATGCGCGGCTCGCTGGAGAAGATCTTCTGGTACGACGCGGTCATCGTGACCACCAGGTCCCACACCAGGGGGACGGCGGGGATCCACACCCAGCGGTAGAGCTGCTTCTTGACGACGACGACGGTCACGACGGTCAGGGCGATGGCGGCGAGGAGCTGGTTGGCGATCCCGAAGAGCGGGAAGAGGGTGTTGATCCCGCCGAGCGGGTCGGTGACCCCCATCAGGAGGATCGCGCCCCAGAGGACCACGACGACGACCGAGCAGATCCAGGCGCCGACGCGCCAGGACGGGTCGCGGAACTTGCGCAGCGGTCCGCCGATGTTGCCCAGGCTGTCGGAGAGCATGAACCGCGCGACGCGGGTGCCCGCGTCCACGGTGGTCAGGATGAACAGGGCCTCGAACATGATCGCGAAGTGGTACCAGAACGCGGCCAGCCCGGTGCCGCCGAAGACCGAGCTGAGCACCTGCGACATGCCGAACGCGAGGGTCGGTGCACCGCCGGTCCGGGACACGACCGACTCCTCGCCGACCACCTCGGCGGCACGCTCGATCTCCTCGGCGGTGATCGGTGGGCCGCTCAGTCCGAGACCGTTGACGTACTCGGCCGCCGTCTCGGCCGTGCCGCCCGTCGCGCCGGCCGGGGCGTTCATCGCGAAGTAGAGGTGCTGGTCGATGATCACGGCGGTGATCAGCGCCATCACGGCGACGAACGACTCGGTGAGCATGGCGCCGTACCCGATGGGCCGCGCCTGGCTCTCCTTCTCCAGCAGCTTCGGTGTGGTTCCCGAGGCGATCAGCGAGTGGAACCCGGACAGCGCCCCGCAGGCGATCGTGATGAAGAGGAACGGGAACAGGGTGCCGGCGAAGACCGGGCCGTCGCCGCTGCGCGCGAACGTCGACACGGCCGGCGCCTGCACCTCCGGCCGCGCGATGAGGATGCCGACCGCGAGGAGCACGATCACGCCGACCTTCATGAAGGTCGACAGGTAGTCGCGCGGCGCGAGCAGCAGCCACACCGGCAGCACCGACGCCGCGAACCCGTACGCGGCCAGCCACCAGGCGAGCGCCACCGGGCTCAGCGTGAACCAGTCCTGGCCCCACTGCGTCTCGGCCACCCAGCCGCCGGAGACGATCGCGAGCAGCAGCAGCCCGACGCCGATCACCGTGACCTCGGAGATGCGGCCGGGACGCAGGAAGCGCAGGTAGACGCCCATGAAGAGGGCGATCGGGATCGTCATCGCGATGGAGAAGACGCCCCACGGGCTCTCCGCCAGGGCGTTGACCACCACGAGCGCCAGCACCGCGATGATGATGATCATGATGACGAACACGGCGACGAGCGCCGCGACGCCGCCGAAGCGTCCGAGCTCGTCGCGCGCCATCTGACCCAGGCTGCGGCCGCGGCGACGGACCGAGATCGAGAGCACCAGGTAGTCCTGGACTGCGCCGCCGAGGACGCAGCCGACGATGATCCAGACGGTGCCGGGCAGGTAGCCCATCTGGGCCGCCAGCACCGGCCCGACCAGCGGCCCCGCACCGGCGATCGCGGCGAAGTGGTGCCCGAACAGCACGCGCCGGTCCGTCGGCATGAAGTCCTTGGCGTTGTCGTGCAGCTCGGCCGGGGTGGCCCGGTCGTTGCGCGGACGCACGATCTTGGCCTCGACGAGCCGCGCGTAGAACCGGTACGCGATGACGTACGTGCACACCGCGGCGAACACGAACCACACCGCGTTGACCGCCTCGCCGCGCACCAGGGCGACCACCGACCACGCGACCGCGCCGACGAGGGCGACGACGGTGAACAGGACGCGCCGCGACGCGGGCATCGGACCCCGTTCGAGGACGGCGACCGGAGGGAGGTCCGGGTCGGTCCGGATCTGCTCGGTCTGCGTGCGCGCATCCATGGCTGTCCCCTTCGACGTCGTCGTCGAGCAGCACCGACGCTACGCGGGGCGAGCGGCTGCGCAACCGCACCCGTCTCGCCGTCCGGGCGCCCGCCCGTGCCCGTGCGCACCGGACTAGGCTGACCGCGCACCCAGAACCCCCGGACGTCGCCCTGCCCGACCGGCGCCCGCACGTGCCCCCACGTGCGCGCGCTGCGCTCGCTGCCGCGGCACGACACGAGCCGGGCCGTCGATCGAAGGAGCTCTCCCGCATGGTCGCCTCAGGAACCGCCACCGGAACCGCGCAGATCGGTGTCACGGGGTTGGCGGTGATGGGCCGCAACCTCGCCCGGAACTTTGCACGCAACGGGTTCACCGTGGCGATCCACAACCGCTCGTACGCCAAGACCGAGTCGCTCGTCGCGGACCACGGCGACGAGGGCGTGTTCGTCCCGTCCGAGTCGGTCGAGGACTTCGTCGCGTCGCTCGCGCGGCCCCGCAAGGTCGTCGTCATGGTCAAGGCCGGCGGTCCCACCGACGCGGTCATCGACGAGCTGGTGCCCTTCCTGGAGGAGGGCGACATCGTCGTGGACGCGGGCAACGCGCACTTCCCCGACACCATCCGGCGCGAGGCCGCACTGCGCGAGAAGGGCCTGCACTTCGTCGGCTCGGGCGTCTCCGGCGGTGAGGAGGGTGCGCTGCTCGGCCCGTCGATCATGCCCGGCGGCACGAAGGAGTCCTACGAGTCGCTCGGCCCGATCCTCGAGAAGATCTCGGCCAAGGTCGACGGCGTGCCGTGCTGCACGTACGTCGGTCCCGACGGCGCCGGCCACTTCGTGAAGATGGTCCACAACGGCATCGAGTACGCCGACATGCAGCTCATCGCGGAGGCGTACGACCTGCTGCGCCAGGGGCTGGGTGCCTCGGCCGCGGAGATCGGGCAGATCTTCGCCGACTGGAACACCGGCGACCTCGAGTCGTTCCTCATCGAGATCACCGCCGACGTCCTGCAGCACGTCGACGCCGAGACAGGGTCGGCGTTCGTCGACATCGTGCTCGACCAGGCCGAGCAGAAGGGCACCGGGCGCTGGACCGTGCAGAACGGTCTGGACCTCGGCGTGCCGATCACGGGTATCGCGGAGGCCACGTTCGCCCGCGCGCTGTCCGGCTCGGTGCCGCAGCGCACGGCCGCCGCCGGCGTCCTGCAGGCCCACACCACGGCGTGGGACGTCACCGACCGCGACGCGTTCATCGAGGACGTCCGGCTCGCGCTGTACGCGTCCAAGGTCGTCGCGTACTCGCAGGGCTTCGACCAGATCGCCGCGGCGAGCGCCGAGTTCGGCTGGGACATCGACCGCGGTGCCATGGCCCGCATCTGGCGGGGTGGCTGCATCATCCGCGCCCGCTTCCTCAACCGCATCACCGAGGCGTACGAGCGCGACGCGCACCTGCCCCTGCTGCTCGCCGACGAGTACTTCACCGGCGCGGTCGGCAACGGTGTCGAGGCGTGGCGCCGGATCGTCTCGGGCGCGGCGCTGCACGGCGTGCCCACCCCGGCGTTCTCGTCGTCGCTCGCGTACTACGACGGTGTCCGCGCCGAGCGCCTGCCCGCAGCCCTGATCCAGGCGCAGCGTGACTTCTTCGGTGCGCACACGTACCGCCGCACGGACAAGGACGGCACGTTCCACACCACCTGGTCGGGCGACCGCTCCGAGCAGACGGCGTGAGCGACGGGTCATCGGCTGCAGCGGCCTCCGGGCCGCTGCAGCCCGTCATCCTGGGCGCCGACATCGGCGTGTACGCCCTCGCCCGCTCGTTCCACGAGGCCTACGGCGTCACGTCGGTCGTCGTCGCCGGTGCGGCCCTCGGGCCCGTCGCGCACTCGCGCATCGTCCGGCACGAGATCGTCGACGACGGCCACGACCCCCGCCAGCTGGTGGACCGGCTGGTGGCCGTCGCGCAGTCGATGCCGGACCGCCGGCTGCTGCTCATGGCCAACTCGGACTGGCTGGTCCGTGTCGTCGTCCAGCACCGCGCGCTGCTGGAGCAGTACTACGTCGTCCCGTTCCTGTCCGAGCACCTGCTCGACCAGATCTCGGACAAGGCCACGTTCGCGCAGGTCTGCGACGACCTCGGCATCTCGGTGCCGCGGACGCTGGTGCAGGAGTTCGGCTCCGCCGAGCCGTGGGAGGCCGTCACGGTCGACCTCGAGTACCCGCTGATCGCGAAGGCGGCCAGCAGCGCCGACTACCAGGACGTCGAGTTCGAGGGCAAGAAGAAGGTCTTCGAGATCGCCACGCCCGACGAGCTCGCGTGGCTCTGGGAGGCGCTGCGCACGGCGGGGTACCGCGGGCGGTTCGTGGTGCAGGAGCTCGTACCGGGGGACGACACGCAGATGCGGTCCATCACCGCCTACGTCGACTCGCGGGGTGAGATCACGCTGCTCGCCTCGGCACACGTGCTGCTCGAGGAGCACACGCCGTCCGGGCTCGGGAACCCGGCGGCGATGATCACGTACCGCGACGACCCGATGCTCGCGCAGGCGCGCACGTTCCTCGCGTCGACGGGGTACCGGGGGTTCGCCAACTTCGACGTGAAGGTCGACCCGCGGACCGGGCAGTTCCGGTTCTTCGAGGTCAACCCGCGGATCGGCCGGAACAACTACTACGTGACCGCTGCGGGCGCCAACCCGATGCGCTTCGTCGTCGAGGACGCCGTCGAGGGTCGCTCGGTCGCGCCCGTGGTCGTCGACAAGGAGATCCTCTACTCCGTGGTCCCGCACCGGTTGCTGCTCCGCTACGTGCGCGACCCGCAGCTGGCGGCGCGGGTGCGGCGGCTCATGAAGGCGAAGGCCGTCGCGCACCCGCTGGCGTACAAGGGCGACCTGTCGCCGCGGCGGCGCCTCTACGTCGCGATGGCGCTGGTCAACCAGGTCCGCAAGTTCCGCCGGTACTACCCGACGGTCACCGAGACCGGGTTCTAACCCGCCACGACGCGGGTCGAGGCCTGTCGTGGCGAAGGGCGGCGCACCGTGCGGGTGCGTCGCCCTTCGCCGTGCGTCAGCCGAGCTCGCTGGTTCCCGAGTACAGGTGCAGGACGGGGACTCGGAGCTCCTCGCGTGCCCGCGAGGCCCAGTCGCGGTGGAACGTGTCCTCGACCGCGTGCGGGTAGGTGACGACGGCCACCTCCACCACGTCACCGTCCGCGACGGCGCTCCGCAGGGCGGGCAGCGGGTCGTCGTCGACCACCGACCCGGTGGCCTCCCGACCGGCGGCGACGAACGCCGCGATGCTGCCGGCGAGCTGCTCGTCGGCGGTGGCCTTCGCCTCGTGCGACGACGGCTCCTTGCCGAGGGCGCGGTGCCACGCCTCCTTGAGCTCGCCGAGGCTGAGGTTGTCGATGATCGTGGAGACGAGCGGGCGGTCCGTGTCCGCCGGGACGAGGACGCGGTACGCGTACGTCTCGCCCTCGTGCAGGGCGAGCAGCTTCTCGACGTCGGCGCTGGCGAGGGTGTCCTCCGTGAGGACGATGATCGTGTCGGTCACGCGCCGAGCCTAGCCACCCGCCAGCGACCCAGCAGCACGCCGTCCGCGTGGAGCAGGTGCGCCAGGGTCAGCGCACGCGGTGGCGCGAACCAGGTCGGCAGGTGGCTGATGCGCGCGGCGGGCCCGCCGACCAGCTGCGGGCTCCACGTCAGGCACAGCTCGTCGACCAGGTCCGCGTCCACCAGCTGGGCCAGCAGCGTCGGACCGCCCTCGGCCAGCACGTGCAACAGGCCGCGCTCGCGCAGGGCTGCGACGACGGCGCGAGGATCGACGGCGCCGGGCACGCCGCCGTCCGCGACGACCACCCGGTCCTCGCCGAGGCGGGACCGGAGCGCGTCGAGCGACGGGGCCGAGGAGGTGGTGAGCACCAGCGGCGGACGGTCGGTGTCGAGCAGGGAGTCCGGGAGCTCGCCGCTCGCCGTGACGACGGCGAGCTCGAGCGCGTCGGGACGACCGAGCGTCGCGCGCGCCGCCCGCAGCTCGGCGGGGACGTCGAGCGGTGTGTACCGCTCCGCGCGGACGGTGCCGGCGCCCACCAGGACCACGTCCGCCAGAGCGCGCAGCACGCGGAAGACGCGCAGGTCCGCGGGGCCGTTGATCGAGCCGCTGACCCGGTTGGCACCCGTCGCGGCGCCGTCGACCGTGCTCACCATGTTGGCGCGCACGTGGACGCCCGACGTCGGCGGGTCCGTGAAGAGGGCGATCAGCTCGGCCTCGTCGGAGCGGGGCGCGAGCAGGCGTGCGGGCGCGTCGGCGGGGAGCAGGACGTCGAGCGCGGGCAGGTCGGGCACGTCCGCCAACCTAGGCCAGGACGTCCGCGAGGGCGGCGACGTCACCGACGACCACGACCGCCGGGTTCCCGACGCCGCGCTCGCGCGCGAGGTCCGCGATGTTCGCGAGGGTCCCGACGGTGGTGCGCTGCCCCGGCAGCGTCCCGTTCTCGACGATGGCGACGGGGGTGCCCGGGTCCTTCCCGTGCGCCAGCAGCGCCCGTGTGTGCGACGGCAGCTGCGCGACGCCCATGAGCAGCACCAGCGTGCCGTCGAGCCGTGCGAGCACATCCCAGTCGGGTGTCGCGTCGTGTGCGGAGAGGATCGTGAGCTGGCGGGCGAGCCCGCGGTGCGTGACGGGGATGCCGGCGGCGGCGGGCACGGCGAGCGCGCTGGTCACGCCCGGGACGACCTCGACCGGGACCCCGGCCGACACGCAGGCCAGCACCTCCTCGCCACCGCGGCCGAGCACGAACGGGTCGCCGCCCTTGAGCCGCACCACGCGGTGACCGGCCCGGGCGCGCTCGACGAGCACGGCGTTGATCTCGGTCTGCGTCAGCGTGTGCGCGTGGGGGGACTTGCCGGCCTCGATGATCTCGACGGCGGGATCCAGCTCGGCCAGCAGCGCTCGGGGGGCGAGCCGGTCGACGACGACCACGTCGGCCTCGGCCAGCGCGCGCCGACCACGCGTCGTGATGAGCCCGGGGTCGCCCGGCCCACCGCCGACGAGGGTCACGCGGCCCGTGCTCGGTCGGTGGTGGCGCAGAGGGAGCTCACCGGTGTCGAGCAGGAGCGCGACGGCGTTGCGCAGCGCGACCGCACGGCGGGGATCGCCGCCCGTGCCGACCGCGACCGTGACGTCACCGGCCCGCGCGACGGCCGGGGTCCAGGCGCTCGACGCGCTCGCGTCGTCCGCCCGCACGCACCACAGCCGCACGGCCTCGGCGTCGGCGGCCACCGCGTCGTCGACCGTGCGGTCGCCCGTCGCGGTGTGCACCAGCCAGGCGCCGTCGAGGTCGGTGGTCAGGTAGTCGCGCGCCCGCCAGGTGACGCGGCCCGCAGCGGCGTGGTCGGCGAGGTCCTCGCACAGTGCCGGGGCGACGACGAGGACGTCCGCTCCGTCCTCGACCAGCCGGGCGGCACGCCGGGCCGCGACCGGACCGCCCCCGACGACGACGACGCGCCGACCGGTGACGTCGAGGAACAGCGGGTGCTGGGGGCTGGTCATATGCCGGCCCCGGCGAACCAGTCGTCCTCGTCGTTCGGTGTCGGCGCCAGCCGGTCGAGCAGGGTCGCGCCGATCATCCCGGCGGCCAGCGTGGTGCCGTCCGCGGGGTCGACCAGCAGGAAGCCCCCGGTCCGGCGGTGCGTCGCGTACTCGTCGAGCACGATCGGCTCGGCCAGCCGGATCTTGACCCGGCCGATCGCGTTGAGCGTCAGCGCGCGCGGCGGGATGTCCGAGGACGTGTCGGTGGCGTCCACGGCGTGCAGGGTGTCCACGCCGTCCCACGCCTCGACGGTGAGCGTGTCGACGTCGAGCCGGGCGTTGACCTCGCGCAGCAGCGCACGGACCGTGCGGGTGCCGACGCGGACCAGGAGGCGGGCGCCCAGGACGCTGCGCTTCTCGGCGAGCCAGCAGACGGTGCCCTCCAGGTCGGAGCCGACGTCGACGGTCGCGGCGGTCGGGACGAGGACGTCCCCGCGGGCCACGTCGACGTCGTCGGCGAGGCGGAGCGTCACCGACTGCGGTGCGTGCGCCTCGGTCAGCGGTCCGTCGAACGTGTCGATGCCGACCACGGTGCTGCGCTTGCCCGACGGCAGGACGGTGACCTCGTCGCCGACGGACACCACCCCGGACGCGACCCGCCCGGCGTAGCCGCGGTAGTCGGGGTGCAGGTGCGTGCGCGGGCGGATGACCACCTGCACGGGGAACCGGAACGGCTCGGACAGCGCGTCGCGGCCCACCGGGACCGACTCGAGGTGCTCCAGCAGCGTCGGGCCGTCGTACCAGGGCGTCCGCGTGGAGCGGTCCACCACGTTGTCGCCGGTGAGCGCCGACAGCGGGACGGCCGTGACGTCGGGGATGCCGAGGCTGAGCGCGTAGGCGGTGAACTCGTCGGCGATCGCGCGGAACGTGGCCTCGTCGAAGTCGACCAGGTCCATCTTGTTCACGGCGAGCACGACGTGCGGGACCCGCAGGAGCGCCGTGATCGTGGCGTGCCGACGGGTCTGCTCGAGCACCCCCTTGCGGGCGTCGACCAGCACGATCGCGAGCTCGGCCGTGGACGCGCCGGTCACCATGTTGCGCGTGTACTGCACGTGGCCGGGAGTGTCGGCGAGCACGAACGCGCGCGTGGCGGTCGAGAAGTAGCGGTACGCCACGTCGATCGTGATGCCCTGCTCGCGCTCGGCGCGCAGACCGTCGGTGAGCAGCGCCAGGTCGACCTCGCCGCCGCCGCGGGCCAGCGTCGCGGCCTCGACCGCGCTGAGCTGGTCGGCCAGCACCGACTTCGTGTCGTACAGGAGCCGGCCGATCAGGGTGCTCTTGCCGTCGTCGACGGAGCCGGCGGTGGCCAGGCGCAGGAGGTCCCGCGTCGCGTGCTGGGTCACCGTGAAGGTCTCCTCGATCGTCTGGGAAGTCGTGCTCATCAGAAGTAGCCCTCGCGCTTGCGGTCTTCCATCGCGGCCTCGGACGCGCGGTCGTCGGCGCGGGTGGCGCCCCGCTCGGTGAGCCGGCTGGCGCCGACCTCCGTGATGACCTCGGGGATCGTCGAGGCCGTCGACTCGACGGCGCCGGTGCAGCTCATGTCGCCGACCGTCCGGTACCGGACCGTGCGGACCTCGAGCGTCTCGCCGGCGCGCGGACCGCCCCAGCCGCCCGGGGCCAGCCACATGCCGTCGCGCAGGAAGACCTCGCGCTGGTGGGAGTAGTAGATCGCCGGGAGCTCGATCTGCTCGCGCTCGATGTAGCGCCAGACGTCCAGCTCGGTCCAGTTGGACAGCGGGAAGACGCGCACGTGCTCGCCCGGCTTGTGCCGACCGTTGTAGAGGTCCCACAGCTCCGGTCGCTGCCGGCGCGGGTCCCACTGGCCGAACTCGTCGCGCAGGGAGAACACCCGCTCCTTGGCGCGGGCCTTCTCCTCGTCGCGACGACCGCCGCCGAAGACCGCGTCGAACCTGTTCGCCGTGATGCCGTCGAGCAGGGGGACGGTCTGCAGCGGGTTGCGGGAGCCGTCGGCACGCTCGGCCACGCGGCCGTCGTCGATGGCGTCCTGGACGCTGGCCACGACGAGTCGCAGCCCGTGCTCCGCCACCACGCGGTCGCGGTACTCGATGACCTCCGGGAAGTTGTGCCCGGTGTCGACGTGCATGAGCGTGAACGGCACGGGTGCGGGCCAGAACGCCTTGCGGGCCAGGTGCAGCATGACGATGGAGTCCTTGCCGCCGCTGAACAGCAGCACCGGACGCTCGAACTCGCCGGCCACCTCGCGCATGACGTGGATGCCCTCGGATTCCAGGGCGTCCAGCTGCGTGAGCGCCGAGCGCTCGGACAGTGCCGTCATGTGTGCAACCCGCATTCGATCTTGGAGGTACCGGACCAGCGACCCGCGCGCGGGTCCTCACCAGGGGCGACGGCGCGCGTGCAGGGGGCGCAGCCGATGGACGCGTAACCCGCCTGGCGCAGGGGGTTGAGCACCACGTGGTGCTCCTCGACGTAGGCGTCGACGTCGTCCTGCGTCCACGCGGCCAGGGGGTTGAGCTTGACCTTGCCGCGCTTGGCGTCCCAGCCGACCACCGTGATGTCGGTGCGCGTCGGGGCGTCCTCGCGGCGCATGCCGGTGACCCATGCCGTGTACGGCGCGAGGCCGCGCTCCAGCGGCTCGACCTTGCGCAGCGCGCAGCACAGGTTCGGGTCGCGGTCGTGCAACGCGGCGCCGTGCTCGGCGTCCTGCTCGGCGACCGTGCGCAGCGGCAGGATCGTGCGCAGCGAGACGTTCGTGAAGTCGGCGTAGTAGTCGCGCGTCCCCAGCGTCTCGGCGAAGTGGTAGCCGGTGTCGAGGAAGATCACGTCGATCCCCGGCACGGCCTCGGCCGCGATGTGCACGAGCACCTCGTCGCCCATCGAGGACGCGAGGACCAGGTCGGTGCCGAACGTCTGCGCGGCCCACCGCAGGATCTCGGCGGGGTGGGCGCCCTCGAGGTCGCGGCCGGCCTGCTCCGCGAGCTCCTGCAGGTCCGTGGTGGTCGTCATGAGCGCGCCACCAGCCCCACGAACTTCAGCGCGAACGCGCGGGTGCACGAGCGGCACTCCCACTGGCCGTGGGTCTCGCCGGCCGGCCACAGGTCCTCGCTCGCGCAGAACGGGCAGTAGTAGGGGACCGCTCGCTCGCCCGACGTTCCGCTCATCGCAGGTCCTCCTCGTCCGCCCGCTGGGCCCACTGCGCGAACAGCTCGCCCTCGAGGCGCTGCTCGTCGAACTTGCGCGTGACGCGCTCGATGTAGTCGGGAAGCTCCTCGGCCGGGACACGCAGACCACGCAGCGTCTTCCCCAGCCCGCTGGTCAGGCCGAGCCCGCCGCCGAGGTGCACCTGGTAGCCGTCCTCGCCGCCCGCCAGCGCGCCCTTGAGGCCGATGTCGGCGGTCTGGATGCGGGCGCACGAGTTGGGGCAGCCGTTGAGGTTGATCGTGATCGGCTGGTCGAAGGTGGGCAGCCGCTGCTCCAGCTCGCCGATCACGTGCGTGGCCCGGGCCTTGGTCTCGACGATCGCGAGCTTGCAGAACTCGATCCCGGTGCACGCCATGGTGCCGCGGCGGAACGTGCTCGCGGACCGGACCGGGAGGCCCAGCGCCTCGAGCTGCTCGACCAGCGGGTCCACCTTCTCCGGCGCCACGTCGAGCACGACGATCTTCTGCTCGACCGTCAGCCGGACCTTGTCGGACCCGGCGGCCTCGACGAGGTCGGCCAGCTGCTGCAGGAGCTCGCCCGAGATCCGACCGACCGTGGGCGCCATGCCGACGTAGAAGTTCCCGTCGTTCTGCGGGTGCACGCCGACGTGGTCGCGACGGCCGCTGGGCGGCGGGGGAGGTTCGGGGCCGTCCTCCAGCGTGTAGCCGAGGTACTCGCCCTCCAGCACCTGCCGGAACAGCTCGGGTCCCCAGTCGGCGACGAGGAACTTCAGGCGCGCACGCGTGCGCAGCCGGCGGTAGCCGTAGTCGCGGAAGATGCTCACGACGCCGACCCAGACGTCCGGGATCTGCTCCAGCGTGACGAACGCGCCGAGGCGGACGCCGAGCTTCGGGTTGGTGGACAGGCCGCCACCGACCCACACGTCGAAGCCGGGGCCGAGCGTGGGGTGCACCACGCCGACGAACGCGACGTCGTTGATCTCGTGCGCGACGTCGTGGTGCGGCGAGCCGCTGATCGCGGTCTTGAACTTGCGGGGGAGGTTGGAGAACCGCGGGTCGCCGATGTAGTTGTCGACGATCGCGCGCACGGCCGGGGTGCCGTCGATGATCTCGTCTGCCGCGACGCCCGCGACGGGGGACCCGAGGACGACGCGCGGGCAGTCGCCGCACGCCTCCTGGGTGCTCAGCCCGACGGCCTCGAGCCGGCGCCAGATCTCCGGGACGTCCTCGACGCGGATCCAGTGCAGCTGGATGTTCTGCCGGTCGGTGACGTCGGCGGTGCCGCGGCCGAACTCGACGGAGATGTCCGCGACGGTGCGCAGCTGCTGCAGGCTCAGCGCGCCGCCGTCGCAGCGCACCCGGAGCATGAAGTACTCGTCGTCCAGCTCGTGCGGCTCCAGCGTGGCGGTCTTGCCGCCGTCGATGCCGGGCTTGCGCTGCGTGTAGAGCCCCCACCAGCGCATCCGTCCGCGCAGGTCCTCGGGCGCGATGCTCGCGAAGCCCTCGCGGGAGTAGACGTCCTCGATGCGCTGCCGAACGTTGAGCGCGTCGTCCTGCTGCTTGAACAGCTCGTTGCCGTTCAGCGGTTCCTTCTGGTCGAACGCCCACTGACCCTCGGCACGAGCGGCGGGTGGGGCGATCCTGGTCTGCGCCATAGGGGCGTTATCTCCGGGAGAACGTGGACGTGCGCCTGCACCCACCGCTGGGGGAAGCGGTCATCGGACGCAGACCGCGCGCCCGGGGGGACGAGGGGCGGGGTCAGTTGCTCCGCGGACAGCAGCACACGCACAGGTCCGCAGTGAGGGTGCACATGCACCGACACGAGAGGCGGAACCCGGGGGCGATCACCTGAAGAGGTTGTCACGGCGGGACGTGACATGGGAGAGGGCGTCCGGATCATGAGATGTTCCGGTCGACATGTGGGACAGGCGTCCATGACCCGGTAAAAGGAGACCGATCCGGTCGCGATTCGAGTCTCCCGGGAGCCCGACGTAGGCTGCTCGACCGTGACCACCCCGGGCGTCCCCAGCCTGACGCAACGTCGACCCGTCGTGCCGCCGGACCGCCTCCTGGCCGAGCTCGTCCCGCCCCGGCACTTCGCCGACGAGTCCTTCGCCACCTACCGGCCCGACCCGGCGCACCCGTCGCAGGCCGCCGCGGTGACCCGGCTGACGGCAGCCGCCGAGCAGGTCCGACGCGGTGGGCAGAAGTCGTTCTGGAAGCGCGGGAGGGCGACCCCCGTCGCGGTCTACCTCGACGGCGGGTTCGGCGTCGGCAAGACCCACCTGCTCACGTCGCTGGCGCACGCGGTCGGCGTCCAGGACGCGGCGTACGGCACCTTCGTCGAGTACACCAACCTCGTCGGCGCCCTCGGGTTCCTGCCGACCGTCGAGGCCCTCGCTACCCGCCGCCTGGTCTGCATCGACGAGTTCGAGCTCGACGACCCCGGCGACACCGTCCTCATGTCCCGCCTCCTGCGCGAGCTCGCCGACCGTGGGGTCGCGCTCGCGGCCACGTCGAACACGCTGCCCGGCTCGCTGGGCGAGGGCCGGTTCGCGGCGGAGGACTTCCTGCGCGAGATCCAGGCGCTCTCGGCCCGGTTCGAGGTCCTGCGCGTCGACGGCGACGACTACCGGCACCGGTCGGTCGTCACCGACGCCGACGGGCTCGACGACGACGAGGTCCGCGCCGCGGCAGGCACCCGGACCGACGCGACGCTCGACGACTTCGGCGACCTGCTCGCGCACCTCGCGACCGTGCACCCGAGCCGCTACGGCGCCCTCCTCGACGGCGTGGGGCTCGTGGCCGTCACCGGTGTGCACGCCGTCCCGACGCAGGACGTCGCGCTGCGGCTGGTCGTGCTCGTCGACCGGCTCTACGACCGCGACGTGCCCGTGCTGCTGGGCGGTGCGGGGGAGCGTGACCTGTTCTCGGCCGAGATGCTGGCCGGCGGGTACCGCAAGAAGTACTACCGGGCGCTGTCCCGGCTGGGCTCGCTCGCCGCGGACGGCGCCGCGCTCGTCGGCTGAGTGCTTTCCGAGCGGCGGCGGCGGGTCCCACACTGGGGCATGGTGCTGCGGGTCCTGAGGGTCGTCGTGGGAGTGCTGCTCGGAGTGTCCGGTGCCCTGATGTACGCCGCGTCGTGGCAGCGCTGGGGCGGTGCCTGCCCGTGGGCCGGCGGTGTCGACGACACGCTGTGCGCCCTCCGGCAGGACCATCTCTACGACTTCCTGGCACCCACCCTCCCGTGGGAGCCCGTCGGCGCAGCCGCGCAGCTGGCCGGGTGGTCGCTGCTCATGCTCGCGCTCGCGTCCGTGCCGCTGCCGTGGGCGCTCCTCGGTCGCCGGCCAGGCATCGCCTCCGCCGTGGCGCTGCTCTGTGCCGTGCTGGCAACCGGGGCGGTGGGCGTCGCGATCGTGCGTTCCGGTCTCACCGGCAGCGTGGTCGAGCCGGTCGGTGCCGACGTGACCGTGTTCGTGTGGGCCCTGGTCCCGCCGGTCCTGCTCGTGCGGTTCGCGGTCGCCAGCCGCGGCTGGCCGCTGGGTGCGGCGGTCGCGCTGATCCTCGCCACCCCGCTCGTGGCCACTTTCTCCTACGCGATCGGGCCTTTCGACGCGCAGCCGTGGTGGGAGGCGGTCTCCGGTCTGCTCACCGCGACGGCGGGCCTGTGCCTGCTGGGGGCCGCCGCGTTCAGCGGTCGGTCCGTGACGCGCGAGCGCACGGTCGAGCATGCCTCCCGTGCCCTCGCGGGCGGGGACCATGACCTGGCCTGACTGGCGCCGCGGTCACGCCAGGACGACGACCGACCGCGGCGCGGTCCGGACGAGCGCGCCGCCGGGGGTCGGTTCCACCGAGGCGGGGTCCCACGCCGCGACCACGTCGACCGGGCCGTCGGTGCGAACCGGGACGGCGGCCTCCTCGCCCGACAGGTTGACGACCACGCGGGCCGAGCCGCGGTGCAGCACCATCCAGCCGTCCCACGGCACGTCGTCCTGGTCGCGTTCCGACGCGCCGCCCCACACGAGGTCGGTCGCGGACAGGTCGCCGGACGCGAGGTCCGGAACCGTGCGGCGCAGGGCGATCAGGGACCGGTACCAGTCGCGCAGGCGGGCGTGCTCGGGGTGCGCCGGGTCGTCGAGCTCCGTGCGGTCGAGGATGCTCGCGCGGAACGTGGCGGGGTCCTGCGGGTCGGGCACCTCGATGTCGCCGCCGTACAGGACGTCCCAGCCGTGGCCGCCGAACTCGCGTCGCCGGCCGTCGCGGACGGCTGCGGCCAGGTCGGGCTCGGGGTGGTCGGTGAAGAACTGCCACGGCGTGCGCGTGCCCCACTCCTCACCCATGAAGAGCATCGGGCTGAACGGGGCGAGCAGCACGAGCGCCGCCTCGGCGGCGACCCGGCCGGGGTCGAGACGGGCCGACGGGCGGTCGCCGAGCGCCCGGTTGCCCACCTGGTCGTGCGTGGACGCGGCGACGACGAACCGGTGGCCGTCCGTCCCGGGAGGCACCGGCCGGCCCCAGCGGCGCCCACGGAACGTCGACAGCTCGCCGTCGTGGACGAACACGCTGGTCAGTGCCTTGCGGAGCACCTCGGGCGAACCGAAGTCGCCGTAGTAGCCGTGGCGTTCGCCCGTCACCAGCGCGTGGACGGCGTGGTGCACGTCGTCGTCCCACTGGGCCGTCATGCCCCAGCCGCCGTCGGCGGTCGGCGTCACCGAGACGGGGTCGTTGAGGTCGGACTCGGCGACCAGGGACAGCGGCCTGCCCAGCGACCCGGCCAGCGCCGCGACCTCGTCCGAGAGCTGGGACAGGACGTGCCGGTCGGAGAGGTCGATGAGCGCGTGCACGGCGTCCAGGCGCAGGGCGTCCACGTGGAAGTCGCGGAACCAGCGCAGCGCGCTGTCGCACACCCAGCGGCGCACCTCGGGGGAGCCCGGGCCGTCGAGATTGACCGCGGAGCCCCACGGCGTCTGGTGGGCGTCCGTGAAGTACGGCCCGAACTCGCCCAGGTAGTTGCCCGACGGGCCCAGGTGGTTGTGCACCACGTCGAGGCAGACGCCGAGGCCCCGGGCGTGCGCGGCGTCGACGAACGCCTGCAGGCCGGCCGGTCCGCCGTACGGCTCGTGCACGGCGAACGTCGCGACGCCGTCGTAGCCCCAGCCGTGCACCCCGCTGAACGGCGCGACCGGCATCAGCTCGACCAGGTCCACGCCGAGCGAGACCAGCTCGTCGAGGTGCGCGATCGCGGACGTCAGCGTGCCGCCCGTGCTGAACGTGCCGACGTGCAGCTCGTACGTCACGTGCCCGCGCACGTCGACGCCGGACCAGCCCTCGTCGGTCCACGGGAAGGTCGCGGGGTCGTAGACGCGGCTGGCGCCGTGCACGCCGTGCGGCTGCCATGCGCTGCGCGGGTCGGGCCGCGGCGGGCCCCCGTCGACGGAGAAGGCGTAGTCGGTCCCGTGCGCCAGGTCGACGTCGCCGACCCACCACTCGCCGTCGGCGGTCAGCGGGTGGTGCTCGTCGCCGACGACCACGTCGACGCGCGCGGCGGTCGGCGCCCAGACGCCGGGGAGCACGCCTCAGCCCTCCGCGCGGGCGAGCAGGGCGACCGGCAGCCGGTCCAGCAGCGGTCCGACGTCGACGACCCCGCCCGTCACGGGCCGGTCGGTGAGCACGTCGTGCCAGTCCCCGTCGGGGAGCGCGACGGTGTGGTCCGCCCAGCCGCCGAGCCGGTCGACGGCGGCCGCCAGACGTGTGGCGACGACCGCGACGCGCGGGTGCCCGGCGACCGTCCGGGCGTAGGTGAGCGAGTGCCCGGACGAGTGGGCGAGGGGCAGGAAACCGCTGTCGGGACCGACGAACGCCTCCGGCAGGGACCGGCGCAGGCGCAGCGACGCGGACGTGACCAGCAGCTTCTCGTCGGCCAGGTCGCGCGGACCGGCACCGTCGTCGAGCCGGGCCAGGCGGGCGACCAGGGGCTCCAGCGGGACGGGCCGGCGGTTGTCCGGGTCCACGAGGACCGGGTGCGGCACCTCGGTGCCCTGGTAGACGTCCGGGATGCCGGGCAGCGTCAGCTGGACCAGCTTGGTGCCGAGCGTCGCGGCGCGCACGGCCGCCCGGGTCCGCAGCTCCCAGCCGGAGAACAGCTCGGCGACCGTGGGGTCGACCAGCGCCTGCCGTGCGGCGTCGAGCACCGCGGCCTCGTACGGCTCGTCGGGCGCGGTCCACGTCGTGCGGTTCTTCGCCTCCCGGATCGCCTTGGTCAGGTACTCCACCAGCCGGTCCTCGGCGATCGGGCCGTCGTCCGTCCACGTGCCCGCGAGCGTCTGCCAGAGCAGGTACTCCGTCCGGCCGTCGAGCAGCGCGCTGCGGTACGGGGCCGACGCGGCACGGAGGTCGTCGACGAGGGCCGACCACTCGCGCGGGAGCTCGCTGAGCACCCCGAGCCGGGCCCGGGTGTCCTCGCCGCGCTTGGTGTCGTGCGTGGACAGGGTCGTCATGCCCAGCGGCGCGGACACCTGCATCTGCGCCGCCCACGCCGACAGGTCGGTGGGCGTGAGGGCGAACTGCTCGGGCGCACCGCCGACCTCGCACAGGCCCGTCAGGTGGGTCCAGCGGTAGAACGCGGTGTCCTCGACGCCCTTGGCCATCACGGCGCCGCAGGTCTGCTGGAACCGCACGATCAGCTCGTCGCGGCGCGCCCCGCGCGTGCGCCCGGCGCTGCCGACCTCGCGGCCCAGCAGCAGGTCGACGACGACGTCCATCGTCGCGCTGCGCTCCACGGAGAGCCGTGTGCGGGCGTGCGCGGCAGCCGTCTGCATGACCTCCAGCGACTCCGGGTGCACGGGCTCGCCCGGCACCACGTAGGCGCGGTAGCGGTCGAACGCGACGAGCAGCTCGATCAGGCAGTCCTCCAGCGCGCGCCAGGTGTGGTCGCGCAGGCGCAGGTCGTCGCGGCAGATGTCGGCCGCCAGCGAGGTCAGCCGGTGCACCTCCGCGTACAGGGGACCGTCGACGATCTCGCGCTTGGCCTGCTCCGCCATCGCCGGGAACGCGTCGGACGTGTCGCCCGTGACCCGGTGCATGACGGCCCCGAGGACCGCGGCGCCGCCGGGGTCGACGAACGTCTCCTGGATCCGCCAGAGCGCCTCGTAGCCGGTGCTGCCGGCGGTCTCCCAGTCGGGCGGGAGCGTCTCGGTGCCCTCGAGGATCTTCTCGACGACCACCCACGCTCCACCGCTCGCCTCGCGCAGCCGGGCGAGATAGCCCGCCGGGTCGGCGAGACCGTCGGGGTGGTCGATGCGCAGGCCGTCGATCGTGCCGTCCGCGAGCAGTGACAGGACGAGGGCGTGCGTCGCGTCGAACACGGCCGGGTCCTCGACGCGGACCGCGAGCAGCGTGCCGACGTCAAAGAAGCGCCGGTAGTTGAGCTCCTCGTCGGCCACCCGCCAGTACGCGAGCCGATAGTGCTGGCGCTCGACGAGCTCCGCCAGGGAGAGCGACTCGGTGCCGGGCCGGACCGGGAACACGTGGTCGTGGTAGCGCAGCACGGTGCGCGTGCCCTCGCCCGGGATCTCGACCTCGTCCAGCGCCAGCTCGTCGCGGCCCAGCACCGCGCCGATCCGGTCGCCGAGCACCGGCATGAGCACCGCGCCGTCCCCCGCGGACCAGTCCACGTCGAACCAGTCCGCGTACGGCGAGTCGGCCCCCTCCGCGAGCACCGACCACAGGGCGCGGTTGTGCCACACGGGCGTCGGGACGGCCATGTGGTTGGGCACGATGTCGAGGACCAGCCCGAGGCCCGCGTCGTGCGCCGCGGACGCGAGGCGGCGCAACGCGGGCAGACCGCCGAGCTCGGGGGCGATCTCGTCGTGGTCGACGACGTCGTACCCGTGGGTCGACCCCGGGGCCGCCCGCAGGATCGGCGACAGGTACACGTGCGTGACCCCCAGCGACGCCAGGTACGGCACGCGGCGCGCCGCATCGTCGAGCGTCAGGTCCACGCCCAGCTGCAGCCGGTACGTCGAGCCCGGGACGGGCCGGCCCGCCGTCGGCAGGCGGCGGGTCGGGGTCGGGCGCGGCTCGCTCATGCGCTGGGGCGCGGCTTCGTGGTGCGTCGCTTCGGCTTGTCGTCGGCCGCCTCCCCGTGCCCACGGCCCTTGACCTGCTTGGCCGCCTCGCTCGCCGCTGCCGCGACCGCGCCGATGCCCGACGAGGTCGGGGACGGCAAGATCGAGGGCCGGGTGAACACGATGATCGACTTCTCGCGGAGCTCGAGGGTCGTCCCCGCGTCGACCGTGCTGCCGGACTCGATCTGCGAGTCCGTGTCCACGACCGCCGTCCAGACGTCCCCGAACCGCGCGGGCGGCAGCGTGAACGTGGCCGGGTCGGGCTGGCCGTTGAACAGCACGAGGAAGCTGTCGTCGACGATCTCCTGGCCCCGCAGGTCCGGCTCGGCGATCGCGTCGCCGTTGAGGAACACCATGACGGCCCGCGCATGGTCGGCGGCCCATGCCTCGTCCTGCATGTGGTGGCCGTCCGGCCCGAGCCAGGCCAGGTCGAGGAGGTCCGACTCGTCCGAGAGGTCCGGCTCGCCGGCGAAGAAGCGCCGCCGCCGGAACACCGGGTGGTCCTGGCGCAGCCGCACCAGGCGCCGCGTGAACTCGAGCAGGTCGGTCTCGTCCTGGTCCAGGTCCCAGTCGATCCACGAGATCGGCCCGTCCTGGCAGTACACGTTGTTGTTGCCCTGCTGGGTGCGGCCGAGCTCGTCGCCGTGCGCGAGCATCGGCACGCCCTGCGAGAGCAGGAGCGTGGTCAGGAAGTTCCGCCGCTGCCGGGCGCGCAGTGCGCGGACGGCTTCGTCGTCGGTCGGACCCTCGACGCCACAGTTCCAGGACCGGTTGTGGCTCTCGCCGTCGTTGTTGCCCTCGCCGTTGGCCTCGTTGTGCTTCTCGTTGTAGGACACGAGGTCGTTCAGGGTGAAGCCGTCGTGCGCGGTGACGAAGTTGACGCTCGCGATCGGCCGCCGGCCCGTGTGCTCGTACAGGTCCGACGAGCCCGACAGGCGGCTGGCGAACTCCCCGAGCGTGGACGGCTCGCCGCGCCAGAAGTCGCGGACCGTGTCCCGGTACTTGCCGTTCCACTCCGACCACAGCGGGGGGAACCCGCCCACCTGGTAGCCGCCGTCGCCGACGTCCCACGGCTCGGCGATGAGCTTGACCTGGGAGACGACCGGGTCCTGGTGCACCAGGTCGAAGAACGCCGACAGGCGGTCGACCTCGTGGAACTGACGGGCCAGGGTCGCGGCCAGGTCGAACCGGAAACCGTCGACGTGCATCTCCAGCACCCAGTACCGCAGCGAGTCCATGATCAGCTGGAGCACGTGCGGCGAGCGCATGAGCAGCGAGTTGCCGGTGCCCGTGGTGTCGAAGTAGTGCGCCTGGTCGTCGTCCACGAGCCGGTAGTAGTTGGCGTTGTCCAAGCCGCGGAAGCTCAGCGTCGGGCCCATGTGGTTGCCCTCGGCGGTGTGGTTGTAGACCACGTCGAGGATGACCTCGATGTCGGCGGCGTGCAGCTCCTTGACCATCGCCTTGAACTCCTGCACCTGCTGGCCGGCGTGCTGGAACGCGGCGTAGCCGTTGTGCGGCGCGAAGAACCCGATGGTGTTGTAGCCCCAGTAGTTCGAGAGCCCCTTCTCGACGAGCGACGGGTCGTTGACGAACTGGTGCACGGGCATCAGCTCGACCGCGGTCACGCCGAGCGACGTGAGGTGCTCGATGACCGCGGGGTGCGCCAGCCCGGCATAGGTGCCACGCAGCTCCTCCGGCACGGCGGGGTGCTGCATCGTCAGGCCGCGAACGTGCGCCTCGTAGACGACCGACTCGTGGTACTCGTGCTGCGGCGGCCGGTCGTGGCCCCAGTCGAAGTACGGGTTGATGACCACGGACGTCATCGTGTGCGCGGCCGAGTCGGCGTCGTTGCGCTTCTCCGGGTCGTCGAACTCGTACGAGTACAGCGACGGGTCGCCGTCGATCTGCCCGTCGATCGCCTTGGCGTACGGGTCGAGCAGCAGCTTGTTCGGGTTGCAGCGGTGGCCCTGCGCCGGGTCGTACGGCCCGTGCACGCGGTAGCCGTAGCGCTGCCCGGGCGTGATGGCCGGCAGGTACCCGTGCCACACGAACGCGTCGACCTCGGTGAGGTCCGTCCGGGTCTCGGTGCCGTCATCGGCGATCAGGCACAGCTCGACTCGTTCAGCCACCTCCGAGAACAGGGCGAAGTTCGTCCCGCTCCCGTCATAGGTGGCGCCCAGGGGGTAGGGGCGTCCCGGCCACATCTGCATGGCCCCAGGGTGCCAGCCGCCCGCGCATCCGGCGCGGGGTGCGAGACGGTGAACGGGGTGGACTTCGACACACCCCGGCCCATTGCGTCCGCGCGCGTGAACTGGTGCGCTTGCCGTCGGCGGCAGGTCCGACGAGGGCAGGGGAGTGACGTGAGCGGTCAGGTCGTGGTCGTGGGTGCCGGGCTGGCAGGGGCGAAGACGGTCGAGGGGCTGCGGGAGCGGGGCTACGACGGGCGGATCGTCCTGCTCGGCGCCGAGACCGAGCGACCGTACGAGCGCCCGCCGCTGTCGAAGGGCTACCTGCAGGGCAGCGACGAGCGCGACGGGGCGTTCGTGCACCCGGCGGACTGGTACGCCGCGCACGACGTCGACCTGCGCCTCGGCACGACGGTCCGCTCCATCGACGTCGGCGCGCGCGACGTCGTCGACGGCTCGGGGACGCGGACGGCCTGGGACCACCTCGTTCTCGCGACCGGCTCGGAGCCGCGCCGGCTCGACGTGCCCGGCGCGGGTCTCGACGGCGTCGTGCACCTGCGCACCCTCGACGACAGCGACCGCCTGCGCACCCTGCTGACGGCCGGCAAGCGCGTGGTGGTCGTCGGCGGCGGCTGGATCGGCCTCGAGGTCACCGCCGCCGCGCGTGCGGCCGGCTGCGAGGTGAGCGTGCTGGTGCGCGACCCGCTGCCGCTCCTCGCCGTGCTCGGCCCGGAGCTCGCCGCGATGTTCGCGGACCTGCACCGGGAGAACGGGGTCGACCTGCGGACGCGGACCGAGATCTCGGAGATCGTGGCCGCCGGTGACGGGACGCACGTGGGTGCGGTCGAGCTGGCCGACGGGACGCTGGTCGACGCCGACCTGGTCGTCGTCGGGATCGGGGCCGCCCCGCGCGTCGACCTGGCGAAGGCGGCCGGGCTGCACGTCGAGAACGGGGTCGTCGTCGACGCCCACCTGCGCTCCTCGAACCCCCACGTGCTGGCCGTCGGTGACATCGCCCGTGCGCACCACCCGCTCCTGGGCACCCACGTCCGGGTGGAGCACTGGGCGAACGCCCTGAACCAGCCGGCGACCGCCGCCGCGACGATCGTGGGTGCCGACGAGCCCTACGACAAGCTTCCCTACTTCTTCACCGACCAGTTCGACCTCGGCATGGAGTACGTCGGGTACGTGGGTGCCCACGGGTACGACGAGGTGGTCGTGCGCGGGGACCTGCAGGGCCGGGAGCTCATCGCCTTCTGGCGACGGGAGGGGCGCGTGCTGGCCGCGATGAACGTCAACGTGTGGGACGTCGTCGACGACGTGCAGGCGCTCATCCGCTCCGGTGCGGTGATCGACCACGACCGGCTGGCGGATCCCGACGTGCCCCTGACCGACCTGCTCTAGGGGGCCAGCGTCCGGTCGACCGCGCGACGGACGACCTCGTCGTCGTCCGCGCCCTCGGCCCGCCAGCCCAGCTGCTGGATCGCGCCGTTGCCGCGCCGCAGCACCGTCGCGACCTGGCGCTCGACCCACTCCAGGTCGCCGGCCTCCGCCAGCGCGGGGCGCACGTGGTCGACGAGCTGCGCGACGACCTCCGCCGCGGGCAGCGGCTTGCCCGTCAGCGGGCTCACCAGGTCGCCCGTGAGACCCGACCGTGCCGCGCGCCACGTCGCCGCCCGCAGTAGCTCGGTGCGCGGCTGCGGCATGGGCTCGCCCATCGCGGCCTCCGCGAGCCCGCGCACCAGGGCGGCCTGCAGGGCGGCGTCGTCGGCGTCGAGGCACACGTCCGCGACGCGCACCTCGACCGTCGGGTACCGCGAGGAGAGGCGGGCGTCGAAGTAGACCATCCCCTCGTCGAGGATCGCCCCCGTGCTCAGCAGGTCGTCGATGACCGCGCGGTACCCGGCCGCGTCGCCGAAGGGTGCGGTCGGTCCTGCCGTCGGCCAGCGTCCCCAGACCTGGGACCGGTACGACGCGTAGCCGGTGGCGGTGCCCTGCCAGGACGGGCTGTTGCCGGACAGGGCGAGCAGCACCGCGTTCCACGGCCGGAGGTGGTCGAGGATGCGCACGCCCTCCTCCTCGTCGGCGATGGAGACGTGGACGTGGCACCCGCACGTGAGCTGGTCGCGTGCGGTCGCCCCGAACTCCGCCCGGATGGCGTAGGCACGACGGTCCGGCAGCACGGTCGACTCGACGACCTGCGGAGGGGCGGCGAGCGCCGCGATGCGCGCGCCCGCCTCCCGCGCGACCACGTCGGTCCGGGCTCGGCCGGCGCGGATCTCGGCCGCCAGCTCGGCGAGGTCCACGCGCGGGGGTGTCGACGTCTCGATCTGCTCCTGCTTGAACTCCTTCTCCAGGTCGCCACCCGGCTCGTCGGTCGGGGGGTGCAGCACGGCGGCCGCGTGCCGGAGCACGGTCGCCGCCACCGGCTGCGGCCGCCCCTCCGGCGTGACCAGCAGGAACTCCTCCTCGACACCCAGGGTTCGCATCGGAACAGTGTGGGGGCGTCGACGGCGCGGCGCGCGGCGGCAGGTGGGCACGACCGACGCAGCCCGTGGCGGACCCGCTACTGTCCAGCCCGTGACCGTGCTCGTGACCGGGGGAGCCGGGTACATCGGAGCCCATGTGGTGCGCGTGCTGCAGTCCGCCGGCCGCGCGGTGCTCGTCGCCGACGACCTCAGCTCAGGTCGTGCCGACCGCGTCGGCGGGGCGCCGATCGTGCGGCTGGACCTGGCGGACCCGTCCAGCGTCGTCCCGCTCACCGAGGCGTGCCGTGCGCACGGAGTCACGGCGGTGGTGCACCTGGCCGCCCGCAAGCGGGTCGAGGAGTCGGTCGCCCGTCCGCTCTGGTACCTGACGCAGAACGTCGGAGGGCTGGCGAACGTCCTGCGTGCCACCCAGGCCGCGCAGGTGGGCACGATGATCTTCTCGTCGTCCGCCGCCGTGTACGGGTCCTGCGGCGGTGCGCCGGTGAGCGAGGACGACGCCACCCGGCCGGTGAACCCGTACGGGCGCAGCAAGCTCGCGGGGGAGATGCTGGTCCGTGACGTCGTCCGGTCGAGCGACCTGCGGGCGGTCTCGTTGCGGTACTTCAACGTCGCGGGCGCGGGCCGGCCGGAGCTCGGGGACACCGGCGTGACGAACCTCGTCACGCAGACGCTCGACCGGCTCACCCGCGGCGGGCGCCCGGAGGTCTACGGCACCGACTACGCGACGCCGGACGGCAGCTGTGTGCGCGACTACCTGCACGTCCAGGACCTGGCGCAGGCGCACGTCGCCGTGCTGGACCGGCTGGAGGCCGGTCACCTGCCGCGGGACGTCTACAACGTGGGGACCGGGCACGGCGCGTCCGTGCTGGAGGTTCTCGCTCTGCTGGCCCAGGTCACCGGGCTCGACACCGCACCCGAGGTCGCGCCGCGCCGTGCGGGGGACCCTGCGTCGGTCGTCGCCGCGGTGGACCGGATCCGAGACGAGGTCGGCTGGACGGCCCAGCGCCGGGTCCCCGAGGTGCTGTCCAGCGCGTGGGCGGCCTGGCAGGCCGCGCACCCTTAGGCGTGCGCAGCCCGCGGGTCCGACGAGCCGATCTCGGTCTCGTCCGTCGAGGGTGACCCGAACCGGGCCACGACGAGCGCCCCTGTCAGGACGAGCGCGAAGGCGACGACCGACGCGGGTCCCGCACCCGGAGCGGGCCGGTCGCCGGCCAGGAGGATGCCCAGGCCGGCACCGACGACGGTCTCCGTGCCGACCATGAGCGCGGTCACGGGGACCACCGCGGCCCGTCGCAGCGCGAGCGCGGACACGGCCAGCCCGAGGGCGCCGCACACGCCGGCGCACCAGGCCACGGGATCGGTCAGGACCTCGATCGGCGCGGAGACGTCGACCGTGTGCGCGCCGAGCGCGAGCACCCCGAACGCCGCGCCGGCCAGGGCGGCCAGGACGAGACCCCGCCATGGCGTGGGTGGCCCGAGCGCGAGCGTGGCCGCGAGCGCCGCGATGGCCACCGTCGCACCGACGACGAACCACGTGGCCCCGGGGGTCGGCGTTGTCGTGGTCTGCGGCGACACGGCGAGGGCGAGCACGACCAGCCCGACCGCGAGGCTGCCGAGCCCCAGCCAGTCGGTCCAGCGCAGCCGGGCGCCGAGCACGATCACGGACAGGATCGCGGCGACGGCCAGGCTCGACGCGCGCCCCGCCTGGACGGCGAACACCGGCAGCGTGCGCAGGGCGACGAACGACAGGGCGAAGCCGAGGGCGACGAGGCCGAGCGCGAGCAGGTAGAGCGGGCTCCGGGCGAGGCCGCCGACCAGGGCGGCGTCGAGCCGCACGTCCGCGGGCAGCCGTCGCGCGGCCACGGCCTGCAGCACGATCGCCGTCCCCGAGCAGAGGGCGGCCACCCCGACGCACACCAGCGCGAGCCCCACCGCAGACCCCCAGTCGTCCCGTCACGCGTGCCGGTCGCACGCGACGTGCCCGAGGCACCCTATGCTCCACGCTGACGTCGTGGGGGCAGGATCCATCGCAAGGAGCACAGGTGCACGACGCGCAGGACGAGGTCACGCACGGCGTGGTCCGTGAGCCGCAGTCGAACGGCCGCCTGCGGTGGCCGGTGGTCGCTGGGGCGTTCGTCGCCGTCTCGGTCGCCCTGTCGACCCTCCTGGCGCTGACCACCATCTACCGCAGCGGGCCTCGGCCGGCGCCGTTCCTGCAGGGTCCCGGCTGGCTCGACGGGTGGTACCAGGGCGACGCCGCCTGGTACTGGTCCATCGCCAGCACCGGCTACCACTATGTGGACGGGGTGCAGTCCTCGATCGCGTTCTTCCCGGTGTACCCGCTGGGTGTGCGAGGTCTGGGCGGGGTGCTGGGCGACGTCCAGCTGGCGGGGTCCCTGCTCGGGGTGCTGGCCGGGCTCGCCGCGGCGCTGCTCTTCGCCCGGTGGGTGTGGCAGCGGCTGCCGCGCCGGTCGGCGATCCTGGCGATCGCCCTCCTGCTGGTCTACCCGTACTCGTTCTTCCTGTACGGCGCCATGTACGCCGACTCCCTGTTCCTGCTCTGCGCGATCAGCGCGTTCCTCCTGCTCGAGCGCCGGTGGTACCTCGCCGCCGGCCTGGTCGGTGCCCTGGCCACGGCCGGGCGGCCGGTCGGGATCGCGGTCGCCGCCGGGCTGGTGATCCGCACGCTCGAGATGCTCGCGGAGTCACGGCGCGCCTCGGCGACCGACGCCGTCGAGGCCCCTCGCACGGCTGTCGGCTGGCGCGACCTGGTCTCCGCGGTGCGCGACGTGCGGCTGCGTCATCTCGGCGTGCTGACCGCGGTGCTCGGGATCGTCGCGTGGTGCGTCTACCTGGGGCTGGAGTTCGGGCACCCGCTGGCGTGGATCGAGGTCGAGTCGGCGCCGGGCTGGAACCAGGGCGTCGGCCCCCGCACGTGGTTCAAGATCATCTATGCGGGCACGCTCATCAAGGGACCGTGGGACGTCGCGGCCATCCTCACGCTGCAGGCCATCGCCGTCCTGTGCGCGGTGCTCCTGCTGCGCCGGGTGTGGCGGCTGTTCGGGTGGGGCTACCTCGCGTTCGCCGCCGTCGTGCTGCTCATCCCGCTGATCGGCACCAAGGACTTCATGGGCACCGGGCGCTATGTGCTCGTCGCGTTCCCGGTCATCGCCGCCGCCGGGGACTTCCTCGCCGGTGTCCGGCACCGCTGGGTCCGCGTCGCCGTCCTGGGCGTCTGTGCGGCGCTCCTCTTCTTCCTCACCTACCTCTTCGGCAGATCGGTTCCGGTCTCGTGACGGTCGCACCCCACACACCCGCACCCTTCGAGAAGCTCTCGATCTTCTTCCCGATGTGGAACGAGGAGCTGTACATCCACCGCGCGGTCGGTGCCGCGCGCACGGTCTGCGACGACCTCGTGGCGGAAGGGCGGATCCTCGACTACGAGCTCATCGTGGTCGACGACGCCTCCACGGACGCGACCCCCGAGCTCGCCGACGCGATGGCCGCTGCCGACCCGCACGTCCGGGTGGTGCACCACGACGTCAACCGCAAGCTCGGTGGCTCCCTCAAGACCGGGTTCGCCGCTGCGACGGGCGACGTCGTGCTCTACACCGACGCGGACCTGCCGTTCGAGATGACGGAGGTGGCGCGTGCGCTGCGCGTGCTGCAGATGTACGAGGTCGACCTGGTCAGCGCCTACCGGCTGGACCGCACGGGCGAGGGGCCGCGGCGCGCGATCTACTCGTTCTTCTACAACGGCATCGTCCAGCTCGCGTTCGGCACCCGGATCCGGGACATCAACTTCGCGTTCAAGCTGTGCCGCCGACGCGTCCTGGACCACGTCACGCTCAAGAGCGAGGGCTCGTTCATCGACGCCGAGCTCGTGATCCGGGCGCAGCGGTCCGGGTTCCAGATCCTGCAGATCGGCGTCGACTACTTCCCCCGCACCCGCGGCGTCTCGACCCTGTCCTCGTTCGGGGTCATCCGGACGATGGTGGGGGAGATGGTCCGGCTGCGCAGCGAGCTCAAGCACGTCGTCCCGGTGGTCGGCTCCTCGGTCCCGTCGTGACGCGTCTGCTCATCGTCACCGCCGACGACCTCGGGCTGACCCGCGGCGTCAACGCGGCGGTGCGTCGGGCCCACGAGGCGGGGATCGTCACGGCGACGTCCCTGCTGGCGGTCGGCAGCGCGTTCGACGACGCCGCGGCGATGCTGCGGGACCTGCCGACGCTCGAGCTCGGTGCGCACCTCGCGCTGGTCGGGGAGGACCCGCCGCTGCTGTCCGCCCGGGAGATCCCGACGCTCGTCGACTCCCGCGGGGCGCTCCCGCTGAGCTACCGCACGGTCGTGGGTCGTGGGCTCTCCGGTCGTCTCGACCCCGACGACGTCCGCCGCGAGCTGCACGCGCAGCTGGAGCGCGTCCGCGGCGTCGGTGTCCCCGTGACGCACGTGGACACCCACCAGCACACCCACCTGTGGCCCGCGGTGGCGACGGTGGTCGCGGAGCTGGCACGCGACGCGGGCGTCCCCGCCGTCCGGCTCCCCGGCAGCCACTCCCACGCGCCCGTCGGGCTCGGGGTCCGGTTCCTGTCCCGTAGGACCCGGTCGGCGCTGCGAGCCGCCGGGCGCGCCACGACCGAGGACTACGCGGGGCTCGACGAGGCCGGACACCTCGACGCCGCCCGGTTCCGCCGGACGCTGGCCGACGCGGCGCGCCGGGGGGCACCGACCCTCGAGATCAACACCCACCCCGCGCAGGCCGGCGACACGGACCTGCGTCGCTTCACGTGGGACTACCAGTGGGCCGACGAGCTCGCGATGCTCCTGGACCCGGCGGTGCGCGACGAGATCGCCGCCGCGGGGTACACCCTGGGCGGGTTCGCCTCCCTGACCACCTCGGACGGTGCCGCATGACGACGACCACGCGCCGCCGGCCCGACGCCGCCGGCCGCGCCGCGCTCGACCTCTACCGGTCCGCGCCCGCGGGGGTGCGCTCGCACGTCGCGGTCCGCTGGTTCAGCGCCCCGTTCCCCGCGATCGCGGCCGCCCTGCCGCCGGGTGGCCGGGTGCTCGAGATCGGCTGCGGCCACGGCCTGTTCAGCGCCTACGCCGCGCTCCTGGACCCGACGCGCGAGGTCCTGGGCGTGGACATCGACGCCGACAAGATCGCCGCTGCGCAGGTGGCAGCGCGTGCGGTCGAGCACCTGGAGATCCGCGAAGCGCCCGACGGCGCGGTCCCGGCCGGCCCCTGGGACGTCGTGGTGTTCGTCGACGTCCTCTACCTGCTGCCGGCAGCCGAGCAGCGTCGACTGCTGACCGAGGCCGTGCGCGACCTTGCCCCCGGCGGACGCGTCGTCGTCAAGGAGATGGGCACCCGCCCGCGGTGGAAGGTGCGCTGGAACACCGTGCAGGAGACCCTCTCGGTCAAGGTCCTGCGCATCACCGAGGGCTCGTCGTTCGACTTCGTCGACCCGGCCACGATGGGTGGCTGGCTGACGGAGCTCGGGCTGGACGTCGAGCTGCACCGGCTGGACGCCCGCCGCGTGCACCCGCACCACCTGCTGGTCGCGCGCCGGCCCGACACACCCGCCTGACCTCGGTCACGGGACGGGGACGTCGAGCCCCGGTGCCCCGCGCTGCATGAGCTGCACCTCGTTGAACGCGACGTGCCGCGTCTCGGGCGGGTCCGGGGTCTCGTGCACGCTGATGACGGCGACGCGCACCTCGGAGACGTCGGTGGCGTCGATGTCGAACGGCTGCAGGTCCGGCGAGTCGGTCAGGGTGAAGGACGCGCACTGGTCGGCCGCGTCGCCCCAGCTCACGTCCACCTGACGCGGCAGGTCCTGCGTCGCCCGGTCGGGGCTCGTCTCCGGCAGGCCCGCGCTGAACGCGATCCGGTCCACGTCGGCCGGCTCCGGCAGGGTCAGCACCAGCGTGTCCGTGCCGCCCGGCCGTCGGCACTTCGGTCCGGCATCGTCGGGTGGCGCCCACACACCAGCCCAGGCGCGGCCGGTCATCCCGTCCACCGCGTACTTCGGGTCGAAGCCCGGCTCCGGCGGCGTCGCCGGATCGGTCGTGGCCGTGACGTCCTCGATCACGCTGTACCCGCGCGGGTCGAGCGCCGTCACCTGCTCGACCACCTGGTTCTCGATCTGCGCGGTGCTCGGCAGGACGAAGACGGCGGTGATGCCGAGGGCAGCCAGCACCGCGGTGACCTCGACCAGGTGCACCTGCGCCGACCGGGCCTGGTCGTAGCGCACCCGGACGCCGTTGTTCGCGGCCCGCATCCGCCGCCAGAAGCCCCGTCCCCGTCGGAACCCGCCCAGGAACCGTCGGTACCAGGGCTCCCGCGGCGGCTCCGGGTCGACGTTCGGTGGAGCCGCCCGGACCAGCGTCGCGCCGCACCGGCAGAACCGGCGCGACACCGCGATCGCGCGCCCGCACGCCGGGCACCGGGTCGCGTCCTCGAAGCTCTGCCAGGCGTCTGCCGGGGCCGGCTGCTCCAGGGCGGCCGGGCGGTCGTCGGGAGGGCCGCCGTACGCGCCGACGTCGGTCGGGAGCACCGCGTCGAACGCGTTCGGTGGGGTCGGGGTGCCCGTGGGGTGGTCCGGGTCCGTCGGTGCGCGCGGAGCGATCCGGGCCTCGCCCGCGGCGACGCGCACGCCGATCGTGCGTTCCGGCGCCTCCCGGGCAGTGGCACGTTCGCGTGATCGCGCCTCGGTCTCCGTGGGGTTCAGGACGACGGGGACCGGTCGCACGGTCGTCGGCGGGCGACGGACCGGCGGCGCAGGCGGGGCGGCCGGGTCGGCCGGCGGTGCTGCGGGAGCGGACGTCGTCGGGGTGGACACGGGCGGAGCAGACGTCGGTGTCGCTTCGGGAGCGGACGGCGAGGGTGCAGATCGCGTCGGTGCGGGATCGGGTTCGGTCGGGGCCGGTGCGGGCTTCGACACGGGCGGCGGGACGACGGGGGCGGGCCGTCCGGACGGCGCCGCCGGGACGGCGACGGGGGTCACCGGCTGGCGGGTGCCGGGTCCGCCGGCCGTCCGGACGGTGATCGGCGCGGGAGCCTTCGGCGCGCCGGGGGCGACGGCGGGCGCGCCGGGTGCCGTCGGGGGGGCCGGCAGGAGCGGCTGCCGGGCCGCAGGTGCGGGCGGGGCGACGGGCCTGGGCCGAGAGACGGGCGCAGGTGGCGGGGGCGAGACGGGTGGAGCGGCAGGGGCGGGAGCTGAGACCGGCGCCGGTGGAGAGGCGGGAGCCGGCGCGGCGGCGTCCTCCGCCGGAACCGGCGGCTCCGCGTCCTCCGGGGCGAGCGCGGGGGCGGGCGTGGTGGCTGGGGCGGCCGCCGACCAGCCCAGGTACGTCCGGCACGTCTCGCACAGGAGCGTGCCGTCGGGATTCTCGTGGTGGCACCGCGCGCAGACGATCATGGCGCCTCCCCGACGGGTCGCACGGACGCGGCAAGCTCCAGGTCGAGGTGGTACGGGTCGACGCCTGCCCCGGGGTCCGAGCCCAGCAGGTCGAGCTCGCCGGGGTCGGGCAGGCCGATCAGCAGCTCGACCGCGTCGACCTGGGTCCCCGACGGGTCGATCGCGAGGACGAGCAGCGGATCGCCGGGTGGGTCACCGGGGGAGCCGGCGACGATCCCCAGCACCGCACCCGCGACGACGGGCTCCTCGTCGTCGACGACCCACGCGACCGTCGACCCGCCCAGCAGCACGAGCGCGCTGCCGTCCGGTGCCCGCAGCTCGACCGCCCCGGCCGAGACCTGCGCGGGCGCCCGTCGGACCGTGCCCGCGGTCACCGCGAACACCGGGGCCGCCGGGGTGGCCAGGAGGGCGGCCATCAGCGGGTCGCTCGGGTGAGGGCGCGGCAGAGCGCCGCCGGGGACGGGCTGGAAGCGCCGCCCGACCACGACCGGGTCGACCGGAGGCGCGGAGCTCGTGGCGCGGGCCGACGGGTCGGTCGCGGGCCGGTGGTGCGCGTCGACCCCGGCGAGGAGGTCGGCCTCCGAGTGCGGCACGGGCGACGGGTGGTCGGACCTGGGTAGGGGGCGGGCGGTCGGGCCTTCGTCCAGCGCGACGGGCGACGGGTGGTCGGACCTCGGACCGGGGCGCGCGGATGGACCCTCATCCACCGGCACGGGCGTGGAGGCTTCGAGGTCTGGCTCCGGAGCGGGCAGCGATGCCGGTCGGTCGTCGGGCCGGCACTCCGAGGCGGGCTGTCGGGACCCGGCGGCTCGGGCGGGGGGCGCGCTCGGCTCGCGGATCGGTGTCGTCGGACCGGCCTGGAACTCCAGGTCGGCAGGCGCGAGCAGGTCGGCGAGCTCGTCGTCGAGTGCAGGTTCGGGCGCGTCCGCGGACCCGCCCCCAGGCTCCGTGACCGTACGACCTCACCCCCCGTGCTCCGACGTCGGATTTACACCCTTTCGGATGAATCGCCCGACGGCTAGGGTCAGCGTACGCGACGGTCTTGCGGGGGCAGAGTGACGACGTCGAGCCAGGTGTGCTGTGTCGGGGGCTGAGGGGCACCCGACTGTCCTGCGTTCGCGCACCCGGCGCCCTGCGCCCCGCGGGCTGCCGCGGGACCGGCTGCTCGACCCGGTCGTCGGTCCGTCGGCGCAGCCCCTGGTCAGCGTCGTGGCGGCCGCCGGGTGCGGCAAGACGACGTTCCTCTCGCACGTCGCGGCGCGGGCGACCGCGCCGGTCGCGTGGCTGACGCTCGACGGTGCCCTCGGGAGCGCCACCGCCGTCCTCGCGCACCTGCAGGTCGCGTGCGCGGACCTGGTCCCGGGGGTGGCCGAGCGGGCACCGTGGCAGTCGACCGAGGACGCCGTCGCGGCGCTCGAGCAGCTGCTCGACGGTCCCGCCCTGCTCGTCCTCGACGAGCTCCAGTCGATCGACGGGACGGCGGCGGCAGGCGTCGTCGAAGGTCTGCTCGTGCACCAGCCCGTGCACCTGCGCGTCGCCCTGGGCTCGCGGACCGTGACGTCGACCGCCCTGACGCGGCACCTCGCCGGGACCGCGACGGTCCTGGGCGCCGAGGACCTGCGCTTCCGGACGTGGGAGGTCGAGGAGCTGTTCCGGACCTGTCACGGCACCCGCCTGCGCGCCGACGAGGTGGCAGACCTCGCGCACCGGACCGGCGGCTGGGCTGCGGGGCTCGAGCTCTTCCACCTGGCCACGCACGGGCGGCCGCCATCGAGCCGTGCGCGCCTGCTGGGGGCCGGGGGCGGTCAGCTGTCGAGCGACTACCTGGCGCGGCACGTCCTCGACCAGGTGCCGGCTCCGCTGCGGGACTTCCTGGTGCGGACCGCCGTGCTGGCCACGCTCACCGCCGCACGGTGCGACGACCTGCTGGGCAGCACGGACGCCGCCGCCCTCCTCGAGCAGGCCCACCGGCTCGGGCTGCTGAACGCCGTCGCCGACGCGGAGTCCACCGTCTACGGCTGCCACGAGGTGATGCGGGCGCACCTGCTCGACGTCCTCGTCGGTCGGGACGGCGGTGCCCGCGCGCGGGAGCTGCACCAGCGGGGTGCACAGCTGGCGCTGCGCGAGGGCGACTTCGACGCGGCGCTGCGCTCGTCGTGCCGCGCGCACGACTGGGACGCCGCGCAACGGGTGCTCGCCATCGGCGGGGGCGAGCTGGCGGAGCGCCCGGGCTCGTGGATCGACGAGCTGCCCCCGTCGATCCGGGACACCGACCCGTGGGTCGCGCTCGCGCTCGCGCGTCGGCTCGTGGCGGACGGCGTGCTCGAGGAGGCGCTCGAGGCGTACCGGCTGGCCGGGTCCCGGGTGGAGACGGCGACCGGGCGCGCGCTGGCCGCCCACGAGCTGCGGATGGTGCAGAGCTGGCTGAACCCGCCGCTCGGCGTCGTCTCCGACTGGGTCACGCTGACCCGGGACGCGTTCGTCGCTCCCCGGCGCCAGCTCGCGGAGCCGCGCCCCACGGACGCCCCGCGCCGGCTCGCGTACGCGGTCGCGCAGCTGACCTCCGGAGACCTCGCTGCGGCGGCCCGGGAGTTCTCCGCGGTCTCGGAGCTGCCGACCCTGCCCTCGGCGCTCGAGGCGGTCGCCCTGCTGGGCGAGGCGGTGAGCCTGTCCCTGTCGTTCCGGCCGGAGGCCGCGGAGAGCCGCGAGCGCGCGGCCGTCGCCGCCAAGATGCTCGGTGCACCGGCTCTCGAGCGGCTCGCCGACGGGCTCGACCTCGCGTGCCGGCCCGAGACCGCGCGGGAGGCCCTGTGCCACCTGAGGGACCGGTGCGCCGCGATCGGCGACCGGTGGGGCGCGGCACTGCTCGGGCTGTTCGGTGCCGTCGCGGGTCTGCCCGCGGGGATGCTGACCGCCGACGAGCACGCGGAGCTCGCGTCCGAGCTCACCGGGCTCGGGGCTCCCGCGCTCGCCACGTGGTGCTCGACGATGGCCGCGGTCGAGGACGGGCGGGCCGGATGCCGGCGCGCGGGCGGGACGGCGGACGTCGAACGGGTCGCCGCCGGTGTCGGTCCGCTCCCGCACACGCTCGCGCTGCTCGCCGCGGGCACCGCCCAGGGGCGCGTCCGGGCAGCACGGCTGGCCCGCACCTGCGGTGCGACCACGTGGACGGCCCTCGTGCTGCGGGGGCTGCGCTCGTCGACCGCGAGCGTGGTGGTGGCGGCACCCCCCGTGCTCGACGTCCGGTGCATCGGGGGATTCACCGTGCTGCGCGACGGCGTCCCGGTCCCGCTCGACGCGCTGCGCCCGCAGCACCAGGCGCTCCTGCGGGCGCTCGCCCTGCACGCGCCGCGACCGGTGCACCGCGAGCGGCTGCTGGAGTGGTTCTGGGAGGGGCGCGACCCGGACCGCGCCCAGCACAGCCTCCAGGTCGCGATCAGCGCGCTGCGTGGCCTGCTCGACCCGGCGACGGCGACCCCGGCGACGTCCGTGCTGCGGCGCACCGGCGGCGGCTACGCACTGCACCTCGGGGCGGCCGACCGCCACGACGTGCGCCGCGTCGAACGGCACCTGGCAGCGGGACGGTCGGCCCTCGAGCGGGGCGACGCCGACGGCGGGCGGCGCAGCCTCGCAGCGGGCGTGCGGGAGCTCACGGCCGACCTGCTGCCCGACGACGGACCCGCCGAGTGGGTCACCGGCGAGCGCGACGAGGTGCGCGGCTCGGTCGTGCGGGCGTGCCAGTCGCTGGCCGACCTGTGCGCCGCGGCGGGCGACGGTCGGGAGGCCATCCACGTCACGCGCCACGCGCTCGCGCTCGACCGGTACCAGGACAGCCTCTGGATGCGGCTGGTCGACGCGCTCGCCGCGGACGGTCAGCCGGCCGCCGCCGCCGCCGCGCGGCGCGAGTACGCGCAGGTGCTCGCGGAGCTGGACGTCCCGATGCCGGTCGGCGTGCCCGTCGGCGCGCCCGTCACGCCGGTGCTCGCCGGACCGCTGCCGGTACGTGCGCGGGCCTGACGTCGTCCACGACGAACCGCACGAGATCGAGCACGGCGTCCGGGTCGGGCTCGTCGTCGGAGATCCGCACGTCGACCTCGAGCAGCGGCGCCGACCGGCCGGGGAACGCCCCCTGGGGTCGCTTGCTCCAGGACACGCCGCCGGAGTCGCGCACGTCCGGGTCCAGACCCGTGCACGCGCGGACGGCCGCGGTCACCCCGTCGAGCGTCCCGCGGCCCAGCAGCGCCCGGCGCAGGTCCCCGAGGTGGGAGCGCAGGTGCTCGGCGTCCCGACGGGCGGCGATCGCGGGGGAGAGCCAGGACGCCACCCACCGCACGAAGTCGTCGGGCGCGTACTGCGGGTCGAGATAGGCGTCCAGGTCGTCCAGGGTGGCGCCCACGGACCCGATGACGTCGTCGAACGCGGCGATCAGACCCGTCGTGAAGTCGCTGCCGAGGAAGGCTTCCGGCAGTCCCTCGACCAGCGACGTCGCCGGGGGGACCAGGCCACCCACGCCGCCCCTCACCCGGCACCGCCCTCGACGACGATGCTGTGCTCGACGCTCAGCACCACGTGCGTGTCACCGAGATCGACCCGGTCCTGCGGCGCCGAGATCGACCGGTCCAGCGGGTTGGCCCGGAACAGCACGACGTCCTCCACGTAGTCGAGCCCGGAGACCCGGCCGAGGACCCCGTGCACCTCGCCCGGCTGCACCGGCCGGCCGAGCGGCCACCCGGTGCCGTCGGGGCCGCCGGCCAGCGGGTGGAAGTAGCGGTAGAGGGCCGCGAGCGCGTCGCGCTCCACCTGGGCGGGATCGGCCTCGGGGCGGGCCCGCACCCGGGCGTCGACCCGGATACCGACGTAGCTGGGCGGCTCGACGCTCAGTCGCACCCCCACGACGCGGGAGGCGTCCAGCGCACCCAGGACGCGCTCGCGAGCACCGTCGGGGAGCTGGAGGTCGCGCAGCGAGATGCGGCCGTCCTGGCCGGGGGCGCCCGGGATCGCGAGGATGCGCACCGAGCCGGCGTCCGGCCCGTCCGTCACCGGCACGCAGTGGACACGCGCCAGCTCGGGGGCGGCCTCGTGCACGACGGCGACGTAGTCCTCGACCGTCACGGCCCGTCCTCGACCCCGCAGCTCCAGCGGCCCCCGGGTGCGGGCGTTGTCGACGTCCTCGCCGTCCACCCCACCCGCGGCCGCACGGCGGTTGTACACGGCGGCCACGTAGGGGATCGACGAGCGCAGGACGGAGATGCTCCGCGCGGCGACGTTCCCCCGGGCGCCCCCGCCGGTGCGGTAGCCGCGCACCCGCAGCGCGGCACCCCGTGCGGGGATCGCCCCGAACCGCCGCTCGGAGCCGTCCTCCAGCCGGACGGAGGGCCCGAACCGGATCTCCCCGGTCGTCGGGTCCACCGTGACGTGCCGGTCCCTCGGGGAGCTGGCCCCGAAGCTCTCGACGGTCGACCACTCCTCCCACGTCGCCGGTCCGATGCCGTCCTCCGGCGGCACACCGACCTCCAGCACGAGGGGTTCGTCGCGGTCCAGGACGACCGGTGCGTAGGCCAGGTGCAGGACCTGGCCCGCCGTGCCGTCGGACGTGCCGAGCGCCTCGTCGCGGACCTGCTCGGCGTTGGTCGCCTCGACGTCGCCGCCGATCGTCGCGGCCGTGACGGACACCATCAGCGGGGAGGAGCGGTACTGCCGGGCGGCCTTGACGACGCGGCAGCGGATCCAGGCCGCCTCGACGCCGGCGACCACCGACTCGTCGTGCCCGTCCGGCACGTGCAGCTCGATGGCGCCGGAGACGTTGAGCCCCAGCGTGTCGTCCCGCTCGACCTCGCACGGCTCCCACCCCGACGGCGTCCAGGCCTCCCAGACCAGCGGCGGGCGACGCGGGTCGATGCCGTAGCCGCCCAGGGAGCAGACCGCCTGGACCAGCAGGAGCGACGACCGGGCCGGCTGGTCCAGCCCCAGGTAGAGCGCGTCGTCCACGACCGGCGTCGGGCTGAACGCGGGGAACCCGTCGCCGAGGCCGAGCACACCCGTGCGGTCCGCGCTGTCGCCGTCGGCGCTGATCGTGAGCACGGTGCGCGACGCCGACGGCGGGATGTCGAGCGCGTGCAGCGTCGTGAAGCCCAGGGACTCCTGGGAGATGGACCGGCGCGTCGAGACCGCCGTCCCGGCGGGGATCCGGACGACGTCGTCGTGGTGGGACGACAGCCGGAACGAGATCTCCGTGCGGGCCGCGTGCGGCGGGAACAGCCGCACGCCGACCAGCTCGAGGAACTTCACGTACAGGCGGTCGGGGACCCGGTTCACGCGGTACAGCAGGATGTCCGTCATCCAGGCGAACGTCTCGATGAGCGTGATGCCCGGGTCGGAGACGTTGTGGTTGGTCCACTCCGGGCAGCGCAGCTGCAGGTTCCGCTTCGCCTCGTCGACGAGCTCCTGGAACGTCCGGTCGTCCAGGCGGGGCGTGGGCAGCGTCATGCGCGCACCTCGGACCGGTCGGCGGGGATCACGTAGAACGGGAAGACGAGGTTGCGGCGGTCGTTGGTGGACCGCACGGTGTAGCCGATGTCGATCCACAGCGTCGCCGGGTCGTCGGCGTCCGTCGTGATGTCGACCTGCTCGACGGTCACGCGCGGCTCCCACCGGGCGAGCGCGCTCTGCACCTCGGCGGCGATGAGGCCTGCGGTCGTGGCGTCGCCCGACGCGAACACGAACTGGCGCAGGCGCGCACCGAACTCCGGCCGCATCGGACGCTCGCCGGGGTTGGTCGCCAGCACCAGGTACATCGCCTGCTCGAGCTCGGTGGTGCCGCGCACCAGCGCCACCGCACCGGTCTGGTCGGTGGTCAGAGGCCAGTGCCACCCGGCCCCGACGAAGCTGTTCGCGTCGCTCATCGCTCCTCCTCCCGTGCGCTCATGACCCGACCAGGACGGTGGCCCCGGTGCCGACGACCGCGGCGGTCGGGGCGATGCAGGCCGTCACCGTGCACCCCGTGTACGCCGCGGCCTTCCCGTCGAACTGCACCGTGCTGCTGCCGACCATGACCTTGGCCTCCTGCGTGGTCGGGACGAGCTTGGGGTCGCTCGGGTGCAGGCCGACGTGCGGCGGCACGTTGTAGCCGCTGCTGTCCTTGACCGCGGCGGGCTTGCCACCGATCAGGACCGTCGTCGACAGGCCCATCGTCAGCGGCGCGGAGATCGGCAGCGGCGCAGGCGCGGGCATGGGGGCACCCACGGGGGACGGGACGAGGTGCCCGACGCACATCCCCATCACCTTGTCGCCCATGACGACTGCTGGCGCACCCACCAGATGCCTCCTCAGTTGAGCTTGATCGTCGAACCCTTGATCGTGACCGTGCTGCTGCTCTCGAGCGTCAGGCCCGAGGAGCCCTTGATCGTCGCGGAGCCCTGCGCCTCGACCTTGAGGTCGCCCTGCGTGGTCACCTCGGCGTTGCCCTTGGCGTCCACCTTCACGTCGCCCTCGGCGGTGATGGTGATCGAGCCGTCCGAGGTGGCCAGGACGACGCTCGCCTTGTCGTCGCCGGTGCGCAGCTCCAGGGTCTCCTCGCCGGCCTTGTCGGACATGAGCAGCTCGTGGCCGCTGCGGCTGCGCCACACCCGCGTGGCGACCGCACCGTCCGACCCGACGGCGTCGTCGTTCGGCGGGGCGTCGACCCCGTTGTAGAGACCGCCCAGGACGTACGGGCGGCGGCTGTCGCCGTGCTCGAAGCCGACGAGCACCTCGTCGTCGACCTCGGGCAGCAGCTGCAGCCCGCGGTCCGCGCCCGCGCCGAGCTGCAGGACCCGCACCCAGTCCGTCTCGTAGTCCTCGTCGAGCCACGGGAACTTCACCTTGACGCGGCAGCGCTTCTCCGGGTCGGTCGCGTTGGTCACCAGGGCCACGACCAGGCCGCCCGGCCCCGTCCGCTGCTGGCCGGCCCCGCGCACGAGACCCAGCACCGAGCGGTCGTGCGAGCCGCTCGCGGTGAAGTACGTGCGGTAGCTGCGGTCGTCCCAGACGTGCTTGGCGCGGGTGAGCGTGACCTTGCCGTCGAACCGGCCGCCCGTCTGGCCGAGGCTCACGGCGGCGCCCGCGACGAGGTGCGGGTCGCCGTCCGCGACCCCCTCCGCGAAGACGTTGGTGCTGCCCAGGTGCTCGGCGCGCGCCGCGGCCACGGCGTCGCACTCCGCCTGCTGGCCCAGCGGGAGGTCGACCGTGACCCCGCGCGGGTTGCCGAACAGCCCGGCGACCGACGCGGGCGTGTCCCGCAGGCTCGCGGTCCCGGTGCGCGCGTCCGTGGTGGCGACGAGTGCCTGCTTGGTCGACGTGTCCCAGCCCCGGACCTCGACCTGGGACACCTGCTGCGCGGCGGTGACCCGGACGGTCAGGCGCTGCAGGTTCTTGCCGGGCACCAGCTGCAGGCGGTCCGCGGAGTCGTAGGCGCCGGGCGCCGGAGCGTCGGCCGCCGGGGTGGGTGGCCGGAAGTGCAGCGTCGAGCCGGTCACCACGACGACGCAGCCGACCTCCCGGCCGCGCCGCTCGAGGAACTCGATGTGGGTCTCGTTCACCTGCGACACGTGCTCGTGCAGCACGGTGGTGGTCGCGACGTCGCCCGCCGTCAGGCCCACGTCCCGGGCGATCTGCTTGGCGATGTCCCCGTCGGTCATGTTCTGGAAGCTCGTGGTGTGCAGGCCGTTGTAGAGGCCGTAGGAACGGTCGTACGCGGTCACGGTGGTGTAGCCGCCGCGGTCGTCGTAGTCGAAGCCGATCGCGTAGACGACGCCGTCGAACAGCTGGTCGCCCGAGTTCTCCCCGACGCGGCCCGCCGTGATCGTCAGCTCGGCCGCGAGGTCGAGGTCGCTGTCCGCCAGCAGCTCGCGCGTCGGGTCGTCGATGACCAGCCGGCACGAGTCCGGGCCGTCGGCGTCGGTGTCGACGATGGTGGTGCGCAGCGCCGCGGCGATCCGCTCGGACAACTCCGCGGCCCCGACCTTGACCACGGGCCGCGCGCCGACGCTCGTCGCGACCGGGCTCATCGTGCACCCGCCGCGAGCTCGGACACGTCGGGCAGCAGCAGCTCGCGGCCCGGCCGCAGGCGCGTCGGGTCGTCGATGCCGTTGAGCTCGGCGATCGCCCGCCACGCACCGGCGTCCCCGAACGTGGAGTGCGCCACCGAGTGCAGGCTCTCCTCGCGGCGCAGCACGTGCCGGCGTCGCGACGACTCGGACCCCGACGTCGGGTTGGTGCCCTTGGGCTCGACGGCCGCCGACTTGAGCGTGAGGTCGATGGTGGCGCGCAGCGGCAGGCCGTTGCGGTCGAACATCTCGCAGGTGACCTTGAGGTTCTCCAGGTAGCCGACGAGCGTCTTCTCCTTGTTGATCGACAGCACGCCCCACGTGAAGATCAGCTTGGGCGGACCGCTGCCCGGCTGCGTCACGTCCGCGACGGTCGTCCACGACACCAGCTGGTCGATCTCCGGCTGGATCCCCTTCGCGTCACCCTTGCCGACCTTGTCGAGGAACACCTGCAGCGTCATCGACGTCGGCCCGGCGCCCGTGAACTGCACCGGCGGGTCGTTCGCCTGGTTCGGGGCGCGGTTGTACTGGACGGCGCGCGTGAAGCTGATCGTCGTCGGGTTGAAGTGGAACTCGAGCCTCTTGCTGGTGTTGCCGTCCTCGGCCAGCACCGCGAGTGCCCGCTCTGCGCCGGTCATGTCAGCTTCGCCCCGACCGGAGGAGCCGGCTTCTCTTTCCAGCCGTTGTGGGCGAACTCGAACACCTCGGTGGCCACCTTGCCGCCCTCGGCCGCGAAGCTGGGCCCCTTGTAGCTGACCGGCCACACGCCGTAGAACTCCCACGTGACGACGAGGTCGCGGTTGTCGTTCATCGCCATGATCGCGGCGGTGTGCTCGTCGACGACCTGTCCCGTGGCGACCTGTCGGAACCACTCGCCGAGCTTGCCGTTGCGCCACTCCACCGGGCGGGTCAGCTTGATCGTGCCGTAGGAGAGGCGACCGGGCAGGCGGTGCACGAACCCGTTCTCGCCACCCTCGGCGTACGTCTTGACCTCGTACTGCGCGCTCAGTCCCTCGATCGCCGTGAACGAGCCGATCTCGAGGCCGTCGATCGTCACGTCGAACCGCATCGTGTTGACGGGGTTGGTCTGGATGGTCATCTCGGTCGCCTCCTCATGCGTCCGGCCAGGTACCGCGACGCTCGCGCTCGAGCATCAGGTCGGTCCGCAGGCGTTGCTCGAGCCGCTCCCAGAGCTCGTCCGCGAGCGCGCCCAGGTCCTGCGCCGGCGCGGCGGCCGGTCCGGCAGCGACGATCTGCGCGGGCTGCGGCTGCTCCTCGGGCGCCCGCTCCGCCACCGCGGTCGCGGCCCGCGCGACAGGTGCTGCCTGGGTGTGGCCCGGTGCAGCGAAGCGGACCTCGGTCGGGTCGACCCGGCGCGCGATCCCCGCGGCGACCGCGACGGCGCCCGCGTCGAACGGGTCGGGCGCGTCGGCTGCGGTGGGTGCCGTGCCCGGGGCGGGGTCGGGCGACGCGGGAATCCGGTGCACCGCACGGGTGGCGCCGCCGGCGGTGATCTTCTCCGCCCCGAGGTCCGGGGTCGAGGGGGCGGCATCCGCCTCCGGGGCCGCCGGGGGCCACCCGAGCCCGAGCGGCGCCCGGCCGGCGGAGCGCGGCGGGGCGACGGACCGAGCGGCCACCGGTTCGGCGGTCCGCGGCGGCGCCGCGACGGGGAGGGCGCGAGCCACGCCGGCGACGCGATCGGCCTGCGGGTCGGACGGGAGGAGCCGCTCCGCCACGGGGGCGGCCGGTCCCGGTGCCCAGGTGGTGCCCGCAGGGGTGACCGGTGGTGCGGAGGGGGTCGGGTGCGCCGTCGCGGACCGGGCGACGATGGCATCGACCGAGCGGGACTTGGGCGGAGGCGCTGCGGGCGGCGGATCCGTGACGTCGGGCGAGCGGCGGACGGTGGGTGCGCCGGGGCGCGCTACGGGCGGCACGGGTGTGGGGGTCGTCCTCGTCACCGGTCCGTCGGTGGACGGTGCGGCCGGGCCCACGGCTCGTGCGACGGGGGTGCCGGCCTGCGTGGGCGCGGGGGAGTGGGTCGGGCGAGGCGTGCGCGTGAGGGCGGTGGCGGTCTGCGCGACGGCAGGGTCAGGCCCGGCGGACCGACCTCCTGGGGCGACCGGACGCGGGACGGCGGTCGATGGTGCTGCGGAGGACGGCGGGGCGGGTGCGTCGAGGGAGCGTCGGAGCCGGGCCGGTGCCGTGGCGCTCGTCGGATCGGCGACCACGCGCCGCACGGCCCCGGCGGGTCGGTCCGTGGCGGCCCGCCACACGGGAACGGGGGCCGGTGCGGCGTCGGACGGGAGTGGTGCCGTCGCGCGCTGCACCGGTCGTGTCGACGGTGAGGCGAGCGGAGCCGTGGACCGAGGCACAGGGCTCGGGTCGCCGGAGCCGGTCACGGCACGTGCCGGTGCGGACGAGGGTGGTGCCATCGAGCGATGCACGGGACGTGCTGGGACCGGCGGGGGCGGTGCCGAGGCGCGAAGCACCTGACCCGCGCTCTCCGAGGGCGGTGGTACGGCGGAGCGCGGAGCGGGACCGGCCGACGGGGACTCGGGGTTCTGCTGCGCGACCGGGTGGTCCGACGAGGCAGCAGGCTCGGGCATCCGGTCGACCCGCGGCTCGCTCACCGCTGCCGTGTGGTGGGCGGGCGGGAGCACCGCGTGCGTGGGCAGGCTGCTCGCTACGCGGGCCACGGGTGCAACGCCCGGCGCGGACGTGGCCGGACCGACCTGCCTCGACGGCTCGGGCGGTGCGGCGCCGGACGCCGGGTCGAGAGCGCGGCGAACCGGTGGCTGGAGTCCCGCGCGGACGGGCCGTCCTGGGCCGGCGGGTGTGGTCGGGGTCCGGGAGACGGTGGCCGCGCCGTCCGGGAGCGGGGGCATCGCGACCGGGGGGCGGGCGACCGGCGCCGCGGACGGCGGGATCGACGCGACCGGGCCGTCCGGGGACCCGGTGCGGGTGGTGCGGTGGACGTCGGCGACCTGCGGTGCCGCGGTGGGGGGCGTCGAGCTGGACGAGGGGTCCAGGGTGCGAGCGGCGACCGTGTCGGGAGGCGCCGGTCGAGGGTTCGTCGCCTGGTACGCAGACGCAGCGGGCGACGGCGCCGCCGGCTGGTGCGCAGACGCGGAGGGCGACGGGACCGCCGGCTGCTGCGCAGGCGCGGAGGGCGACGGGGCCGTCGGCGCCTGCGCAGGCGGGGCGGACGGCGGTGACGCACGGCGCACAGGCACCGACGACGGGACCGCCGAGCGCGCGACGGTTGCCGGCGGGGCTGATGTCGGCGATGTCGGTGCCGACACAGCGGACGCCGACCGTGCCGATGGTGACGTCGTCGCGACCGACCGTGCCGCCGGCGACGGCCAGCTCGCCGACGACCGTGCTGCCGACGCACCCGGACCCGCCGGAGCGGGAGAGGAGCTGGACGGACGCGGGACCGACGCGCGTGCGACCACGGGGAGCGCCGGTGGCGGCAGCTCCGCGTCGACGGACGGCGAGCCGCTGTCGTCGTCCGCGGTCGCCCGCGCCGCGCCCGGCTCGTCGGCTGCCTCTGACCGCCGTCGGCGGGAGACCCGGCCCCGGCGCGGGACGCTGCCCGGCTGCGGAGCGGGCACGGCGGGGACGGCGACGTGCGAGACCAGACCGTCCACGTGCCCGCCGGGGTGGGACGTCAGGGCGTGCTCGGCCGCCCGCAGGATGACGGGGGAGTCCTGCCGGGTGCCCAGCCCGCGGCTGAAGTCGGCGCTGCGCGCGACGGGCTGCAGGGTGAGCGCGCGAGGCACCAGCGGCGGCACCGCGTCCCACCCGCGCCGTGGCGGTGCGGCGGGCGGTGCGGCAGCGGGAGCCGCGGCGGCCCGCGCAGCGAACGGCCATCGCCTCACTGCTCCTCCTCCACCTCGTCGACGATCCGGTGCGCGTACGCCAGGAAGTGGGCCCGGTCGGGGTGCTCCAGATCGAGGAGCGTGTCGAGGGGCCAGTGCAGGACGGCTGCCAGGTACGCGACCTCGTCCAGCAGGTCAGCGGTCGCGTACGTCAGGATTCCCCCGGCGGACCACCCGCCAGGTCGACGGCGAACTCCTCGTGACAGGAGGGGCACGTCACCGACGCGGTGGTGTGCCCTTCGGAGTTGATCCGGCGGTACAGGTCCTGCAGGAACGCGAGGTCCGGCGTGAAGAGGTTCTCCACGACCGCGGGCGTGATCGAGGTGATGTCCCCGAGGTGCGTGATGGTCCGCGCCAGGAGCAGCACGGTCAGGTACGCCTCGTTGTCCCGCACCCGCGGGTCGCGCAACGGGACGATCTCGTCGCGCGCCCGGGCCAGGCGCATCGCCCCCGAGCGGTGCACCCGGCCCTCGTCGTCCTCGTACCCGATGGGCAACTCGAAGCTGAACTCGGTCTGGAGGGCTGCGGGGGCCGCGGGGGTGCTCACTGTGCTCACAGACGCCTCACGCCACCGCGAGGCCCTCGTGGACGAGCGTGACCTCTTCCACCGTGACCTCGGAGCCCCCCGCCTGCAGCGAGCCGATGCTGATCTTCGACGGCCAGGCGTTCGTGATGTTGAAGCGCATCTTCTCGCCGCGCTCGTAGTCGTAGAGCACGATCGCGGCACCCCGGCGGGCCTTGTCGATCTTGCCCTCCTGGACCTCCTTGACCCACGCCCACCACCCCTTGTCGGTGGTCATGCCGCGCTTGAGCGTGATGTCGCTGAACTTCTGGGCCGCGGGCAGCTTCTTCATCACGGGGATGCCCTTGGGCTTGTTCTCCTGGTGCTCGATCACGGAGACCTCGATGCTCAGGCCCGAGACCTCCTTGAACTGGGCGAGCGTGATGCCGTCGACCTCGATCTGCCAGGCGTAGTTCGCGAGTGCGTCCTCACCGATGGGCATGGTGCCTTCCCTTCCCTGCGCCTGGAACTACTCCTGGACCGCGCCGCCGGTCGGCAGCTGGCTCACCCGGAACACGACGAACTCGGCCGGCTTCACGGGTGCGATGCCGATCTCGATGACCACGTACCCGGCGTCCACGACGTCCGGGGGGTTCGTCTCCTCGTCGCACTTGACGTAGAACGCCTGGTCGGGCGTCGCGCCGAACAGGGCACCGTCGCGCCAGAGCCCCAGCAGGAACCCGTTGACGGTGCGCTTGATCCGCTGCCACAGGTCGAGGTCGTTCGGCTCGAACACGGCCCACTGGGTCCCGCGCAGCACCGACGACTCGATGTAGTTGAAGAGCCGCCGCACGTTGATGTACCGCCAGGTGGTGTCGTCGGACAGCGTCCGCGCCCCCCACACCGTGATGCCCCGGCCCGGGAACGCCCGGATCACGTTGATGCCCGCGGGGTTGAGGTCGTCGTGCTCGACGCGCGTGATGTTGAGCTCGACGTCCAGCGCACCGGCGACCACCTCGTTGGCGGGAGCCTTGTGCACACCGCGGGTGTCGTCGTTGCGACCCCAGATGCCCGCGAGCGCACCGCTCGGCGGGAACAGCCGCGCACGGCCGGCCAGCGGGTCCCAGAAGGACAGCCACGGCCAGTACGTCGTCGCGTACGCCGACGAGAAGCGCGTCTTCTCCTTGACCCACTCGAGCACCTGCTGGGCGTTCAGGCCGCGCGGGGTGTCGAGGATGGCGACCCGGTCCTTCTGCGTCTCGCAGTGCGTGATGAGCGCGCTCTGGACCGCCTTGAAGCCGTCGGCGTCGATCTGGCCCGCCTCGTACGCGGCCACCAGGTCCGGGACCGCGACGATCGTCACGTCGTCCAGCGCCTCGAGCCCGGCGATGCCGGACCGCGCGGTGACGTCCCCGAGGTAGTCGTCCGGGGTCAGCCGGGCGGGCAGCGACGCGCCGCCGGACAGCACGAGCTGTCCCGCCGTCGGCACCCGCTCGACGATCGAGGAGCCACCCAGCTCGCTGATCTGCACGAGCGCCGACTCCGCCAGCGCGGTCACCACGTTGTTGCCGCCCTTGCGCGGGGTCACCCCCTCGTACCGCTCGACCGTGTCGCCCCGCTGCACGACGAGCGTGAAGACCTCCTCGGCGGGCGGTGCCTGCTCGCCCTCGGGCGGCGGCTCCTGCTCGTGCTTCGGCTCGACGGTCACGGTGATCGTGTCACCGGCCCCACCGGGCTCCTTCGCCTCGATGCGGTAGACGCCCTGACCGGCCTTGAGCGCGCTGGTCAGCTCGGCGCTGGCACGAGCACCCTCGTCGGAGCTCAGCGACCCGATACGCGTGATGTACGCCGAGCCGCCGCCGTTGTTGAAGTACTGGTAGACGGCGTTCGGCAGGTAGGCGCCTTCCACCCACATGCCGAAGGTCGCCGTGTACTGACCCCAGTTGGCGACCTTGATCGCCTGGTCGTACGGCCCGTCGGCGGTGATGCCGACGAATGCCGCGATGGCCGTCCCGACCCCCTCGATGGGGCGCGAGCCGGCCGGCAGCTCCTGGATGTAGACACCGGGCGACCGGATGCTGCTCAGCGTGGCCATGGCGTTCCCCTCCGTCGACGTGTGTGGTCCAGCCTCTGCCCGCCGCGTCGCCGCGGACAGGGCCCGGGCGCCGCGCCATCGCGCCGGGCGGCCTGCCCGATCGCGCACCACTCGGTGCGGTGACCACGGCGGCCGGCGCCGCTGCGCTCGCTCGTGCGCTAGGACGGTGAGGTGACGCCCTGGGAGCGCTTCGCGGACCTGGTGCTGCAGCGGGAGGCAGCGCTGTGCCGCCTGGTGTCCGGCGTGCCACCACGGGACTTCGCGGGCATGTACGTCGACGACGACGACCTCGACACGATCCTGCGGTCGCTGCCCGGGCTGGACGGCCCCGGCCCCGAGGCTGCCACCCCCGTGCGGGACCTGTTCGACCCCCTGCTCGTCCAGGCGCGCGTCGCGCTCGCGCTGTGGTGCGCGCAGAGCGGCGACGCCCTGGCACGCACGTGCCGCAACGCCGCGCTGACCCCGCCCGACGTGGAGACGCTCGCGCTGCTCACGGCGGTCGAGCTGCACCCGCAGCGGCAGCGCGTCGTCGCGTACGTGCAGGACTCGGTCCAGCTCCCGCGGCCCACCCTCGCGCTGCTGGCGCGCGTGCTCGGGCCGGCGGGACCGCCGACGGTCGCACCCGGCGCGCCGCTGCGGGTGGCCGAGCTGGTCACGGTCGAGGACACCGGGCCGTGGGCGATCCGGATGTGTGGTGCGGTTCCCCGGCTCGTCTGGTCCGTCCTCGGCGTCGACGCCCCGGACCCCGAGCTGCCGGCGCGCACCCGCCGTGTCGCAGCGCTGGGCAAGGGTCGCGGACGCCGGCCGACGCCACCGGCCCTGCTGCTGGTGCACGGCGCCGACGCCGAGAGCAGGCGACGGGCGGCGGGAGCCGAGCTCGCGGGCCGGCCGGTGCTCGTGACGTCCGTCCCGCAGTCGGCGGCGGAGTGGGCGGCGGTCGTCCGCGAGGCGACGGTCGACGGCCGCGCGGTGCTGCTCGAGGTCGCGGGCCCGCCCGACCTGGTCGCCGCGGCGCGCATCGAGGCCGCGCTGCACCTGACGTTCGCGCTCTCGTCACCGCGTGAGCTGCCCCTGGACGCGCTGCCCGACCGACGCTGGCGCGAGGTGCACGTCGTCGACGGCGAGGCCGGCCCCGACGACTGGCTGGCCCGCACGGGCTCGGCCGACTCGGGCGGTGCCCGCCTGACCCGTGAACAGCTCCGGCTGGTCGCGGGCGGCGCCGGCGACGACCCGGCCGCGATCCAGGCGAACCTGCGACGCCTGGCCGGCGGGCACCTCGACGGGCTCGCGGTGCGCGTCCGGGCGCAGCGCGGGTGGGACGACCTGGTGCTGCCCGACGCGCAGAAGTCCCAGCTGCGTGAGCTCGTGGCGCGATACCGGCGACGGCGGACGGTGTTCGGCGAGTGGGGTTTCCCGGCGATCCCGTCCAGCGGCGTCGTCGCGCTCTTCGCGGGGCCGTCCGGCACCGGCAAGACGCTCGCCGCGGAGGTCGTCGCGCGCGAGCTCGGCCTCGACCTCTACAAGGTCGACCTGTCGTCCGTGGTCAGCAAGTACATCGGGGAGACCGAGAAGAACCTCGAACGCATCTTCGCGGCCGCCGGCGCCGGCGACGTGGTGCTGTTCTTCGACGAGGCGGACGCACTGTTCGGCAAGCGCTCCGAGGTGTCGTCCGCCCACGACCGCTACGCCAACATCGAGGTCGCCTACCTCCTGCAGCGGCTGGAGACCTTCGACGGCCTGGTGGTCCTGGCCACCAACCTGCAGCGCAACATCGACGACGCGTTCCTGCGCCGCATCGGGGTCGCGGTCAACGTGCTCGCACCCGACGAGGAGCAGCGACGCCGGATCTGGCAGCTCGTGTTCCCCCCGAGCGCCCCCGTGGAGGACCTCGACCTCGACTTCCTCGCCCGCCAGTTCAAGGTCACCGGCGGGGTGATCCGCAACGCGGCGCTCGGTGCGGCGTTCTCCGCCGCGGACGAGGGTGGCCCCATCACGATGGAACGGCTCGTGCTCGCGATGCAGCGGGAGTTCGTCAAGCTCGGTCACCTCTCCACCGAGGGGGAGTTCGCGCGGTACTTCGACGTCGTCCGCTCGGGGCGGTGACCACGTGCTGACGGCGCCCGCACGCGACGTCGTCGTCCGGGAACCCGCAGCCCAGGAACGAGGGCGCCTCCGTCCGGCCGCGGCCGCACGTCCACCGGGCACGGTCTCGAACGCGGAGCTCGCGCGGCTCGTGCGCTCCGGCGACGCACCCCCGACCGCGCTCGCGAACCTCGCGGGCAAGACCAGCAACCGCATCGCGCGCGCGACGCTCGCCGTCTCGCACCCGAACGACCCGGCCGAGCGCGAGGCGGAGGCGCTCGCGTCCCGCGTCGCCCACGGAGGGTCACCGCCCACAGCCGCGCCGGCGCCGGCCCACGACGAGGCGACCCTCCTCGCACGCGACGCGCAGGACGCACCGGCGGCGGGACCCGCACGGGAGGAGGTCGCCGAGGGCGGAGACCTCCAGGTCTCCGACAAGGTCACGTCCCTGATCGCCAGCCCAGGCTCGGGCGCACCCATGGACCCCGCGGTGCAGGCGAAGGTCCAGCCGCACCTCGGCGCCGACCTCAGCACCGTCCGGGTGCACCAGGGGCCCGAGGTCGGTGGCGCCGCCTCGGAGCTCCAGGCGCGCGCGTTCACCGTCGGCGCGGACATCTTCCTCGGTGAGGGGGAGTCGCCCGCCGACCTCGAGCTCATGGCGCACGAGGCCACGCACGTGGTGCAGCAGCAGGCCGTCGGGGTCTACCGGGCGGATGTCATGCGGTTCGGTGTCGCCGACGTCGTACCGGACGTCGTGCTCGACGCCATCCGGGCGATCCCCGGGTACTCCATCGTCGCGCTGCTCCTGGGCAAGGACCCGATCACCGACGAGCCCGTGACCGGCGGGGCGCAGGCCTTCGTCGAGAAGCTCCTCTCGTTCGGACCCTTCGCCGCCGCGATCGGCCCCGTGCTGCAGGCCGTCGACGTGCTCGGCGACATCGTCACCCTCCTGCGCGACGGCCTCGCCGCCCACAACCTCACGCTCGCCCGCCTGGAGCACGACATCGGCGCCGCCTGGGACGAGGTCGGGATCCGCAAGAGCGACGACGAGAACCTCGCGATCATCCGCCGGTACGTCAACGGCATCGTCAGCGACATCACGGCCTTCGTCGAGGAGGTCAAGGACGCCGTCCTGGCCAAGGTGCGCGAGGTCATCGCCGCCGCCGTCACGCCCCTCCTCGAACGCCCGACCGTCGCCCCGTGGTGGAACCTCGCCATCAAGGTGCTGCACCAGAACCCGCTCACCGGTGAGCAGGTCAACGCGACGACGCTCGAGATCATCACCGACTTCCTCAAGGTCGCCGGGCAGGAGAAGGTCCTCGCCCAGATGGAGGAACGCAAGATCCTCCCGCAGACGGCCGAGTGGGTCGACAGCAAGATCGGGCAGTTCCTCAGCCTCGTCGGCGACGTCGGCGCACTGCTGGAGAAGGCGAAGGCCGCGCTCACGCCGAGCAACCTGCCGAACCTGCTCGACACGCTCCCCGCGCTCGCGGACGAGGCCGTCGCCATCGTGCACAAGGTCGGCGACTTCGCCCAGGACGTGCTGCTGACGATCCTCGACCTGGTCAAGAAGTCGCTGCTCGAGTGGCTCTCCGGCTACGCGAAGAAGCTCCCCGGGTACGAGCTGCTGACCGTCCTGCTGGAGAAGGACCCGTTCACCGAGGTGGCGGTCCCGCGCACCGCGGAGAACCTCATCAAGGGGTTCATCCTGCTGCTGCCGGGCGGCGACGCCATGTACGCGAAGCTCGCGGAGTCCGGTGTCATCGCCGACGCGGCCGGGCGCATCGAGTCCGCGATGACCGAGCTCAACATCTCCTGGCAGCTCATCACTGACACCTTCCAGGGCGTCTGGAACCTCGTCACGCTCGACAAGCTGCTGACCCCGCTCGCCACGTTCGACGAGATCCTGGCCAAGTTCGGCGACCCGCTCGACCGCATCATCACGTTCGCCGCCGTCGTGATCCGGGTGGTCGTCGAGCTGATCCTGCGGCTGATGAACTTCCCGCCCGAGCTGCTCGGCCGGATCATCGACAACGCGATGGCCGCGATCGACGACATCAAGAAGGACCCCGTCGCGTTCCTCATCAACGTCCTCGAGGCAATGAAGCGCGGGTTCAGCGCCTTCTTCGACAAGATCGCCGGCTACCTGCTCAAGGGCCTCTCGGACTGGATGTTCCGGGGACTGCGCACCCTCGGCATCGAACCCCCCGCGGAGCTGACCCTCCAGGCGGCGATCACCCTCGTGATCCAGGTCTCCGGCGTCACCGTCGAGTCCCTGTGGGCCAAGCTCGGCGCGAAGATCGGCGAGGACAAGGTCGCCAAGATCCGCGCCGCCATCGAGCTCGCCGGCGAGGCGTTCGCGTTCATCAAGGACATCCAGGAACGCGGCATGGCAGCGATCTGGGACAAGATCAGCGAGCAGCTCAGCAACCTGTGGGACCTCATCTTCGACGCCGCGAAGCAGTGGCTCATGTCGGAGATCATCGACAAGGCCGTCGCCAAGGTCCTGTCCATGCTCGACCCCACCGGGATCATGGCGGTCGTCCGCAGCGCCCAGGCGATCTTCAACGGCATCCAGTCCGTCCTCGACTACGCCCGCGAGCTGCTCGAGCTCATCGACTCCTACGTCTCGACCGTCGCGTCCATCGCGAAGGGCGACGTCGGCCCCGGCGCCGCGATGCTCGAGCGGGGCCTGGCCAACGCCGTGCCCGTCGCCATCGGGTTCCTCGCCAACCAGGCCGGCGTCGGCGACCTGCCCGAGAAGGTCAAGGAGATCGTCATCGGGCTGCGCCTCAAGATCGACGAGGCCATCGACTGGCTCCTGGACAAGGCGATCTCGCTGGGCAAGGCGGCGCTGGACGCGCTCGGGCTGGGTGGAGACGAGGACGACGAGGACGACGGCCTCGGTGACGCGGAGTTCGAGGGCGGGTTCGAGGTCGAGAACGAGCAGCACATGATCTCGATCGAGGGTGGCGAGGTCATGGTGGCCTCGAACAACAAGCAGAAGGTCGCGGAGGCGACCGCAGACGCGAAGGAGCTGGTCCAGAAGATCACCGCGGAATACGCCAAGGAGCAGACCAAGAAGGCGCGGAACACAGCCGTCCGCAAGGCGGTCAAGAAGTTGAAAGCGCTGCTGAAGAAGCACCCGGAGATCTGGAACCAGCTCGGAGTGATCGGTCACGCCCCGAACATCGCCATCAAGGCGACCTGGAATGCCCAGGAACGCGGGTGGCAGCCGCAGAGCGGCCAGGCGAAGTACATGCCCTACTGGGAGCTCGAGGCCGAGCACGTGGTCCCAGACATGTTCATCACGACGTTCTTCGAGTGGTACGAGGTGCCGTTCACCACGGACCAGGAGTACAACTCGATGATCACGATCATGATCTACGAACGCGCAGCCGAGGCGAAGACGCAGACCGACCACTCAGCTAGGGCAGACCTCAAGAACGAGCTCGCCCGCGTCAACGGGGTCCGCGCGGCGGAAGCGATCTTCGAGTCGTACGTCGACGATGCCGTTACTCGAACGAACAAGGCAGTCATCGCTGAGGCTGGTGACAAGAAGGTCGATCTCGCGACGAATGAGCCTGCGACCAAGGTGAACAAGGACGTCCGTGGCGGCGCGATCAGTCCGACGAGGGCGGAGATCAAGGCGGCAGCAGTCGAGCAGGCGAAGCAGATCGAGAAGATGGCTGCCGACCGGAGGAAGGCGCAGAGAGCGGCCGGGGGATGAGCAGTGCCAGCGGTCGGCATGCCCCAAGAGGCAGGCACGAACGCGACGGGCGCGCCTAGCCTGGACGGGTGAGCGTCGCGCGGGGCACGCGGGAGAGGGGCGACCCTGTCGGGTCCGGTCCCGACGGCGCCCTGGGCATGCGGTCCGTGAGCGCGTCCGCGCAGGACGTCGACGTCGTTCGCGCGGGCCGCTGACCCCATGCCGGCGACGCTGACGCGGGACGCGCTGACCCGGGAACCGGCCGAGGCGAGGCGCACCCGGAACCCGCCGTCGGCCGCCGTCCGTGGCGGGGTGCCCACATCGAACTCCGGCACCGCGCGACTGGCGCGTGGAGGAGGAGACGCCCCACCGGCCGCACGGGCGAACTTCGTCGGCCCGGGTGGCAACCGGCTCGCACGCTCGACGCTCGCGGTCTCGCACCCCCACGACACCGCCGAGCGCGAGGCCGAGGCGCTCGCCTCGCGGGTGGCGCACGGCCGACCACCACCGTCACCAGCTCGCAGCGTTGAGCCGGACCCGGACCGTCCCGCGCGTGCGGTCGTCGCGCGCGAGGACGCGCCCGCACCCGCGTCCGACATCGCCGCCGGCGGAGACGTCGAGGTGTCCACCGCCGTCTCCTCGCTGATCGCGAGCCCCGGTGCCGGCGCACCGATGGACCCCTCCGTGCAGTCGAAGGTCGAGCCGCACCTCGGCGCGGACCTCGGCGCCGTCCGGGTGCACCAGGGTCCCGAGGTCGGCGCCGCCGCCGCGGAGCTGCACGCCAGGGCGTTCACGGTCGGCGCGGACATCTTCCTCGGCGAGGGGGAGTCGTCCGCGGACCTCGAGCTCATGGCGCACGAGGCGACCCACGTCGTGCAGCAGCAGGCCGTGGCGGTCTACCGGGACCTCGAGGTCACCGACCTCATCCCCGACTGGATCATCGACGGCGTCACGTCGGCCGCCCAGGAGATCCCCGGCTACACCCTGCTGACCGTCATCACCGGCAAGGACCCGCTCACCGACGAGCCCGCCACCGTCAGCCGCACGGAGTTCGTCGAGAAGCTCCTGACGTTCGGACCGTTCGGTGCCGCCGTCGGACCGCTCCTGCAGACCATCGACGTCCTCGGCGACATCGTCACGCTCCTCATGGACGCGCTCGCGGCCCACAACCTCACGCTGTCCCGGATCGGGCACGACATCTCGGCCGCATGGGACGAGATGGGGATCACCGAGGGGATCGACGGCAACGTCGCCATCGTCGAGCGGTACGTCGACGCGATCGTCGCCGACATCCGCGCGTTCGTCTCGGACGTCATCGACGCCGTCATCGCCAAGGTCCGGGAGGTCGCGGCGGACGTCGCCGAGCCGCTCCTGCAGCGCCCCGAGATCGCGCCGTACTGGAACCTCGCCAAGAAGGTGTTCCACCACGACCCGCTGCGCGACGAGGACGTGAGCGCACCGACCGTCGAGATCCTCGGGGACTTCCTCCGGCTCGCGGGGCGCGACGAGGTGCTCGCGCAGATGACCGAGCGCGGCACGCTGCAGAAGACGGCCGACTGGCTGGACCAGCAGTGGGCGGTGTTCACCGACCTGCTGAGCCGCACGGGCGCACTGTTCGCCGACGCGTGGGCGGCGATCAGCCCGGCGAACCTGCCGAACCTCATCGAGAACATCACGTCGCTGGCCGACCGCGCGTTCACGCTCCTGCAGGACGTCGGCGCGTTCGCCTCCACGATCCTGGTCGAGGTGCTCGACCTGGTGAAGAAGTCGCTCCTGGGGTGGGCCAGCGAGCACGCGCACAAGGTCCCCGGCTTCCACCTGCTCACGGTGATCCTCGAGAGGAACCCGTTCACCGACGAGGCGGTCCCGCGCACCGCGGAGAACCTCATCAAGGGGTTCATCACGCTGCTGCCCGGCGGCGAGGCGATGTACGACGAGCTGGCGGAGTCGGGGGTGATCGGCGACGCGGCCGCGACGATCGAGTCGGCGATGACGCGGCTGAACATCTCCTGGGACCTGATCACCGGCACGTTCCTGGGCATCTGGAACACGGTGTCCCTGGAGAGCCTGCTGTCGCCGATCGAGACGTTCGACCGGATCGTCGCGGCGTTCGGCGACCCGCTGAACCGGATCGCCGAGTTCGTCAGCGTCGTGATCCAGGTGGTCGTCCGGCTGATCCTCGAGCTGATGAACTTCCCGTCGGAGCTGCTCGGGAACATCATCGCCAACGCCACCGCCGCCATCGAGGACATCAAGAACGACCCGGTCGGCTTCCTCAAGAACGTCGTCCGCGCCATGAAGACCGGGTTCGAGGGCTTCTTCGGCAACATCGCGACGTACCTGCTCGAGGGCCTGAGCGGCTGGCTGTTCCGCGGGCTGCGCGGCCTGGGCATCGAGCCGCCGACGTCGTTGTCGGTCGAGAACATCATCACGCTCGTCATCCAGGTGCTGGGCGTGACCACCGAGACCCTCTGGACCAAGCTGGGTGAGCGGATCGGGCCCGAGCGCGTCGCGCAGATCCGGGGTGCGCTGGACCAGCTCAGCGGGGCGTGGACGTTCATCAAGGACGTGCAGGAGCGCGGCATCACCGCGGTCTGGGAGTTCATCCAGGGCCAGCTGAGCAACCTGTGGGACACGATCCTGACCACCGCCAAGGACTGGATCATGCGGGAGATCGTCGACCGCGTGGTCACCCGGCTGCTCTCCATGCTCGACCCGACGGGTGTCATGGCCGTCATCAACGGCACGGTCGCGTTCTTCAACGCCGTCCAGTCCGCGATCGACTACCTGCACGAGCTGCTCGAGATCGTGGACCAGTACGTGTCCACGATCGCGTCCGTCGCACGCGGCGACGTCGCGCCGGGCGCCGCGATGCTCGAACGAGGGCTGGCCAGCGCGGTGCCGGTCGCGATCGGGTTCCTGGCCAACCAGGTGGGCCTGGGCAACGTGCCCGAGAAGGTGCAGGAGATCATCGTCGGCCTGCGCGAGCTGGTGGACCAGGCGCTCGACTGGCTGTTCGACCAGGCGATGGCGCTCGGGCGGGCAGCGCTGGACGCCCTGACCGGTGCCGGTGGGGGTGCCGAGGAGCCGGTGGAGCTGCCGGCCGAGGCCGACTTCGCCGACGTCGCCGTCGACGAGCACGTGACCGTGGACGGCGCCGACCACACGATCAAGGACGACGGCGCCGACCACGCCCTCGTGATGCACAGCGTGCCCACGCCGTTGCAGGCGATGGCGCCCACGTCGGCCGCCCTGACGGCGCTCATCACCGACTACGACACCAGGAAGGCGGCGTTCGTCGCGGCTCGGCAGGCGTGGTCGGCCTACCGGGCGGACAACACGCTGCCGCGGCCGACGGAGAACCTGAGCCTGACCCGGCGCGAGCTCGTCACCGCCGTCCAGCGGCTCCTGGACTTCGCGCGCACCCTCAGCGGCGGCAACCCCGGCGCGAGCGCCCCGGGGATCGGCGACATCGCGCCCTACGGGGACCAGGCGCCGCGGATCCGGCCCACGCACGCGTCGCTGACGAGCGACGACCCGGTCTGGCAGGGCGAGGCCGAGCACATCCTGCCGTTCTCGCTCGGCCGGGAGATGTGGCGCCAGCTCCGGCTCCTGCCCACCATCCGCGGCGAGATCGAGGACCGGAACCAGGCGACGATCGTCATCTACTTCAACGCCGCCCGCATCAAGACCCCGGACGACAACGCGATCCTGGCACCCGCCCGGGCGTCGGCGGTCCGGGCGTCCCGGGAGCTCGTGGACGCGCTGGTGATCGCGCGCGACCTGAGCCGCTCGTCACCCAGCGGACCCGTCGAGGACGAGGAACCGTACGGTCCGAGGTTCGTGCGGCCGGGTCTGCTCGAAGGCGTGGTCGACGCCATGTTCGCCCGCCTCGACGGCGACGTCGCTGCAGCCGTCAGCCGGACCACGACGGCGGTCCGCGCCGACTGGGCGCAGACCGACCCGGACGCCGTCCGCGGGCGAGGCGCCACCTGGGGCCAGCGGCGTGCCGAGGCCGATCACGTGCCCGGGGACGCCGCCGTCGCGGACGCGGCGCAGCAGCAGAAGGACGCCATCCGCCAGATGGTGCTCAATGCGCTGCAGGCCTCGTTCGACGTCTGACCGTCAGCGCTCCACGACCCGCAGGTCCCGCTCGCGCACGGGCGGCCCGGCGACGAACTCCTTGGCGGGCTGCAGGGGCGCGATGAGCACGACGTCCAGCGATGGCTTCATCTCCCCGCCGAGCGCGCTCCACAGGTCGGTCAGCGACCGGTCCTCGCCGGGCGGCAGCGCCACCTGCAGGACGACCTGCTCGTCGGCCAGCCGTCCCGACAGGTGCGCCGTGGGGATGCGGTCGAACCGCACGAGGTTCTCCAGCATCTGCCCGAGCAGGTGGTGCTCGTCCTCGGGCCGGCTGGTCCAGGCGGTCAGCAGGTAGGAGAGCCGGAAGTACCGCGGACCGGGCCGGTGGCCGGTGATCCGGCCGCGGTGGTCGCGCACGGGCTGGGCGGCGGCGTCGCGGCGCTCGACGTCCTCGCGGATGTCGTACATGAACACGTCGACGACGGGACCGTTGCGACGGGCGGCCCACTCGGTGGTGGGCGCGTCGAACGCGATGTCGGCGCTCTGCCCGCGCAGGACCTCCTCGCGCAGCAGCGCGCTGAGGGCCGCGTCGACGTCGGAGATCATCGCTCCATCGTCCGCCGGGCACCCGTCGGGGGGCACCACCGGAGGCGGGAGGTGCCCGAAGGGGCAGGCAAGACCACCCGCGACGGCCGTTCACTCCTCCGGGGGACCGGCCTAGCCTGGACGGGTGAGCGTTCTGGAGGCGCGGGAGATCTACAGGTTCGCCCGCCTCGCCGGGTTCGAGCCCGACGAGGCCGCGACCATGACAGCGATCGCCCTGGCGGAGTCCGGCGGGGAGACGGGCGCCCACAACCCGGTGGGCGAGGACTCGCGGGGACTGTGGCAGATCAACGTCGCCGCGCACCCGGACCTGCAGGGTGTGGACCTCTCGGACCCGCTGGCCAACGCGAAGGCCGCGTTCGACGTGTCGGGCGGCGGCGCGGACATCTCGCCCTGGACGGTCACGCACGGCGGCGCCGGTGCGCGCTACCTGAGCTACCGCACGGAGGCCGAGGTGGCGGCGCAGCTCAACGGCGACCCGGTCGGCGGGTCGTGGGTGGGCACCGACGGCTACGGCGACGTGACACCTGCGGGCGGCGCCGGCGGTGGCGGGGCCGTCGTCGAGGAGTGGCACCAGAGCGACGCGCTGCAGCAGTTCCTCGACGCCGCGACCGCGCAGGCGGGGGACACCTACGTCTTCGGGGCGAACGTCGACGTCGACGACGCCGACCCTGACACGTTCGACTGCTCGGGCCTGGTGAGCTGGGCGGCGGGCCGGGTCGGCGTCGACCTGCCGCACGCGTCCTGGAAGCAGTACCTGGAGCTCAAGGAGCTCGGTCTCGTCGTGCCCGTCGACGAGGCGATCGACACCCCCGGCGCGCTCCTTTTCAACTTCCCGTGGGAGCCCCAGCCCGGCGAGAGCGGCAGGCCCGGGAACGCGCACGTCGCGATCAGCATGGGCGACGGCCGGACCATCGAGGCGATGAACCCCACCAAGGGCGTCCTGTTCGGCGAGGCGAGCGAGCGACGGTTCCAGTTCGCGGCCGTGATCCCCGGCATCTCCGACGGCACGGCAGTCGCCGGGGCGCAGACTCCGGTGGACCCAGGGCTCGACACCGACGGCGACGGCATCACCGACGTCCTGGAGGCCAAGCTCGGGCTCGACGTGTTCCTGGTCGACAGCGACGGGGACGGCATCTCCGACGGCTACGAGATGCTCGTCACCGGGACCGGCGCGGCGACGGCCGACTCGGACGGCGACGCGATCGGCGACTCCACCGAGCTCGGGCTCGGCACGAACCCGCTCGCGGCGGACTCGAACAGCGACGGGACGCTCGACGGCGTCGCGCCCGGCGGGCTCGACAGCGACGGCGACACCCTCGACGACAGCCTGGAGCACGTGCTCCGGTCCGATCCGTTCGGCACCGACTCCGACGCCGACGGGTTCACCGACAAGGCCGAGTACGGCGCCGGCTACGACCTCGCGGACCCGCTGAGCAACCCGCTCGTGGCGCCCGCAGGCGGGACGGTCGACGACATCGTCGGTTAGTCAGATCAGCCCCTGGCGCACCGCGTACGCGACGGCGTGCGAGCGGTTGCGCAGGCCGAACCGCCGGGTGATGTCCTGGATGATCGTCTTCACGGTGCGCTCCGAGTAGCTCATCGCCCGCGCGATCTCCCGGGTGTCCGACCCGTCCCCGAGCATCCGCAGGACATCGCGCTCCCGGTCGGTCAGCGTCGCCATCGCCAGCAGGCGCGGAGCCGTCGCCGTCGGACCAGCCGCACCTTGCCGTGGCATCAGCGCCGCCAGGAGGTCCGGCGGGATGACGGCCTCGCCCGCCGCGACCGACCGCAGCAGGTGCCCGAGGCTGTCCGCGGTCACCTCCCGCCGACGCAGCAGCCCCACCGCACCGGCCTGGACGGCCAGCGCGACCGCCTCCGTGCTGACGTCGCCCAGCAGCACCACGACCCGGACCCCGGCGACGGCGCTCAGCTGGTGCAGGGCCGCGATGCCCTGGGGGGTGACCGCGTCGAGGACCACGAGCCCGATGTCCACGTGCCCGTCGCTCCCGGCGGCCTCCAGGTCGTGCAGCTCGCCGAGCATGGACCGCAGGCCGGCGCGCGTCAGCGAGTCGCCGCCCTGGACGCCGATCCTCAGCCGCACCCGGGGCACGGGCTCGGTGAACGCAGAGAGCCCGGTCGTCGTCGGCCGCCGCATCGTCGTCGTCGTCACCCGGACAGCGTGCCCAGCAGGGCTCAACAACCGCTCAACGAGAACTCAACGCGTCCCGTCGGCTTCCCGGCGGGGGGCTGAGCAGGGACAATGCGGAGATGGGGGGCGACGTGGAGCACGTGCTTGCGGCGATCGCCCAGGCCGCGCAGCGGCACGACCGGGCCGACCTGCGCGAGCGCGTCGAGCTCGCCCAGGTCCGCCTGGCGGACCCCGCCTGCCGCGTCGTCGTCTGCGGGGAGTTCAAGAAGGGCAAGAGCTCGCTGGTCAACGCCCTGCTCGGTGCCCGGGTGTGCGCGACCGACGCCGACGTCGCCACCGCGGTGCCCACCTACGTGCGGTACGGCGAGCGCCTCGAGGCGCACGTGCTCGAGGAGGAGAGCCCTGGGTCGGCCCGCGGGTCGGCCGTGCCGGCCGCGGAGCTCGACACCGTCGCCACCGGGCACGGCGGTCCGGCCGCGCGCGCGCTCGAGATCCGGCTGCCCCGGGAGCTCCTCGCGGGCGGGCTCGTGCTCGTCGACACCCCGGGGATCAGCGGCGGGCTGGCGTCGTCGCACGCCGGCGTCGCACTGCGCGCGCTGGCCGTGGCGGACGTGCTCGTGTTCGTCACCGACGCGGGCGCCGAGCTGGGTGCTGCGGAGATCGAGTTCCTCGCCCAGGCGTCCGCGCTCTGTCCGGTCGTCATCGGCGCCGTCACGCGGATCGACCTGTACCCCCAGTGGCGCCGCATCCTCGACGTCGACACGGAGCACCTGCGTGCAGCCGGGCTGGACGTCGACCTGCTGCCGCTGTCCGCGCCCCTGCGCCACCATGGTCTGCGGGAGCGCGACCGGGACCTGCTGCTCGAGTCGGGGTACCCGCAGCTGACGGCCCGGCTGGTCGCCGAGCACGCGCGGGTCTCGGGGTCGGGTGGTGCGTCGGCCGCGGCCGTCGGAGCGAGCGTGGTCGGCCAGCTCGTCGCCGAGGTGACCGCGCAGCGGCGTGCCCTCGACGCCGACGCGGCGTCGCAGGAGCAGCGCCAGGCGTGGACGCGCGCGCGGGAGCAGGCCGCGGACCTGCGCAGCGCCAGCTCGCGCTGGCAGCAGGTGCTGTTCGACCGGATGGCGGACGTGGGCGCGGAGGTCGAGCTCGACCTCACGGTGCGCATCCGCGCCCTGCGGCGGGAGGCGTCCGAGCGGATCGCGCAGATGGCTCCCGCGCGGCTGGCGGCGGACCTGGGCCCATGGCTCCAGCAGCGAACCACGGAGCTGATGCTCGACCACCAGAACGTGGTCCGCGCCCAGGCCGACCAGGTGGCGGACGCCGTTGCTGACCAGTTCGGGTCGGCGGCCCGGGACCTGCGGCGAGGCCTGGACCTCGGGACGGAGGAGGCCGGCCCGGTGCGCGAGGTCGCGTTCGCGTCCGCCGGCTCCCAGTCCGTGTCGCGCCTCGACATGGGCCTGGTCGCGCTGCGCGGCGGGTCGGCCGGCGCGATGATCACGCACGCCGCCGGCCTGGTGCTCGGGCTGGCGTTCCCGGTGGTCCTGCCCGCCGCGCTCGTGCTGTCCACCGTCCTGGCCGGCAAGTCCTGGCAGAGCGCCCAGAAGGCACAGCTGCGCGCGTTGCGAGCGGACACCGACCGGGCCGTGGCGGCCTACCTCGAGGAGATCGACATCGCGGCCCGCAAGGACACCCGCGACGCCGTCCGGCGCCTGCAGCGTCGGCTGCGCGAGACGTTCAGCGCCCGGGCCGCCGAGCTGTTCACCACCGCCAACCGGTCCGTCGAGTCGCTCTCTACGGCGCTGACGGGCGGCGACGAGGCACGCACCGTCCGTCGCGCCGAGCTGGACCGGGAGCTCGAGGTCCTGCGGGGCCTGCAGCGCGAGGTCGGTGCCCTGCTCACAGCACGGCTCCCGGTCGCGGCATGAGCACCGCGACGACGACGGCCGTGCGCAGGCTGCTCACCGACGCGTGCGAGGCGTACCGCGGCCTGCCGGAGGCCGACGGGCTCCAGGACGTGCTCGACGGCTGGGACGGACCGCTCCGGGTGGCCTTCGCCGGACGGGTGAAGGCCGGCAAGTCCACCCTGCTCAACGCGCTGGTCGGTGAGCGGCTGGCCGCCACCGACGCCACGGAGTGCACCCGGATCGTCACCAGCTACGTCAACGGACCGGCCACCCGCGCGTGGGCCTACCCGTTCGACGCCGAGCCCGTGCAGGTGCCCTTCCTGCGGGTGGGCGGGCAGACCAGGATCGAGCTGGGCGACCTGGCGGCGGACGGCGTCGCGCAGCTGGTCGTCGAGACCCCGAACCGGCGCCTGGAACGGCTCACGCTCGTCGACACGCCCGGCATCGGGTCCGTGCGGCGTGAGGTGTCCGCACGCACCGACACGTTCCTGCTGGACGACGGCTCCGGCGCCGACGCGGTGCTCTACCTGATGCGTCACCTGCACACGGCCGACGTCGGCTTCCTGCAGTCGATGAGCGACGAGCAGGAGGCAGGGGTGTCCCCGGTCAACGCGGTCGGCATCCTCTCGCGGGCCGACGAGATCGCCGGCGGTCGTGAGGACTCGCTCGAGGTGGCCGCCCGGATCGCCCAGACCTACTCGGCCGATCCGCGCGTGCGCTCGCTGGTCCAGACCGTCGTGTCCGTCTCGGGCCTCCTCGCCCTGGCGTCGACGGGCCTGCAGGAACGTCAGCACGCGGCCGTCGCCACCCTGGCCGCCGCACCGACGTCGCTGCTCCTGTCGGCCGACCGGCTCCTGGACGCCCTGCCGGAGCACGGGCCGTCGCGGGAGGTGCGTGCCGAGCTGCTCGAGGTGCTCGGGCTCTTCGGCGTCCGGCTCTGCGTCAGCCTGGTCCGGCTCGGGTCCGCCGCGGACGCGGCCACGCTCGCGGGGGCGCTGCGCAGGCTCAGCGGGCTGGAGGACGTCCGCGGGCTGCTCCTCGAACGGTTCGTCGCCCGCGCGACCGTCCTCAAGATGCGTCGCGCGGTCCGGACCGTCGAGGCGGCGCTCGCAGCGAGGCCCGTCGAGGCCGCCGGTGTCCTGCGCCGACGGGTCGAGGAGGTGCTCGCGTCCGCGCACGAGCTCGTCGAGCTCCGGCTCCTGGACGACCTGCGCACGGGCGAGCTCCAGCTCGGCGACGATGCGGCAGCGCTCGACGCCGAGCGGCTGCTGGGCGTGGACGGGGACACGCCGCACGAACGCCTGGGACTGGACCCGGCGGTGCCGGACGAGGAAGTGCGCGCCGCGGCCATCGAGGCGCTGCGACGCTGGCACCGCCGGGCCGCGAGCCCGCTCGCCACACCGGATCTGCGCCGCACGGCCGAGCTGGTCGCCCGCAGCTGTGAGGGCATCGTCGCGGGCATGCCGGCCGCCAGCCTTCCCTGAACCGCCGTCAGGGGTGTGCACTAGGAGGCGGGTCGCGCCGACGGGGGGAGGCGATCGGGTTGCCACTCTTCCGCGGTCGCCGGCCGAGCGCCGCAGCCGTCGTCGGGTCCGTGGCCGTGGCCGTCCCGCTGCTGCTCGTCGGGGTCGCGGGCCAGGGCAACCCGGTGGGCGAGCTGCACCAGGAGACCGGCACCGTGTGGATCTCCTCACCGGACCAGGGTCTGCTGAGCCTGATCGACGGCTCCTCCCAGGAGGTCGCCGCATCGCTGCGGGTGGCCGTCCCCGTCGGCGCGCTCGACGTCACCCAGGCGGGAGCGGCCGCCTACGTGACCGACGTCGCTGCCGGGACCGTCACCCGCGTGGACGGGGCCACGTACGAGGCGACACCGCCGTTCCTGCTCGGGACGCCCGGCGGCGGGACGACGGTGCTGACCGGCGGCGACGCGGTGTTCGTGGTCGACGCGGCGCAGCGCACCGCGACACGCCTCGACCCCACGACCCTGCGGACGGGCGAGACGCTGTCCCTCGCGGCGCAGCCGGGGCCGGAGCAGGCGGTGGTCGACGACGAGGGCACGCTGTGGGTGGTCGACTCGGGCGGCGGCGGGCTCACCTGGGTCGACGGCTCCCGGCAGGGGGTGATCGCCGGTGTCGACCCGGAGAGCGTCCTCGTCCTCGTGGAGGGTGGTCCGGCCGTCGTCGACGTGGCCCACCGCCGGGTCGCCGCGGTCGACCGTGGCGGGGTCGGGGAGTGGGGCTGCCTCGACGTGCGCCCGGAGGACCAGGTCCGGGCGCTCGGCTCGCACACCCGTCCCGAGGTGTACGCGGCTGTGCCGAGCACCGGGACCGTCGTCGTCGCCGCCGTGGGCCGGGACGACTGCTCGCGGGTCGTGTCCGTCGCGGAGCCCGGGACCAACGACTTCGGCGCGCTCGCGCAGAGCGGTGCGTACCTGTTCGTGCCGAACCGCACCGACGGGACGACCACCGTCGTCGACACCCGGACCGACACGAGGCTGGTCGCGTTCCCGCTGACGCCGCCGGGCAACGACGTGCAGCTCGTCGCCAAGGACGGGCTGGTGTTCTACAACGACCTCGACTCGCACGTCAGCGGTGTGCTCACGTTCACGGACGGCACCTGGGTCCAGGGCCCGGCGATCGACAAGTACGACCCCACCACCGGGCAGCCGGTGACGGTCGAGACGCCCACCGGGCCGGGGGCGGGGTCCGTACCCGGCGCACCGGCCCTCGGAGCGCCCGAGGCGTCCGCGGCACCGACCGAGACAGCGACACCGCCCGAGCCGACCCCCGAGCCCGTCAAGCCCTCGGCCGCACCGACGGCCGAGGCGAGCGCGGCCCCGACCGCGCCGACCGCTGCCGTGCCGAAGAGGTCCGACCCCGGTGCCGAGCCGGGTCCGCCGCCGGCCCCCGGTGAGCTGGCCGTCGGCACGCTGACGGCGACCCCTGCGGTCCTCGGTGCCGACGGTGTCACGCGGCTGACCGCACCCGTCGCGAACACGAGCGGGGCGCACTGGGCCGTGACCGTGCGCGCCCAGGACTGCGAGTTCACCCAGACGACGGCGATGGCCGAGCTGCCGGACGGGGAGCTCTTCGACACCCCGCTCGGGCCGTTGTCCAGCGAGTGTCTCGGGGTGCACTCCGTCGAGCTCGTGCTCGTCGGGCCCACGGGGACGGCGTCGTCCAGCACGACGATCGAGCTGGTGGCGGACCCGGCCAGCACGCCCGACGTCGCCGACCTCGCCTGCACCCCCGAGCACCCGGCACCGGACGAGGCCATCACCTGCACGGCGTCCGAGGCCGTGGTCGGGTCGCGTGCGACGTGGACCTGGTCCATCGCGGACACGGGCACCGGCGAGGTCGTGGTGAACCCGACCGTCCGCTCGGCCGCCGAGCCGTTCGTCACCACCGTGCCCAGCCCGTCGCGCTACACGGTGACGTTGCGCGTCCGGTACAAGGGCTCGGTCGACGAGGCCACGATCGAGATCGCCACCTCGACACAGGTGCCCGACGTGGTCGGCGTGTCGGTCGACGAGGCCACGGCGACCCTGGCGCGCGCCGGTCTCGGGGTCACCACCTCGACCGAGGCGAGCAACGTGGAGGCCGGGCTGGTGCTGCGGAGCGACCCGAGCGCGGGCGGGTCCGCCGTCGTGGGGGACACCGTCGAGGTCGTGGTCTCGGGTGGGCCGAACCCGCCGGTCGACCTGCACGAGCGCGCGCCGGGCGCCTCCTGGGCGAGCGGCGCCGGCGACCTGGTCTTCAACGGGAGCGACGGCGACGACCGTGGCTTCGTGATCGAGCGGTCCGCGGCAGCGCTCGAGGACGGGAGCACGTCGCTCGCCCTGGAGACCCACCCCGACTGGGTGGCGGACGGGTGGATCGAGGGCCGGTACACGCTCGACGCACCGATCCTCGCGGGCGACCGGTTCCGGGCGACGGTGGGCTTCATGGCAGCCTCGGCGGGCGACGCGACGTTCCGGGTGGGCGGGGTGCTGCCGAGCGGGACAGAGGTCGAGGTGTACGCGGTGAGTGACACGAGCGCTGACGGGGTGCTCCGCGCGATCGACGTCGACCTCTCGCCCGTCGCCGGGGCACGAACGATCGTGCTGAGGGTGGACGCGGGGGCGACCTCGGCGCAGGACTGGGCCGTCTGGCTCGCGCCGACGATCTCGCCCTGACGTGTTCCCGTCGCCCGTTCAGGACGTGCACGCCGCGAGGTCGACCGGTCGGGCCTCCGCGGCCGCCCCGAACCGGTCGGTCGGCAGGATCGACGCGCCGGACACCGCCGCGAGGTCCACGGACCTCGGCACGACGAGCGAGTACTCGCCCCGGGTGCTGGTGGGCAGCATCCGGTACCCACCCTCCGGGCCTCCCGGCGCGCCGTCGAGCGTCAGGCGGACGTCGATCGAGCCGGCGTCGGCATCGGCGAGCGCCGCGGTCACCGTGACCCGGCCGGTGTCCTCGTCACGCGTGCAGACCGGGTCCGCCGTCCACGCCGGCGGCGTGTTGACGCGGACGTCGACGGGGACCCGCCGGTCACCGAGCACCAGGGTGACCGCCCCGGTGACGACGCCGTCCGACGGGGGAGTGCCCGTCACGCGGACCGCGACCGGGACCGGTGCCGCGTCGGTCGTGTGCTCGAGGCCGTCCACCGTCTCGATGGGGCCTGCAAGGACGTCGAGGTCCGTGGCGTCGGCGGCGAGCCACGGGGGCAGCTCGAGCGTGACCGTCGAGTCGACGAAGCAGTCGTCGGCGGTCACGTTGAACGTCCCGGTGCCGTCCCGGCGAAGGTCGATGAACCGGCGCCCGGTCAGCGCCGGGGTGCAGCGGTCGGCGACGACGATCGGCACGCTCGCGGGGTCCTCGAGCCCGCCGCTCTTCACGGTGAGGTTGACCTGGTAGTCGCCTGCTTCCGGGAACCGCACCGGGAACGGCGCGCCCGGCGGGAGGTCCTTGGCGAACAGGAGCCCCTGCTCCGCGTGGGTGACGCTCCAGGACCACGTCGCCTCGCCCGCCGGCAGGCCGGACTCGACGGCCGCGATGTGGATGATCTCGCTCGTGCCGGGTGTCGTGTCGTCGACGAGGAAGTCCTCGATGTGCGGGGTCGGCACGAGCACCGTGTCGATCGCCTTCCTGCTGATCGCGTGGTGGCCCGCCGAGTCCACGATCTCGAGCACCAGCGTGTACGACGCGGGTTCCGTGCCCTGCAGGGTCAGCTCGACCGGGCCGGGCTGCTCGGAGGTCCACACGACGGTGCCGTCGGCGGCGGTGATCGTCCACGACCAGCTGGTCCCCACAGCACCGCGCACGTCCGGGACCAGTCGCACCGGCTGGCCGAGCACCGCCGGGTCCGGCCGCACGCTCACGCCGTCGATCTGCGGTCCGCCCTCGACGGCGCTCGACGGTGCCGACGGGGCCGTGCGGCCGTCGCGCTGCGGGGCCACGGCGGCCCAGTCGGTCGTTGCGGTCCCGTCGCCCTGCCGCGCGTCGTCGCTGCCGGCGGAGTCCCCGAGGGTCGCGACGCCCTCGTCCGTGCTCGGGTCGAACTTCTGCACCTCGGTGGAGGACCAGGTGTCGCCGTCGAGCGAGATCACGCCGGACACCTCGGAGTCCAGGTCGTTGTAGAAGACGATCCCGTCCTTCGACGTCAGCTCGATGCGGCTGCCGGGCCCGGCCAGCGGGAGGTCGGCCACCTGCCGGCCCAGGGACGTGTCGACGACCGCCGTGCGCCCCGTCGTGCGGTCGGGCACGAAGACGTACCGGCCGTCCTGGGCGAGGGGGCCGAAGTCGGCGGTGCCCGGCTCGGCGATCTCGATGGACGCCGCGCAGTCGTCCCTGCCGACCGTCGCCACGACGAGCGTGCCGTTCGCCGGCACGGCGGAGTACACCTGGTCGGAGGTGGCCGACCCGAGGATCCTCGCGGGGGACCCGTCCCACTGCCCGACGCACGACCAGCGTCCGGTGGGCCCGTCGGAGCCCAGCTGGACGACGCGCCCGCCCTCGACGTCCACGAGGACGGCGTGACCCTCGACGAGGACGAGCTGCGCCTGCGGCAGCCCGACCTTGTCGACGTGCTTGGTGCGGTCGAACCACGTGAGGTCCCCGGTGGTCGCGTCGACGACCCAGAGCCGGCCGTCGTCGTCCACGACGGACTGCCCGTCTCCCGGCTCGGCGGCGAGCGAGAGCTCCGTGCGCACCTCGAGCGTCTCGGGGTCGACGCGTGCCGCGGTGCGCCGCTCGGGGTCGAGCACGTAGACCGCGCCGCCGCCCTCGAGCACCAGCGGCCGGCCGCCGGGCGCTGCGAGCCGGGCGGCGGCGCCGGCCTCGAACGTCGCCCCGTCGATCCGCGCGCCAGTGCCCAGCGTGCGGTCGACGACGTACGCGGAGGAGCCGCTCTGGGTCACGGCGAGCTCGTCCCCCGCGAGGCTGCCGGGCGCGGGGAGGGAGACGACGATCTCCCGGGACGGACCGTCGAGCAACGAGACCGTGCCCTGCTCGGGCGACGCGACCCAGGCGCGCCCCGCCACCTGGCGCGGTGCGTCGAGCGGGGCGTCCTGGCCGAGGCGGAGCGCGAGGCCCACGGGTGCGGCGACGACGGCGCACGCGACGAGCACCGTGAGTGCGCTCCGGGTGCGGGGGTGCCGTCGCGGGCGGGTGTCGCGCAGCACGGCTCAGCCCTCGTGGGATCGGCCGGCGGCCACGGGCTCGGCGACCGGTGCCTCGGGCTGCAGCGGGTGCAGCGTCGGCGCCGGCGTCCGGCGTGCCCAGCGGCCCTGGGGATCGAGCAGCGGGCGCGGGTCCAGCGCCGCGCGCCAGCGCACCACGAGCGGCAGACCGTGGGAGATCGAGGTTCGGATGCTCTGCTCGAGCTCCCAGGCCTGCGCCGCGACGCCGGGGCTGGGCTCGAAGGGCGAGTAGACCGTGGCGGTGGCCAGACGGGCGAGCTCCATCAGCTCGGTGCCGCCGGTCGCAGCCTCGCGCTGGGCGGCCCAGTGGGCCAGCTCGATCGCGGTCCACGTCGGCGGGGTGGGCGCGCCGATCTCGCGCAGCCGGTCGCTCGTCTCGCGCCACGCCGCACCGACCTGCTGAGCCGGGCTGCCCCGGCGCCGTCGCGCGTTCCGGCGCACAGCCTTCGCCACCAGGATCCCGGCGAGGGCCAGGAGCGCCGCCAGGACGAGCGCGGCGACCAGGTACGCGGTGCCACGCACGACGGTGGCGAGGGTCCCGCCGGGGACCTCGGTGGCCTCGTCGAGCTCCGAGGTGTCCGGCTGCGCGGGCTGGGCGGCGCCGGCGTCCTGCGGCAGGATCGGCTCGTCGGGGTCCTGAGGTGTCTGCGCGGCGGCCACGTTCGCCGTGTCCGTGGGGTCGAACGCGACCCAGCCGTACCCGTCGAGCAGGACCTCGGGCCAGGCGTGGACGTCCGTCGACTGCACGGTGTACGTGTCGCCGACGCGGTCGTCCTCCTGGAGCAGGTAGCCCACGGCGACCCGGCTGGGGTACTGCATCGCGCGCGCGAGGATGGCGAACGCGGACGCGTACTGCTCCGCGTTGCCCGGCACGGCATCGGGACCGACGAGGACGCGCTCGACCGCGCCGTACGAGTGCCCGGGGAGGGCATCGGGGTTGGTGCTCCGTTTGCGCAGCGACTCCTCGAGGCTCTTGAGCTGCGTCCACGGCGTCACCCAGTCGGCCTGCGCGGCACGCGCCTCGCTCGCCACCCACGTCGGCTCGTCGGGCAGCGCGAGCAGCGCCGGTGCGACCTTGGGTGGCGCGGCCGTGTCGATGCCGGCCCTGCCGGCGACGTCGGCCGTGAGCGTGTACGAGACGGCTCCCGTGAGGCTGTCGTCGGCGTCCGCCCGGACCAGCGACCCGCTCGCCTCGTCGATGGCGGCCGCCGTGCCGGTCAGCGACCGGGGCTGCCCGACGACCGGGAGGTACGGGCTGCGTGGCGTGAGGACCGAGATGTCGAGCGCGACCGTCTCCGCGCCCGTCGAGGGCTCCTCCGCGTGCGGCAGCTGCGTGCCGGCCAGGACGAACGTGCCGGACTGGCTCCACAGCGCGCCGTCGAACGTGTCCAGGGCCGCGAGCCGGATGCGGTCCACCGGTGTCCGGGGTGTTCCCTCGACGGTCACCTGGTAGAGGGGCGTGGGCTCGCCGACCAGCTGTGGCTTGAGCTCGACCAGCGGGGAGAGGCCGACGGTGACCTGGACGTCGGGCTCGTGGGAGTCGCGCGGGTCCGCGCGGTCAGAGCCGTCGGCCAGGGGCAGGACGAGGGCCCCGGCGGTCGCGGCGACGATGACGAGCGCTACCCCGGGCACGCCCAGCAGCACGCGGCCGACCGCCGACGTGCGCCGCGCGGCGACGCCGTCCGCACCGACGGCGTCGTCCAGCGCCTGCTCCCGCCGCTGCTTGGCCGTCGCGTCGCGGCTCACCACCGCCGCGGGGTCGGGCCGGTTGGCACGCACGAGCACGAGGAGGGCCAGGCACGCCAGGAGCGCGACGGTCACGCCGAGCTGCGTCTCCTGACGCGCGGCGGTGACCGTGAGCGCGAGGACGAAGACCCCGAGAGGCGGCAGGCACAGGGTGACGACCACGGACGTCCGCAGGACCAGCACGCCCACCAGGTACGACGCGACAAGACCGGCCGCCACCGGCAGGGCGAGCACCGGTGGCTCCGGGTCGGCCGGCAGGGCGACGGTGAGCATGCGGTCCCACCCGGACAGCAGGTCCTGCGCGGCGGTGACCGGGTCGGGTGGCCACGGCTGGAGCGTGAGCAGCGCGTAGAGGTAGAGCCCGACCAGGCCGACGGGCGCGAGCGTCCAGGCCGGCCAGTGCCACACCGCACCGGCGGCGGCCAGCGCGACGCCGACGAGCACGGCGCCGATCGTCACCGGCAGCCACGTCGTGACGGCGAAGTACGGGCCGAACGCGAGGCACGCGACGGCCACCGCCAGCGTGCCGAGCACCAGCTCGAGCACGACCCCGGCGGTCGCCCTCCATCGCCCCCCGTCCGCCACGTCAGCCCCTGATCTGCGAGTTCCAGGCCTCGGCGAAGTCCTCGCTCGTGGCGACGTTCACGACGAGCGCCCCCTCGAGCGGGGCGGCCCGCCGACCGAACCGTTCGCCCAGCTGGGCGACCGACACCATCTGGAAGCGGCCCCGCACCCGCGACACGGCGGCGCGCTGCTCGGGTGACGGCTGCCCGGTGACGACGCCGAGCGAGACGCCTTCCTCCCGCGGCGTGAGCCGCAGCAGGGCCGCGAGCCCCGGGTCGTCACCGGAGGGCTCGACGCGGGCGAGCAGGTCGAGCACCTCGCTGCGGTCGCGCGTGCGGTCGACGACGACCCCCGCACCGCCCGTCGTGTGCAGGGCGAGCGGGAAGCGCCCGTCGACGGCGGCCACGGCGAGCGACGCGGCGACGCGGACCGCCTCCTCGAAGCTCTGGGCGTCGTAGGGGTCGGCCGACGTGTCGAGCACGATCATCAGGCGGGGCTCCTGCGGGACGACGTTGTGGCGGACCATCAGGACGCCGGTCCGTGCGCTGGCCTTGGCGTGGATGAGCCGGTGGTCGTCGCCGGGCTCGTACTCGCGCAGGCTGTGGAACGCGATCCCCCCGCGCGGTGCGCTCGACGACGTCGGACCCTCGGAGTCCTGCGACCGCCCGCTCGGCAGGACGGAGACCGCGTGCAGCAGGGGATACACCGTCAGCGCACCGGTGGACGGGAAGTCGTGGGAGATGCGCAGGAGGCGCAGCGGGTCGGTGTGCCCGATCGACAGGGGGCCGACGGGGAACACCCCGCGCCGGTCGGTGGGCAGGGGATACGTCGATGCGTGCGACGCGCCTGGCGCGAGGCTGGGCAGCGGCAGCGTGATCGTCCGCGTCCCGAACCGCTCGAGCGCGAGGACCGGCGGGCTGCGGCGGCGAGCGGTGTTGGTCAGCGTGACGACGCCGCGGGCGAGCTCACCCTCCTGGACGCGCAGCGGCTGGATCTCGCGGACGGCGTCCAGCGACGGCCGGTAGACCATCCACAGTGCGGAGATCGCGAGGGCCAGGACGCACGCGAGCCCGACGGCGACCAGCTCCGGGTAGTCCAGCCACCACCCGGCGAGCAGGAGCAGGACCCCCGCGATCGCGACCCCTCTGCCCGACGCGGTGATCACGGCTCACACCCCGGCTCGCACCTGGGGCACGGGCACGGAGGCGACGAGCGTCTCGAGCAGCTCGCGCGCCGTCCGTCCCTGGAGCTCGGCCTCGGGCCGCAGGATCATCCGGTGCGGCAGCACGTACGGCAGGACGGCCTTCGCGTCGTCGGCGGTCACGAACGAGCGGCCCTGGGCGGCGGCGAACGCCTGGGCGGCCTTGGCCACCGCGATGGTGCCGCGCGGGCTGATCCCGAGCCGCAGCTCGGGCAGCGTCCGGGTCGAGGCCGTGATGGTGACGATGTACGCCAGCACCGCGGGCGCGAGGTGCACGGACGAGGCGATCTGGTTCATCTGCTGCAGGTCCGCGGTGCTCATCACCGCCTGGAGCTCGTCGGTGGACCGGCCGGCCGTCACGTTGGTGACCACCTGGATCTCCGAGTCGTGGTCCGGGTAGCCCAGCGTGGCGCGCATCATGAACCGGTCCAGCTCGGCCTCGGGCAGGTCGTAGGTGCCGCCCTGCTCGACGGGGTTCTGCGTGGCGATGACGATGAACGGGCGGGGCACCAGGTACGGGATCGAGTCGATCGTCACCTGCCGCTCGGCCATCACCTCGAGCAGCGCCGACTGGGTCTTGGGCGAGGCGCGGTTGATCTCGTCACCGAGCACGATGTTGGCGAACACCGCGCCGGGGTGGAACACGAACTCGCGCTTGCCCGAGTCGTAGACCTGGACCCCCGTGACGTCCGACGGCAGGAGGTCGGGCGTGAACTGGATCCGGCGCATCGACCCGTCGATCGACTGCGACATCGCCTTGGCCAGCGACGTCTTCCCGGTGCCGGGGACGTCCTCGAGGAGCAGGTGCCCCTCGGCGAGCATGCAGATCAGCGCCATCCGCACGACGTCGCTCTTGCCCTTGATGAACGACTCGACGTTCGCCGCCAGTGCGTCGAACCGGTCGGCGAACCAGGCAGCCCTGCCCGCCGACGTCCCGTCCTCGACCTCACGATCCACGACATCCCCCGATACGGTCGTGTATTCACAACTGGGACAATCCGTACGTTGATAGTAGAGACGGGACCCGTCCCAGAGATACGCCGCGCGCTGCCCGATCGGGAGGAGGCCCCGTCGTGGACCCCGTGCTCGTCCTTGCCCAGGACACGCTCGCCACCGACCCCGGCGGCCAGGTGCGCACGCGCGTGACGGTCCGCAACGTCGGCGACATCGTGGCCCAGTACCGCGTCGAGGTCCTCGGTGAGGCCTCCCGCTGGTCGACCGTGGTCCCGCAGCACGTCTCGGTGCTGCCGGGGGAGTCCGAGGAGCAGACCGTCGAGATCGTGTTCCGGCCGCCACCCGCGCCGGCCGCGCCGGTGGGCACGATCCCGTTCGGCGTGCGGTGCGTCTCGCTCGAGAACCGTGACGTCGCCGCGGTGGTCGAGGGTGACGTCGTGGTCAGCCCGGTCCAGGGCCTCGACGTGCGGCTGCGCGGCGACGGGCCCAAGGGTGCCCGCGCGGGCCGGTTCCGCGTCGAGCTGCGGAACACCGGCACGACCGACCTCACGGTGACCCTGGAGGTCGCCGACGCGGCGGAGCTGCTCCGCTTCGGGCTGGCGCCGCAGGTCGTCGAGGTGCCCGCGGGGCGGACGGTGCCGGCGTACCTCGCGGTCCAGGCACGCAACCCGAAGCTGCTCGGCAAGCCGGTGCCGCACGCGTTCACGGTGACCTACCGGGTGAGCCGCTCCGACCGGGTCGGAGAGCTGCCCGGCACGTTCGAGCAGCGCGCGGTGGTTCGCAAGCTCTGGGTGGTGCTGGCCCTCCTGCTCGTCGTCGCGGGCGTGCTCGGGTACCTGTGGCTGCGCGGGCAGGGCGGCGCGGAGGCGCTCCGGGCCGGCACGCCGCCGCCGGTGGAGGTCGAGGCGCTCGAGGTCGTGGGACCGGGAGAGGTGCGGGTCGTGTGGCTCAAGAGCCCGTACGCCACCGGGTACGGGATCGAGGAGTGGATGCAGGGCGTCTCGGGGACGTCGAGCGAACCCGTCGACGACTCGGGCGAGACCTCGTTCCGCTGGGAGGAGCTGACGGAGGGCGAGCACTGCTTCCGGGTGCGCGCCCTCGCCGGCGACGTGCCGGGCAGCTTCGGCAAGGAGGAGTGCGTCGTCGTGCCCCCCGCGGAGGTGGCTCCGACGGAGACGCCCGAGCCGACGGAGTCCGCCCCGGCGGCAGGACAGGCGGGAGCGCCGTTCGAACCGCAGGGCTGGTACGTGCGCTGGGGCAACTTCCCGCAGGACGACGCCGCCAACGCGGGGGCGGCCGACGCACTGGTCGCGCAGCTCCAGCTGGCGGGTGCGCTCGGGGTGCAGCTCAAGAGCAGCGCCGACTCGGCCGCGTTCCTCGAGGGCGCCAACGGTGTGCCCAACTGGGTCGTGTTCACCGAGGGCCTCCCGGACGAGCTGGCCGCGAAGGCCCAGTGCGACACGTTCCGGTCGGTCGCGAGCCAGTGCATCTGGCAGAAGGGGGCGTCGTGAGCTCGTACACGCTCGGGATCGACGTCGGCACGGCGTACACGGCCGCCGCGGTCTGGCGCGACGGCCGGGCCGCGACGGTGGCGCTGGGGGACCGGACGGACACCATCCCGTCGGCGGTGCTGCTGCGGGCGGACGGTTCCCTCCTGGTCGGGGACGCGGCGGTGCGCCGGGGCGTGCTGGAGCCCGAGCGGCTGGGCCGCGGGTTCAAGCGGCGCATGGGCGACCCGACGGGCCTCCTGCTCGGCGACGAGAGCTTCGCGCCCGAGGTGCTGACCGGCACGCTGCTGCGCTGGGTGGTCGAGACGGTGACCGCCCGCGAGGGCGGGCCCGCGGCGCACGTGACGCTGACCTGCCCGGCGGCGTGGGGAGACCTCCGTCGTGACCTGCTCGTCGCGGCGGCCGGCGAGGCGAGCATGACGGACGTCGGGCTGCTCGCGGAGCCGGTGGCCGCCGCGGTGCACTACGCGGCGCTGCGTCGCGTGCCGACGGGCGCGGTCGTCGCCGTGTACGACTTCGGTGGCGGCACGTTCGACGCCGCGGTCGTCGAGAAGACGGCGGACGGCTACGAGCTGCGCGGTGAGCCCGGCGGGGACGAGCACATCGGCGGGCAGGACGTCGACCAGGTGGTGATGAACCACGTCGCGACGACCCTCGGCCGCGCGTGGACGTCGCTCGACGTGGAGGAGCCGGCCGTCCGGCACGGGCTGGCGGCGGTGCGCGAGGCGGCGGTGCTGGCCAAGGAGACGCTGTCGCAGGACGTGGAGGCGACGATCCCGGTCATCCTCCCGGGGATCACGCGCGAGGTGCGGATCACCCGGGCGGAGCTGGAGGGGGCCATCCGGATCGACGTGCTGCGGACGATCGACACCCTGGCGCGCACCATCGAGTCCGCAGGCTTGGCGCCGGCCGACCTGGACGCGGTCCTGCTCACGGGCGGGTCGAGCCGGATCCCGCTGGTGTCCGAGCTCATCGCGGCCGAGCTCGGTGTCCCGGTCGTGGTCGACGCGCACCCGAAGTACGCGGTGTGCCTGGGTGCGGCGCTGACGGCGGCGAGCCGGCTGGAGCTGCCGGTGGACGCCCCGATCATCACGCCTGCGCCCGGCCCGGCACAGGCTCCGCCGGTCGAGGACCTCAGCCACCTGCTCGCGAGGAGCGACGACGGTGCGGCCGCGACGGTGCAGGCCGACCCGCGCGCGCTCGGGATCACCGCACCGGTCGACGACGTCGTCGCCCCCGCCCCCGGCACGCGGCTGGCGCTGCGCTACCTGACGTCGAAGGACACGCTCGAGGCCCGGTGGACGGGCGACAGCCGGCGCGGGCTGCGCGCTGCCCTGGTGGTCGTCGGGGTCGCGGTGGCGCTGATCGCCGGGCTGAGCGCGCTGACGTTGTTGCGCCCCTGAGATCGTTGACCGGGCGGCGCGCGAAACGTACCGTGCAGTAACGCTGCCGTCCGAATGGTGAGATCACGCATGAGGCTGTTCCCGACCGTCCACGCGACAGGTGATCTGCCGCCCGCCCACCGGGCCCACCTGGAGCTCCACGGGCTTGTCCTCGTCGGACCCGACGACGACCCCGACCTGGTCCTCGTCCTGCCGGGCACGGCACCGACGCGGTTCACCGCGCAGACCGGTGTCGTCGTGCTCGCGACGGGGACCGAGACGCCGGAGACCGCACGGCTGCTCGCCGACCACGGCATCACCGCGCACGCGGCGTCCGCGCCGCCGAGCGGGCTCGTACCCGCCGACGTCACGGCCGACGACCTCCTCGCGTGGACGACGGACGCGGTGCTGCCCGTGGGCGCGACCCTCGAGGTCGCCGGCCCCGCCGTGCCGCTCCTGCGGACTGCCACCGGGAGCCAGGCGGTCGGCCGGACGGTGGGCGCCGGGCTGCGCGACGGGGACGGCCGCCTCCTGGTGCTCGGCGTCGACGCGCTCGCTGACCCGGAGGTGCTGCTCAACGCCGCGATCTGGGCGGCCCGCCCGGCTCCGGCCGCCGCGACCGACGATCGCCACGACGAGCTCGTGTCGCACCCGGCGTGGACCCGGTTGAAGCGCGACGTCACCGAGCTCCAGGCTCTCCAGGTCAAGGACGGGTCGGTCCCGGACAGCGAGCAGCACCCCCGTGCCCGGGAGCTGGCGCACGCGATCACGCGGTCCGTCGACGAGCTCACGCCCGCCCTGCCACACGACGAGGACTACCTGACGGCCGTCGGCAAGGACCTGACGCGCTGGTCGGAGACCGGCTTCGGAGTACCGGACTTTCTCGACTCGCTCGTCGCGTTCCAGCCGCAGCGCCAGCGCGTCGACGGGCTGGCCCACCTGGTCCTGTTCCCCATGTACACGCAGAACGGCAGCACCGACCGGCGGCTCGAGGCCGTGCTGCTCCAGGTGCGCTGGCCGGACCTGGTGGCGCAGCTCGAGGCGGAGCAGTTCAGCAACGCGTTGTTCGTCCCCGTGACCTTCCTCGACTTCACGCCCGGCTACGACACCAACTCCGCGGTGCTGTTCCCGGAGACGGTCGCCGTGCGCGAGGTGCCGACGTTCACGTGGGGCGCGATCTTCGCGGACCGCGAGGCCGCCCGGTTCCGCAGGGTCGTGCGCGCCGCGGCGGACACGACGCGGCTCGCGCTGCCCCCGGATGCCGCCCGGCTCCTGGACGACCAGCGGCTCGCCGAGGAGACCTTCGTCCTGTGGGACCTGGTCCACGACCGCACCCACATGCGCGGCGACCTGCCGTTCGACCCGTTCATGATCAAGCAGCGGATGCCGTTCTTCCTGTACTCCCTGGAGGAGCTGCGCTGCGACCTGACGGCGTTCCGCGCGGCGGTGCGGCTGGAGGGCGACGGCGTCCCGCACGCACGGTACGTGCAGTACGCGATCCTGTTCGACCGCCTGTTCCGGTTCCCCGTGACGGGCACGCGCGTGCGCAACTACGACGGCCTCGGCGGACAGCTGTTGTTCGCGTGGCTGCACCAGCACCACGTCCTGCACTGGACGGACTCGCGCCTGACGATCGACTGGCCGCAGGTGCCCGACGCGGTGATCGCGCTCGCCGAGCAGATCGAGCAGCTCTACTGGCGCTCCATCGACCGGCCGAAGACCGCGCACTGGCTGGCCGCGTACGCGCTGGTGTCCAGCACCGTGACCCCGCACCCCGCGTCGGCGTGGGCCCGCGGCGACCTGCCGCTGGACGGTCCGCCCAAGGGCTTCACCGACGCGGTGCTGGACGACGAGTTCCCGCTGTCGATGTTCTACGAGGCGCTGTCCCGCAAGATCGGGGACGTCGTGGCGTCGACGAGCGGGATCACCGCCTGACTGCGGTAGCTCCCCGACAGTGTGGGGTCCGGCGGCACCGGGTCCATCCCGCCGCCGTCGACGTCCGAGCCCGGCCGCGGGCCGCCCGTGGACAGGGTCAGGCTGCACATCTCGTCGATCTCCCGCCAGAACGCGTCGTCGTACCAGTACCCCGTGTGGCTCAGGACGCGCGGCAGGGGCTGGTCGACGACGTAGCGGTGCGTCGGCGGGTCGACGAGCTCGACGTCGACGCCGTCGGAGATCGTCGAGCTGCCTGAGCGCACGTCGCCCCCGATGTAGTCGGTCGCGTAGTACACGTTGCGCCACAGCACCGGTCCGATGCCCGCACGGTCGTCGGTGATCCCGGCGAGGAACCCGTCGCTGAACAGGGCGGGGAACGCCCAGCGGTAGAGCTTGCCCAGGGGCGACCCGAAGGTGACCACCCCGATGGCCGGCTCCTGCCCCGCCCGGCCCGACGTGCGCCCGAGCGCGGCGGCGGCGATGACGCTGCCCTGGGAGTGGGCGGACACCACGACCCGGCCGCCGTTGTCGTGCAGGCGCCAGATCCGGCGCGTCAGCTCGGGCACGGCGCGCTCGGCGTACGCGGGAGGGGCGAACGGGTGGAACGACCGTGGGAAGAACGTCCCCACGTCGAAGAGCGAGCCCAGGACGCGGCGCCAGCGCTCGTTGCGCCACGCGAGGGTCAGCACCAGGACGTACAGCGGCGGGAAGGCGACCGCGACCTTGGTGCCGACCTCGACGAAGAACATCGGCGGCTCCCGGTGCTGGAGCAGCACCTCGTTGAGGAAGAGCGCGAGCCCGACCGCCGCGCAGACGGCGAGCGCGACGAACAGCACGGCGACGGCGCGCGAGTGGTCGCCGACGAACCGCATGGTCGCGACCTTGTGCACCCAGGGTGTCGGCCGGCCCTGGCGCTGCCGCCCGCGAACGCCCCACAGCGGGGGATCGAACGCGGAGCGCCACCACGCCGCCTCCGTCCCGGCGGCCGCGCCGGGCTCGACGGAGGGGATGCCCGCCTCGGCGTACTGCGCGCGCAGGTCCGCCTCGACCGCCGGGGCGTTCCGCCGGCTCCGGCGTCGGAGCACCACGACGAACGTGACCCCGAACAGGAGCACCAGCAGGATCAGCCCGAGCGAGAGGATCGACGCGAGCGAGCCGATGGCCGGGGGGACGTAGATGGTGCCGGGTGCTGCGCCGGTGCCCGCGTCCGGGCCGAACCCCCAGTCGATCGTGCCGACGACGCCGGCCACGTAGACGATGGCGGACAGCAGCACGGTGTTCGCGACGACCATCGCGATCGTGTTCATGACGAACGGCCCCGCCCACGGGAAGGTGCTGAGCCGCGGCACCGGCTGGTCGGCCCGGCGCAGGGTGCGCGCCTGCCACAACCGGTAGAGCCACGCCAACGACTGCTGCGCGGCGAGCGGGGCCAGGAGGGCGAGGCTGACCCCCCAGACGACGTTGAGTGCCGGGCGGGCGCCGGGCAGCATCCCCTCCGGACCGGGGCCTGTCGGCAGCATGACCGCCGCGATCCCCGCCAGGACCAGCGCGGCGGTGGTGAGCGTCAGCGCGATCCAGCCCAGGTCCGGCTGCGCGTCGTCGAACGCGAGCAGGCCCATGAGGAGGACCAGCGCGGCGACCGCGGCCACGGTGGCCACCTGCCCGAAGGACCCCGCGCCGGTGCCCTCCCCGAGGGCCCACGTCGACCAGCCGAGCATGAGGGCCACGACCCCGAGGCAGGCGGTCAGGTGGATCCGGGACAGGAACTTGTGCCACTCGAGGCCCGCCCAGAAGTCGGCGGCGCGCAGGCCCCCGTCGAGGGCGGCTGCGCACCGGACCGACGGCGGCGGCGGGGTGGTGGTGGTGACGTCGGGTGCGCCGGGCTCCGCGCTGATCGGGGTCGGCGGGACGACGCTCTCGTACGACGACCGGGAGTGGCGTGCGAGGACCGCGAACACGAGCGCCACCAGGACGGCGGCGAGGGCGCCGAGCACGATGCGGTTGCCCGGACGGTCGACCGACGTCCACGTCTCGACGGTCTGGGCCCACCAGTGCGCGATGCCGCTCGGCACCCCGGCGGTCTGCTCCGGCTCGGGGACCGGCCCGGTGCGGCCCCACTGGTACGCGAGGACGTCGAGGGCGAGGTACGTGACCATCGCGGCGGTGCTGAGCGTGAGGGCCAGCGCGGTCAGCCGCGCGAACCACCGGAACACCCACAGCGTCGGGGGGCGCTCGACCTCCTCCGCGCCGGACGTCACCCAGCGGCGGGCCATCCACCCGCCCATGTTCGCCAGCATCGACGGCAGCAGGAGCGCCCAGAGCGCACGCGCGCGGCTGCGCGAGGTCAGGCCGCCCCACGAGTACGCCTCGCGATGACGCCCGGCGGCGTCCGAGGTCCGGTAGAAGCCGGCGACGCGGTCACCGGCGACGCGCGTCGGCGTCTGGTCGCCGAGCAGGGACTCGGGGCTCGTGCCGCCGACCCCGTGCACGCGGATCTCCGTGAGCCCTCCGAGCTCGACGGGTACGGGCACCAGCCCGGCGGATCCCGACGGTGTCGACACGGTGCCTCCTGGTCCACGGGTGGTCGCTCTGCTGGAGAGGGGACGGCGCCGCGCGGGCAGATACGCGCGAGACGTCAGTCGTCGGTGCGCTCCGGGATGATCGCCTCCGAGCGGCCGTGGAACGCTGCCACCAGCCGGGCGACCAGGACCGCGAGGAACACCTGCCCCACGAGCGCCTCGAACGTGGCGATGCTCCGTCCCGGGAACAGCGCCGCGGTGTAGTCGCCGTACCCGAGCGTGGTCAGCGTCGTGTAGGAGAAGTACTGGAAGGAGCGGGAGTTCGCCTCCTGGCCGCCCGCGAAGAACGGCCCCGGGGTGAGCGCGTCCATGACGCCGAACAGGCTCGCGAAGAACATCCCGATGATCAGGTAGGCGCTCAGCGCACCGGCGAGCGACTGCACGGTCACGGCGGTCCGGCGCAGGATGCGGTCGAGGATCACGACCAGCGCAGTCATGAGGATCACGCAGACCACCGCGTCGAGCACCCCGTCGGCCGCGGCCGCGGGGAGGGTGACGAGCGCCAGCACCGAGACGACCGCCGAGACGACGAGCACGATGCGGACGAACCGCTTCTGGTGCGGCATCGGGCGGGAGGTCCGCACCGCCAGACCGAGCGTGAACAGGTAGAGCACGAAGACGATGATCTCGACCCACCGGGCAGCGCTCAGGGCGAAGGCGACGTACGCCGTGACCAGCAGGGACAGGACGATCCCGAAGTCGTCGGTGCCCGTCCGGCGGGCGAGGAAGGAGCGGCGACGGGGCGGGGCCGCCGTGCCTGTCTCGTCCGGTTCTGTCACGATCCGGAGGCTAGCAGCGCGCGTCTCAACCGAGCGTGACCAGGTCCCGCACGTCGTCGTCCGGCAGGACGTCCGCCACCGCGGTCACCTCGAGCTCGTCGAGGTCGGCGTACCCGTGGTGCACGTTGAGGAACGCGGTGTCCGACGCGTCGCGCCCGGTCGCGATCCGCACCAGGCTCGTGCGCGGCGCCAGGGTCGTCGCGTCGACGACGTACCACTGGCCGTCGAGGTGGGCCTCTGCGACGGCGTGGAAGTCCATCGGGGAGAGCCCGGGGGCGTAGACGGACACGAGCCGCGCGGGCACGTCCAGGGCGCGCAGGAGGGCGATCACGAGGTGCGCGTAGTCGCGGCACACGCCCTCGCGTCCCAGGAGCGTCTGCACCGCACCGTCGGTGGGCAGGCTCGACCCCGGGACGTAGGAGAGGCGGGAGCCGACCCAGGAGCTGACGGCGGACAGCAGGTCGAACCCGCGCAGGCCCGCGAACTCGGCGTACGCGGTGGGGCCGAGCGTGTCCGACTCGCAGTAGCGGCTCGGCCGCAGGTAGCGCAGCAGGTCGGCCTCGTCGGAGCCCACCGGCGCGGCCCGGCCGGAGACGGACGCCGAGTAGTCCAGGACGAGGCGGCCGACGTCCGCACGGACGACGTGCAGCCGTGTCCCGTGGTGGTCGGGGACCTCCTCGACGCGGACCGGCGAGCCGTCCAGGGTGATCCGCAGCGACTCGTCCGCGACGAGCTGGGTGGACACGGCGAGCTCGAAGGCGAGCGTCGCCGGCGAGGTGACGTTCAGGGACAGGTGGGCACTGAGGTCGCGATGCACGGGCCCATCGTGGTGCACGGATGTGCAGCGCGCCTCTGGGGACTACCAGGCAGAACGGACGTAGTCCTTGAGGAAGCAGCCGTACAGGTCCTCGCCGGCCTCGCCGCGCACGATCGGGTCGTACACGCGCGCCGCACCGTCGACCAGGTCGAGCGGCGCGTGGAAGCCCTCCTCGGCCAGCCGGACCTTGGTCGGGTGGGGGCGCTCGTCGGTGATCCAGCCCGTGTCGACGCTGGTCATGAGGATGCCGTCGCCGGCCAGCTCCGTGGCGCTGGTGCGGGTCAGCATGTTGAGCGCCGCCTTGGCCATGTTGGTGTGCGGGTGGCCGGGACCCTTGTAGCCGCGCGAGAAGACGCCCTCCATCGCGGAGACGTTGACGACGTACGCGCGGGCGCCTTCGCGTGCGTTCATGGCCCCGCGCAGGCGGCTGACCAGGATGAACGGCGCCGTCTGGTTGCACAGCTGGACCTCGAGCAGCTCCATGGGGTCCACCTGGTCGACCGTGTGCACCCAGCTGTTGGTCTCCGCCGTGTCGGGGACCAGGCCGCCCGCGTCGATCGCGGTGCCGGCCACGAGCCGCTCCAGCGAGGCGTGCTCGGCGGTGAGCGCCAGCGTCGCGACGCCTGCCGCCACGCTCGTCAGCTCGGTGACGGACCCGGCGAGCGCGACGGGGTGCGCGCTGCTGCTGGTGCGGCCGAACGTCGTGATCTGCGGCAGCGGACGGTCCGGCAAGGGCTCCAGCTCGGCGTCGGCCAGGTGCGTGTACGCGCCGGGGGAGCGGCGGACGGTCTGCGCTGCGTTGTTGATGAGGATGTCGAGCGGACCCTGCGCGGCCACCGAGTCCGCGAGCGCGACCACCTGGGCCGGGTCGCGCAGGTCGATGCCGACGATGCTCAGCCGGTCCAGCCAGTCGGCGCTGTCCGGCATCGCGGCGAAGCGACGGGCGGCGTCGCGGGGGAACCGGGTGGTGATCGTCGTCGTCGCGCCGTCCCGCAGGAGCCGCAGCGCGATGTACATGCCGATCTTCGCGCGCCCGCCCGTGAGCAGTGCGCGCTTGCCGGTCAGGTCCGTGCGGGCGTCGCGCTTGGCGTGGTTCAGCCGCGCGCACGCGGGGCAGAGCTGGTGGTAGAACGCGTCGACCTCGACGTACGGCTCCTTGCAGATGTAGCAGGGCCGGGCCTTGAGCAGCGTGCCGGCCGTGGCGCCCTGCGCGCTGGAGACCAGGGGGATGCCCTGGGTCTCGTCGTCGATGCGGCCCGGGCTGCCGGTGGCCGTGGCGTGGATGACCGCGCGGTCAGCGGCGCTGATGGCGTCCCGCTTCTCGGCGCGGCGCTGCTTCTTGGCGGCCTTGAACAGCGCCGACGTCGCGCGCCGGGCCAGGGCCAGGTGCGGGTGGTCCGACGGGAGCCGGCTGATCTGGTCCGCGACCCGCAGGAACACGTCGAGCTCAGCGGGGTCGACGCCGTCGAGCGTCGGAGGCGTGGTGGTGAGGGCGGTCATCGTGCGGGTCCTAGCTGGTCGTCAGGGAGTGGCTGACGGGCAGGGGAGCGCGAGAGCCAGGCAGGCGGGGATCGCCCGATCCTACCCGTCGGCCACCTCGGACCCTGCGGACCGGGGGGAGGGGGCGCCGCCCAGGACGTCGCGCAGACGGTCGTGCCGGGCCTGGTACGCCGCGCCGTAACGCCGCTGCGCGCGTCCCAGCTTGTCACCGCGGTACCGCCGGCGCGCCCAGTACGACGCGGGCTTGGCGAGGCGGACGGCACCGACCACGGCCAGGACCGGGACGACGACGCCGATGATCGCGGTCGCGAGCTTGCCCTTGAGCACGCTGACCAACGCGAAGGCCATGTGGATCGCGACGATGGCCGAGTACAGCCACGCGGGGAGGTTCTCCTCGTTCGTGCTGCCGATCGGGGAGACGCCGAGTAGGACGGCGCCGCCCAGGGCCCCGCCGACCATGACCGCGTCGATCGACTTGCGGCCCTCGGTGGACCAGTACACGTCGTCGAGGTGGAACCACAGCGCGAACTCGTCGAGCGTGAGCGCGGCACCGGCGCCGAACAGCAGGGCGAGCACGTCGATCCACGGCGACTCCGGCCGGAACCGGAACGTCAGGAGCCCCGAGACGAGGACGAGGAGGATGCCCCACACCTGGTGGTGGACGTGGACCCCGGCGATGTAGACGTCCTTGACGGGGCCGGAGGTGTCGGCGCGTGCGTCCTGGCGGGCGTGGATCCGTCGCGTGACAGTCCGCACCAGGGCGAACGTCACGAGGAACCCGACCAGCGCCCACAGCGCGGGTGAGCGACCGGTCTGGACGAAGGTCGCGTCGTACCAGCCCATACGACGGACCCTACCCGCGGGACATTTCGGGACGGACCGCGCTACGTTCGACGCGCAGGTGCGTGCCGGGGGAGGCAGTCAGCCAGCTCCGGACCGATGAACTGGAGGAGCACAGGTGAGCGAGACGTCCGACCCGTTCGGCCCGATCCACGGCCGGCCCAGCTTCCGCGAGCACGTCGACCGCGGGACGTTCCCCGCCCACGGCCTGGAGCCGGACGAAGCCTACGAGCTCATCCACACCGGCCTCATGCTCGACGGACGGGAGACGCTCAACCTCGCGTCGTTCGTCACCACGTGGATGGAGCCGCAGGCGGAGAAGCTCATCCACGACACGCTCCGCAAGAACCACATCGACCACGAGGAGTACCCGGCGGCGTCGCTGATCGAGGAAGCCTGCGTGCACATGCTGGGCGACCTCTTCAACGCCCCCGACTCCACGGCTGTCGTGGGCGTGGCCACCATCGGGTCCTCCGAGGCGATCATGCTCGGCCTGCTCGCCCACAAGCGCGCGTGGCGCGACCGGCGGCAGGCTGCGGGGCTGCCGACGGACCGGCCCAACGTGGTCTTCGGTGCCGAGACCCACGTGGTGTGGGACAAGTTCGCCAACTACTTCGACGTCGAGATGCGCAAGATCCCGATGAAGGCGGACCGGTTCGTGCTCGACGCCGACGACGTCGAGGGCCAGATCGACGAGAACACGATCGCGGTCGGCGCGGTGCTCGGGACCACCCACATCGGTGAGGCCGATCCCATCGAGGAGATCAACGACCTCCTGGTGCGGGTCAAGGCCGAGAAGGGGTGGGACATCCCGCTGCACGTCGACGGCGCCAGCGGTGCGTTCATCGCCCCGTTCGCGGAGCCCGACCTGCGCTGGGACTTCCGGCTCGAGCAGGTGGCGTCGATCAACGTCTCCGGGCACAAGTACGGGCTCGTCTACCCGGGCGTGGGCTGGCTGATCTTCCGGGACGCCTCGAAGCTCCCGGAGGACCTCGTCTTCAGCGTGAACTACCTCGGCGGAGCGCAGCCGACCTACACGTTCAACTTCTCGCGCGGGTCGGCCATGATCCAGGCGCAGATGTACAACTTCCTTCGGCTCGGGCGCAGCGGGTACACCTCGATCGTCGAGACGATGCTCGCCAACGCCCGGTTCCTCAACGAGAGCCTCGAGGCGAGCGGCCGGTTCGAGATCCTCAACCCCGGCCTGGCGGAGCCGGTGGTCACCTTCTCGATCAAGGGGGACCCGGGCTTCGACGTCTACCACCTGTCCGCGCGGCTGCGCGAGGACGGCTGGATCGTGCCGGCGTACAGCCTGCCGCCCGACGCGGACGCGGTGCACCTGCTGCGCGTGGTCGTCCGGCTCGACCTGAGCCGCATGATGGTCGAGCTGCTCCTGCGCGACCTGATGGCCGCCTGGGACGCGCTGGTCGCGGAGCAACCCGTGCAGCGCCCCACCGCCAAGCCCGACGTGTGGACGTCACCCGCGCACGCCGCGGCGAAGAGCAAGGCGCGCACCGGCCTGCACCAGTGACCTCGACCGTCCCGGACCTGCCCGCGGGCTGGCGGGTCCTGCACACCCACGGCCCGCTCGGCTTCGTCACGCACGCGGTGCTCGTGCGCCCGGACGGCAGCGAGGTCGAGTGGAGCTCGCGGCGGCACCGCAAGGGCCTCGGGCTGCGGCTCGCGGGCGTGCGCGCCGAGGGTGGCCGTGCCAGCGCCATGAGCTGGTGGATCGGGAGCCTGTTCGCGATCGGGTCGCTCTGCTTCGCCCTCGGGTCGGTCCCGCTGTACTTCGACGCGCTCGACCCGGCGGTCGTCGCGGGCACGTTCTTCGTCGGGTCGATCTTCTTCACGTCGGCCGGCTACCTGCAGTTCCACGAGACCCTGCGGGCACCCGGCGGGGTGCTCGCGGAGTCCGCTCGGCCGAGCCGGCTCGCGTCGCTGGTGGGCTGGAAGCCACGCCGGATCGACTTCTGGGCGGTGCTCGTCCAGCTGGTGGGGACGGTCTTCTTCAACATCAGCACGTACTCGGCGACCCAGGCGGACCTGACCACAGAGCAGGCGCGGCACCTGGTCTGGGCGCCGGACGTGCTGGGGTCGATCTGCTTCCTCGTCGCCAGCTGGTTCGCCTACGCCGAGGTGAACCGGGGCGTCCTGCCGCGGTCGGACCGCTCGACGGGGTGGCGGATCGCCGCGCTCAACCTGCTCGGCTCGGTCGCGTTCGGGATCTCGGCGGTCGCGGCCCGGTACGTGCGGTCCACCGACGAGCTGGCCAACCTCGAGCTGGTGAACCTCGGCACGTTCGTCGGCGCGGTGTGCTTCCTCGTCGGCGCCGCCCTGCTGCCCGTGGAGTCGGCGAAGGAGCGATCGTCGACCTGACCGCGCAGAATGCGGGCGTGCACGACGACCCGATCGCCCGGCTCCTCGCCCACCCGCCCGACCTCCCGGTGCGTGCCGGGCTGGGCGACGTCGTGGCCGCCCTCCGGGCACGGGGTGTCGTCGTGGTGCAGGCACCCCCCGGCACGGGGAAGACGACCCTGGTGCCGCCGGCGGTCGCCGCGACGCTCCCCGGGCGGGTGGTGGTCACCCAGCCGCGCCGGATCGCAGCACGCGCGGCGGCCCGTCGGCTTGCCCACCTGCTGGGCGAGCCCCTCGGGCGCAGCGTCGGGTTCTCCGTCCGCGGGGAGAGCGTGGTGAGCGGAGCGACCCGCGTCGAGGTGGTCACCACCGGGGTGCTCCTGCGGCGCCTGCAGCGCGACCCGGAGCTGCCGGGGGTCGCGGCGGTGGTCCTCGACGAGGTGCACGAGCGGCACCTCGTCGACGACCTCGCCCTGGCCCTGCTGGTGGACGTCCGGGCCCACCTGCGCGACGACCTCGCCGTGGTCGCGATGTCCGCGACCGTCGAGGCCGAGCGCACGGCGGCGCTGCTCGGCGGTACGGGACCCGCGCCGGTCGTCGCCGTCCCGGGTGCACTGTTCCCCGTCGAGGAGGTCTGGTGCCCCGCGCCCGCGCGCACCGCACGGACCGACGAGCGCGGCGTGACCCCGGCGTTCCTCGACCACGTGGCGGCGACCGTGCGCCGCGCGCTCGACGAGCGGACCGGCGACGTCCTGGTGTTCGTCCCGGGTGCCGGGGAGGTCGACGGGGTGGTGCGCCGGCTCGCGGGTCTCGGCAGCGCCGACGTCCGGCCGCTGCACGGTCGGCTGCCCACGCATGCGCAGGACCTCGCGCTCGCCGCCGGTGCACGGCGCCGGGTCGTGGTCTCGACGGCGGTCGCGGAGTCGTCGCTGACGGTGCCGGGCGTCCGGCTGGTGGTCGACGGGGGACTCTCGCGCGAGCCGCGCACCGACCACCGCCGCGGGCTCGCCGGGCTGGTGACCGTCGGGGTGAGCCGTGCGTCCGCGGAGCAGCGTGCGGGCCGCGCGGGGCGTGAAGGGCCCGGGGCGGTGTACCGCTGCTGGTCCGCGCACGACCACGCGCGGCTGGTCGCGCACCCGCAGCCGGAGATCCTCACGGCGGACCTCACGGCGTTCGCGCTCGAGCTGGCGTGCTGGGGGAGCCCGGACGGTCTGGGGCTCGCCCTGCTCGACCGGCCACCCGCCGCGGCCATGGCGGCGGCGCACGCGACGCTCGCCGCGCTCGGTGCCGTCGACGCCGACGGGCACCCGACCGAGCG